>JBCCZC010000069.1:0-17246 GCA_039188505.1 Pseudomonadota bacterium | reverse complement strand
CCTGGACGAGGGCGATGAGACCACCCACCAGAAGGCAGAAGAAGACGATCCGGGTGTTGCCCGGATCGGCGAACACGGCAACGAGCTCGGTCCCGAGGCGCTCCAGACCGACGATCGGGTTACCCCCGACGAGCAGCGTCGTGCCGAGCCAGAGCCCGGCGAACAGGGCGAGATAGACCTGCCGGGTCGAGAGCGCAAGCGCGATGGCCAGCACCGGTGGCAGCAGGACGGGCCAGCCGGCGATCGAGGCCGCCATCAGGGGTTGCGGGCCACGAACTCAACGCGGCCGTTCGAGTCCATGCGGCGCACCCGGACGTCGGACGACCAGGGAAAGCGGTTGACCTCGAGGAGGTAGACATAGGTGCCGGACACGTGCACGCCGGCGATGGTCCAGGCGAGGTCGGCGCCGAGGACGCGGATCACCTCGCCCGTGTCGCGATCCACGCGCAGGAGTTCCCGCTCGTCGAGGTCGGCGACGAAGACGTCGCCGTTGAAAGCCAGCGACAGACCGAGGAGCCGCGACGATCCCTCCGCGTCGAAGGGAAAGCCCTGCGCCTCGCCGAGCACCGTCGTGACGCGCCCCCGCGCGTCGATGGCCCGCAGCTGACCGCCGCTGGTGACCAGGAGACCGCCAGCGCCGTCGGAGATGGCGGCGCCGAAGATCCCGAATCTCGCCTGCTCGAGGGATCCGTCGACTGCGCCGACCCGCGGCAGGGCCGAGGCGGACGCGGCGCCGTCGGTGACGCTTGCGAGGCCGGCCACGCCTTTGTTGTTGTCGGAGAACGGGAGCAGTTGACCGCCGTTCGGCGAGGCCATGCCGAAGGAGGCAGCCGCCGCCGCGGGCGAGAGCTCCGAGCGCTTGCCGCTGGCATCCGCCCGCCAGTAGCGATGGCGGAATTCGCCGCCCTCGTTGACCCAGCTGTGCTCACCGATGAGCGCCTCGTCTTCATCGAGGTAGAGCGCATGGCTGTGGACGTCCTCGACCCAGCGATCGACGCCACCGTCCGCGGCGGCGCGGTAAACATGGTCGAGGTCGGTGAAGTAAACATTGCCCTCGACGTCGACCTGGAGCCCCCAGCCGGGGTGCGCCAGCGCCGTGGTCGAGGCGAGCAGGCCGAACAGAAAACGCGGCAACATGGCTATGATGGCGGTACTCGAACGATGGAGCATCGATGATGCAGCACCTCGAGCGCTGGCACCAACTCCTGCGCGATCGCGACCCGGCGGGGCTCGGCGATCTGCTCGCTGACGACGTCGTCTTCCATTCACCGGTCGTGCATCGCCCGCAGGCAGGCAAGGCGATCACCACGGTGTACCTGACCGCCGCGCTGCACGTGCTCCTTGCGAATGGCTTCCACTACGTTCGAGAGGTGGTCGATGGCCAGGACGCGGTCCTCGAGTTCATGGCGGAGATCGATGGCATCGTGATCAACGGCGTCGACCTGATTCACTTCGATGCGGATGGCCGGATCGATGATTTCAAGGTCATGGTCCGCCCGGCGAAGGCCATGGCCATGCTGCAGCAGCAGATGGCGGCCATGCTCGAGAAGATCAAACGCTGAAAGCAGTCGCGGCCACGGTCGGTCTGCTGAAGTAGCCCAAGATCGGAAGACCGCATGCGCCAGTTCGCCCTGCCCCTGTTCCTGACCCTGCTGCTCGGACTGACGTTGTTCGCCCGCGAGCATATCGCCTTCGGCCAGCAGCTCGATCCCGACGCGGCGCCGGTCCTACCGATGTTTCCCGCCACGGCAGAGGATTGGATCAACGGCAAGCCCGTCACGAACGCGGATCTCACGGGCCAGGTCACGCTGGTCCATATCTGGGCCTTCGAGTGCTGGAACTGCTATCGCTCCTTTCCGTGGCTGAACGGCCTCGAGGCGGAGATCGCGGACGAGCGCTTCGGCATCGTCGGCGTCCACACGCCCGAGTTCGACCGTGAGAAGAACCGGCAGGCCGTGGCCGAGCGAGCGCGCCATTTCCAGCTGAAGCACCCCTCGATGATCGACAACGACTGGGGCTACTGGAAGGCGTTGAATAACCGCTACTGGCCCGCGTGGTATCTCGTCGACGGCTCCGGGAGAATCCGCTCACTCTTTGTCGGTGAGACCCACGCGGGCGATCCGCAGGCGCGGCGCATCGCGCGCGAGATCCGCGCGCTGCTCGAGGAATCCACCGGGTAGCCAGCCACGCGCGGCCAGCGCACGAGCGATGGCTAGGGCAGGCCGTTGTCGATGTCGCGGAGCATGCGCCACTCGCCGTCGTCACCCTTCTCGTAGAGCACGAGATACCGCCCCCGGGCGCGATGCGTCTCGCCACCCGTCTCGGTCGGCGCGCTCTCGAAGGTGAAGTCGCCCCGGAAATACGCCCAGCTGCCGTTGACCCGAATCTCCAGCAGCTCATCGATGAAGGTCACGCCGGGGCGCCCCACGCGCGCGGCGAAGTACGCCCGCGCTGCGGCCTTGCCGGCAACCGTGGGCTGGTTCTCCGCCATGACGATGACGTCGTCGTGCAGCAGGCCCATGAAGCTCTCGAGGTCGCCGGCGTTGTAGCTCTCCATCCAGGTCGCATAGATCGCCTTGAGCTTGTCGGCATCCTCTGCCGATGCGCCGACGACCGTCGGGTGCGGAAGGGTATTCGCCATGCGCCTTCATCTCCTTGGGCGTCCTCCCGAGTGTGGCCCAGACGGGCCCGCGTTGCTATGTTGGCGCCGTCCAGACCGGGAAGAACCACCATGCCGCTGCCCCGCATCCTTCTGCTCCTGCTCGGCGCCGTCCTGACCGCTTGCGCCACCCGCGAGCCGCCACCAACCGCCGGCCGCGACTGGTCCGGCGCGATCGCCGATCGCGAACGTTGGAACGGTGTCGTCAGCGTCTACCGGTGTGGCGTCGACACGGTGGTCACCCGCCTGGGCTTCGGCGAACTGCTGCTCTGGTCAGCAGAAACCCTCGAGCCCACCGTTCTCACGCAGACGCGGACGGCCAGCGGCGCCCGCTTCGACAGTGGTGAGGTCATGCTGTGGATGAAGGGCGACGGGGCACTGCATGCGCGCGGCGGCGGGGAGACGGTGGAATGTACGCTCGACGGCCGCGAATCCCTGAGGATCGAGGGCGTGATGGATGGCGCAGCGCTCCTTGCGCTCGGCAGTTCACCCGAATGGTCCCTGCTCATCTTTGACGACGGCACCGCGGTGCGGGGGCGGGTGAGCGTACCGCGCTCGGCTGTCGACGCGGAACTCGCGGGCCCCGCGCCCGAGCGCGGTAACATCGGCCGGAGACTCGTCTACGAGGTCGCGGACGGCGAGCACACGGCGAGGATCGATCTCGAGTCCGTGGTGTGCGTCGATCCGGTGGCCGGGGAACGCTTTCCCTTTGCGGCCACGCTCGTCCTCGATGGCGCGACCCTGGCGGGCTGCGGTCAGCGTATTGCGCCCTGAACCGTCGGTCGCCCGATTCAGCGGCTGGCGCGTTCGATCAGCGCCAGCCGCTCGGGATCATCTGCGACGGCGTCACGATAGGCCTCGATGAACGCGTCAGGCAGGCGGTAGCCGGCCTCGATGAGGACCTCCGCGGCCGGCGACGGATCCTGGATAGCGACCATGAACGGGTCCATGCCGCGGCCATTCTGATGCTTCATGTCGGCGCCGGCCGCGAGGAGCGCTCGGATCAGCTCCGGACTGCAGCGACGCGCAGCGGCCGTCAGCGGGGAGTTCCCGCGGTCGTCAAAGAGATTGACGTCCGCGCCTCGCCCCAGCAGCAGGTCGACCGTCGCCTCCACGCCAGCCGGGTCGCCAACGCACGCGCCGCCACTCACGGCGAGCACCAGGGGCGTCTCGCGCCAGCCGCTGTCGAAGCGATCGTTCACGCCGAAGCCGGCGTCGAGAAAGGCCTCGACGGCAGTCGCGGACTGAGCGCCTAGCGCCGTGCGTAGGCCTAGAGCGCTCTCGGCATAGCCCAGCCGGCGCAGCCGTTCTGCCGGGTCCGGCGCGAGATCGTAATCGACATCGGCAAGCCCACGCGCCTCGAGCAGCGCGGCAGCCGCCTCGACACCGCCGGCGGCCTCCACGATCAACCTGGCGCGAAACTCGGGTGCGATCGGCAGCGCGACGTAGGCATCGCGCGCGGCGGCACGTACCGACTCATCCGCATCCTCCAACGCGTGCCGTCGCAGAGACGCGGCGGTGATGCGCGTGACGCGCAGCGCGGTCGGTGTGACCTCATCGGTCACTGCAGCCAACGCGGCGATCGCCGTGACGCTTTCGGCCCTGACCGTTGCCTCGTCGTCATCGAGCAGGGTGACCAGGCAATCCATGCCCTCGACGGCGGCAGGGCCTCCGGCGCCCAGCGTCCTTGCCACCTGGGCGCGATAGGCCGCGAGGCCCGAGCGACAGCGGGCGGCGACTTCCGGCACCCAACGGCCGATCACGCGTTCGTTCCGGGTCCGCTGGGCGATCAGCTCGAGGGCCGGGACGGCAACGAACGTCGAGCGGTTCAGCTGACTGATCAGCAGGGTGAGGAAGTCATCCGGGGTCGGGCGATAGCTGTCGAGGGCCCGGAGCAGGGTCGGCGTCAGGTACTCCGACAGCCCGATGGCCCTTCTGAAAGGCTCGATGGCATCGCGGTCTCCGGTCCGAGCCAATCGCCTGATGGCCCGCTCGACCGGGACGAGGCGCGGCTGGTACCGATCGATATCGCCGGACTCGTCCAGCTGGCGGGCCAGCCGCACGCCCTGCTTGACGAAGATCGGCGCCAGCTCCGCGGCCGGGACGATGCCGATCAGCGCGCGGGCGGCCGAGAACTGATCGATCACGCGGGGTGCAAGGGGCATGGCGCGCTGACGCGCTTCCTGCAGCTCTTCGGCCGGCACGCCGAGAGCCTCGAGCGCGTCGGCCGCCCGGATCACGACGGCGGGATCCGTGTCGTCGAGGCGCAGGCGCAGGGCCGGCATTGCCGGCTGCGACAGCGCCCCGAGTTCCGCCAGCGAGCGCGTCGCCAGGTACCGGACCTCTGCTTCGGGATCCTCCAGCGCACGCGTCAGCCGGGTGACGGCGTCGGCCGTGGCGGCCTGGCGGTCGAGGATGACCTGATTGATCCGGTCACCCACGGGCGCGAGCTCGTCGGCGGCGCCCACGAGCATCGGCGCGATCATGGCGGCGATCAGCAGGAAGGTTTGGGTCGATCGACTCATTAGCACGGAAACTCCAGCGAGCGAGGCGCGCATTCTACCGTGGTGTCGGTGCTTTGCGGGCGCGGCGTCCACCGACCCACGCCGCGATGGCAGCGGCCTGAAGCGGCACGGCGAACAGCACCCAGTCGAGGTTTCCCTGGTAACGCACGAGCGCCATCACCGCACCAGCGGCCGCGCTGGCGAGCGTCAGCGCCACGAGGGGCGATGCCCAGCGGCTGTCCCGGGAAAGCAGCACCAGGGGAAGCGTCAGGGGGGTGAACAGCAGGGCGTTGGCGTTGGCCCAGGCTGCCGCGTGATCCGTCAGGAGCCACAGGCAGAGCAGCCCCGCCCCGATGAGGCCCGAGAGCAGCCACCAGGATCGACGCGCGAAGGATCGGGTGCGCCCGTCCAGCAAGAACAGCGCAATGCCACCGGCGACGCCGGCGAGCAGGTACCAGCGCGACCACCCGGGCGGCCCGGCGGGCTCGATCACCCGCGCCGGCGCCAGCGTCTGCTCAGCGGTCACGAGTGGGCGCAGGCTCCCGTCGCTCCCGGGAACGCTGACTTCGCGCACGGCGTCGGCGAATACGCGGGGCAGGAAGAATTCGTCCCAGCGAGAGACGGGCTTGTCGACAAACGGGCCCAGCCCCAGGTCCGTCGCCACGTACAACCAGGGTTCGGGAGCGGCCAGGCGCCGGGTGTGCCAGCGGAAGGTCCCCTCGCTGGCCGGCAGTGGCTTGAACTGCGCGGCGAGCGCGCCACCCAGCGCGTCATCCAGCGCGTCGCGTACCCGCGTCGAACAGTTGTCCCGGAAGTAGTCGTAGAGGTAGCTACGGTTCCCGGGGAGCCGGTTCCATTCGAGGAAGCGGACGAGCTCCAGGGCCTGCGCGTCGGTCAGCGCCAGCCGCTGAAGTAGGACGCTCCGACCCTCGCGCCGGTAGGCCTCGAACTCCAGTTCCGGGTCCGTCGCGGCCAGCAGGTAGCGCATGCGGCCGCGGGCGAAATTGATGAAGAAATCCTCCTCGGCAAGGTCGAAGAGGCCATAGTTGTAGGTCCAGGCATTATCCGTCTCGCGGTCCTCGACCAGGATCGCGTTGTGGCCGAAGCGGGCCCAGTAGATCTCCCCGGGGCCGATCGTCACCAGGCTGACGTCGAAGCGTCCGGCGGCGCTGCCGGTGCCGGGGACCGCGCCTAGAAGCAGCAGGAGCAGAAGCACCGCGGACCGGACCGCGTGCAGGCCCGGGGCGACGCCCATCTCAACCGGTAGCCGGCGTCAGACCCAGCAGGTGCAGGCGGCGATTGTCCGCGCGCAGCACCTCGAAGTTGAACTTGCCGAGCTGCACCGACTCTCCGCCCTCCGGCAGGCGACCGAAGTGGCCGACGACCAGTCCGCCGATCGTGTCGAATTCCTCGTCGCTGAAGTCGCACTTGAAGAACGCATTGAAGTCGTCGATCGGCGTCAGGGCGCTGACCGTGTAGCGGCCGCTGTCCTGGCGAACGATGTAGTCGATCTCTTCCTCGTCGTGCTCGTCATCGATGTCGCCGACGATCTCTTCGAGCACATCCTCGATGGTGATCAGGCCACTGACGCCGCCATACTCATCCACGACCACGGCCATGTGGTTGCGCGAGGCCCGAAACTCCTTGAGGAGCACCGAAAGACGCTTGCTCTCGGGAATGAACGCGGGCTTGCGCAGCAGCTCGGCGAGGTCGAATTCGCTCGCCTCGATGTAGACGCGCAGCAGATCCTTGGCGAGCAGGATGCCGGCGACCTCGTCCTTGTCTCCGCGCACCACCGGAAAGCGGGAATGCCCGGATTCGACAATGATCGGCAGCAGGTCTTCCAGCGTCGCATCGTCCGGAACGACGACCATCTGGCCGCGCGGGATCATCGCGTCCCTGACGTGGTGTTCGGAGACTTCGAACGCGCCCTTGATCATTCGATGCGTGTCGCCATCGATGAGCTCGCGTTCGTGGGCTTCGGTCAGGATTTCCTGGACTTCTTCGCGGCTCCGAGGTTCCCCGCTGCTGAAGGCGCTCGAAAGGCGCTCCAGCCAGGATCGGGACTCGGAACCGTTGCTACTGGGATAGTCGTCGCTCATGGCGCCTGTGCAACCGCGGCTCCTGCCGCAACCGTTCCTGGGATCAATATAGCGGATTTCACCGGTAAGGGTCCGGAATGCCGAGCTTTTCGAGCAAGCAGCGCTCCAGCGACTCCATCTCCTCCGCCTCGGAATCGGAGATATGGTCAAAGCCGCGCAGGTGCAAGATCCCATGGATCACGAGATGCGCCCAGTGGTCTTCGGGAGGCTTGCCCTGTTCCGCCGCCTCGCGAGCGATGACGGGCGCGCAGAGCGCGATGTCACCGAGAAGCGGCGGGCCGGGCAGCGGCAGGTCCGCGTCGGCCGGAAAGCTCAGGACGTTGGTCGGTCGATCCTTCCCGCGGAAATCGCGATTCAAGGACTGCATCTCCTCAGCATCGACAACGCGGACGTCGACGTGGGCCGCCAGCCCTTCGGCGCCCGCAGCGGCCCACGCCTCGATGGACGCGGGCTCGGGCAGATCGGCCGCGCCCTCCAGGGCGGAGGCCACGGAAATCTCGACGGACAGCGCCATCAGCTGTTGCGCTCGCGGCGCTCGTAGTCGTCGTAGGCCTGGACGACCCGCTGGACGAGGCGGTGCCGCACGACGTCCTTGGCCGTGAAGAAGGTGAAGCTGATGCCGTCGGTGTCGCGCAGCACCTCGATCACATGGCGCAGGCCCGACAGCTGGGACTTGGGCAGGTCGACCTGGGTGACGTCGCCGGTGATGACCGCCGTCGACCCGAAGCCGATTCGCGTGAGGAACATCTTCATCTGCTCGACGGTCGTGTTCTGACCTTCGTCGAGGATGACGAAGGCGTCGTTGAGGGTCCGCCCGCGCATGAAGGCGAGCGGTGCAACCTCGATAACGTTGCGCTCGATGAGCCGCGTCACCCGCTCGAAGCCGAGCATCTCGAACAGCGCGTCGTAGAGCGGACGCAGGTAGGGATCGACCTTCTGCACCAGGTCGCCGGGCAGGAAGCCGAGCCGCTCGCCGGCCTCGACGGCCGGTCGCACGAGCACCACACGCTGGACCCGCTCCTCGGCCAGCGCCGCCACGGCGCAGGCGACGGCAAGGTAGGTCTTGCCCGTGCCCGCCGGCCCGATACCGAAGTTGATGTCGTGGTGCAGGATGTTGTGGAGATACTGGTTCTGGTTCGGTCCGCGGCCGCGGATCATGCCCCGCTTGACCTTGATGATCACCGGGTCCTCGGCGGCCTCCTCCTCGGCGATGGCGTCGACGCCCGACTCCTGCAGGTAGAGGTTGATCTCCTCGGGCGAGAGCACTTCCTGCTCGGTCGCCCGGTAGAGGCCCTCGATGACGCGTGCGGCCCGACGGCTCGCCCGCTCGTCACCCATGACGCGGAACAGATTGCCGCGGTTGCTGATCTCGACGCCAAGGCGCAGCTCGACCTGCTTCAGGTGCTCGTCGAACTGGCCGCAGAGATTCGCCAGGCGCTCGTTGTCTTCGGGCTCGAGCGCGAGCTCGACCGTGTGGAGTGCGCTCAAGCGGTGGCCCCCGCGACGGATTCGCGCAGGTCGACACGACCGCGCAGCGAGTTGCTGAGCGCCTCGGTGATCACCACATCGACGAAGCCGCCGGCCAACCTTGGATGGCCCGCGAAGTTCACTACGCGGTTGTTCTCGGTGCGGCCGCAGAGCTCGTTCGGATCCTTGCGCGAGGGACCCTCGACGAGGATCCGCTGGGTGGTGCCGACCATGGCCTGGGAGATCTCCGCCGCGTTGCCGTTGATGGTCGCCTGGAGCCGCTGGAGCCGGGCCTTCTTGACGTCCATCGGCACGTCGTCCGGGAAGTTCGACGCTGGCGTGCCGGGCCGCTTGGAGTAGATGAAGCTGAAGCTCTGGTCGAAGCCGATCTGCTCGATCAGCTTCATGGTGTCCTCGAAGTCGCGGTCGGTCTCGCCCGGGAAGCCGATGATGAAGTCGGACGACAGGCAGATGTCGGGCCGCGCCTCGCGCAGCCGCCGGATCTTCTGCTTGTACTCGAGCGCCGTATGGCCGCGCTTCATGGCCGACAGCACGCGGTCGGAGCCCGACTGGACGGGCAGGTGAAGGAACGCAGCTAATTCCGGCACCTCGGCGTAGGCCTCGATTAGACGATCGGTGAACTCGACGGGGTGCGACGTCGTGAAGCGGATGCGGTCGATCCCGTCGATCGCGGCCGCGAACTCGATGAGCAGCGCCAGATCGGCCTCGTCGCCACCGTCCATGGGCCCGCGGTAGGCGTTCACGTTCTGCCCGAGGAAGTTGATCTCGCGCACGCCCTGCTCGGCCAGCGACACGACCTCGGCGATCACGTCGTCGAAGGGACGGCTGATCTCCTCGCCCCGGGTGTAGGGCACGACGCAGAAGCTGCAGTACTTGCTGCAACCCTCCATGACGGAGACGAATGCTGAGGGGCCTTCCTTGCGCGGCTCGGGCAGGTTGTCGAACTTCTCGATCTCGGGGAAGGAGATGTCGACCGCGGGCGCGCCGGTCCGGCGCACCTCGTCGATCATCGCCGGCAGGCGATGCAGGGTCTGCGGTCCGAAAACGAGATCGACGTAAGGCGCACGCTCGAGGATCGCGTTGCCTTCCTGGCTCGCCACGCAGCCACCCACGCCGATCAACACGGGCTTGCCGTCGCGCTTGAGCCGCTTCCAGCGCCCGAGCTGCGAAAACACCTTCTCCTGGGCCTTCTCGCGGATCGAGCAGGTGTTCACGAGGATGACGTCCGCATCGGCCTCGACGTCGGTGACTTCGAGTCCGTGGGAGGCTGCCAGCACATCGGCCATCTTCGACGAGTCGTACTCGTTCATCTGGCATCCGTGCGTCTTGATATAGAGCTTGCCGGTCATGGTGACTTGTTTTGAACAGCGAACCCGCCAATATACGCGCCAAGATGCCGTGGAACAATGCACGGCCAAGCCCCACATCCGGCCTTTGACACAGCTTCAAGGAGTATTCCGATGGCCCTGACCTACACGCCCGATCCCGAGATCGGCAAATCCGCCCCCGCCTTCGACCTGCCCGGCGTCGACGGTCGCCAGCACAGCTTCGCCAGCGTGGCAGGAAAGCACGGCACGCTGGTGATGTTCATCTGCAACCATTGCCCCTACGTGAAGTCGATCAACGAGCGCCTCGTCGAGGACGCCAAGACCCTTCAGGCCATGGGTGTCGGCGTGATCGCCATCATGTCGAACGACCCCACGGACTACCCCGAGGACTCCTTCGAGAACATGCAGCAGGTCGCCACGCAGTTCGGCTATCCGTTTCCCTACGTCATCGACGAGACGCAGGCGGTGGCGAAGGCCTACGGGGCCGTCTGCACGCCCGATTTCTTCGGCTACGACGCGGCCGGCAAGCTGGTCTACCGCGGCCGCCTCGACGCCGCCGGCGCCGAGCCATCGCGCGGGGACCTGAAGCGCGACCTCGTCGACGCCTACCGTGAGTTCATCGACACCGGCAGCATGCCCGCCGAGCAGACGCCGTCGATGGGCTGCTCGATCAAGTGGTCCGCCTGACCCGGCGCCTGGCGGCCGCGCTGCTCGTCCTGGCGCTGGCGGGCTGCTACTCGACCCGCGCACCGGATCTCTCCGGCGCGCCCGACGTGCCGGCGACGCACGACGCTGCGGCGGCCGCGCGTCTCGTCGAGGCGGCCTGGACCGTGTGCGGCATCGATGCGGCGGCGAGCCTGCTCGACGTCCGCGTGTTCCGTACCGGCCGGCTGGCCCGCCTCGGCCACAACCATGTCCTGTCGACCGGCGCCATCGGCGGCTGGATCGCCCTGCGCGACGCGACCGTCGCCGCGGATCTCTTCGTCTCACCCGCGGCGTTCGTCATCGACGACCCGGATCTCCGCGCGGCCGCCGGTAACGAATTCGCGACCACGCCGTCAGACTCCGACCGGGCCGGCACGCGCGCCAATCTCCTCGGCGACCGCGTGCTGGACACCGCCGCGCACCCGTTCCTGACGGTGCGGATCGACGCAGCAACGCTCTCACGCGGCCCCGTGCTGCCCGCGCGCATCGGCGTCGCTGGCGTTACCGTGGATCGAGACCTCGCGCTGGACACCTTCGACAACGGCGTGGCCACGGGCCGCTTCGACCTGACCCACGACGAGCTCGGTCTCGCCCCCTTCACCGCGCTCGGCGGCGCGCTCGCCGTCGCCGACACCATCGAGGTGCGTTACCGGCTGGCGCTGATGGGTGACCCTGCTTGCGCATCCGCGGCCATGCCGGCCTTCACCCGCTGAAGCAGCAGGCAGCGCACCGCCTGCGCCGCAGGGCCCTGCTTCAATCCAGCCAGACCCCGCTGGAGTGAACATCATGCTGCACCTCATCCTCCCGCTGCTGCTCGCCGGCGGCACCGATTTCCTGGCCGACGAGGCCGGGCCGCACACGACCGATGGCGTCATGGCCGGCTTCGGTCGCCTGGTCGGCTCCTGGTCCTGCGACAGCGAGTTCCAGCCACCCCAGGGGGGCGACTGGCAGAAGTCCCCACAGCCGGCGCGCTGGGACTTCCACTTCGCCCTCGATGGCGCCGCCGTCCAGGACGTCTGGCGCCCGGGCGTCGCGGGCGCCCCCGTCGGCACCAACCTGCGGACCTACGACCCCGAGTCCGACCGCTGGCAGATGGTCTGGGCCACCGCCACCCAGGCGCGCTTCGACCACTTCGACGCGACCGTGATCGACGGCAACATCGTCATGACCGGCGAGCGCTGGGCGCGCGGCGCGCTCCCCGCGCACCACGCGCGGATCACCTTTCACGAGATCGGCGAGCAGTCGTTCGAGTGGCGCTACGAGGCTTCCGGAACCGGCGCCGAGGGCACCTTCGGCGAGCAGTCCCGGATCTCCTGTCGCAGGCTCTGAGGCGGCGCTAGCTTCAGTGCTCCGCCAGCTCCGCCAGCCGCGGCATCGCCGGAGCGGCGCCCGACCGGGTAACCGCGATCGAAGCGGCTCGATTGGCGAAGCGGCAGGCGCGCGGAAAGTCGTCAGGGCGATGGATGAGGGCCGCCGCGAGCGCCCCGGTGAAGCAGTCCCCGGCGCCGGTCGTGTCGATCGGTGCGACCGGGATGCCGGGTACGCGGTAGAAGGGTGAGGCGGGGCGCAGGGACGACTCGTCATCGTGGGAGACGAAGCAGCCCGACTTCCCGATCGTGAGCACCACCGTGTCCACGCCCAGGCGCCGGCACCACTGGTGCAGCACCTGGTCGTCGGCGTGCGCGAGGTCGTCGGCAACGTTGAGGCCCAGGAACCGACGCGCGAGGTCGCCGAACTCGTGCTCGTTGGGCGTGATGATCCGCGCGAGGCGCAGCTGCTCGAGGGTGAAGTCCGCAACCACCGGCGCCGGATCGAGGATGCCCGGCTGACCGCGGTTATGGGCCCACTCGAGCGCGGCGGCGGACGTCGCCGGCGGCACCTCGAGCTGACAGACCACGACGGCATCGCCGATGGCATCGAGCACCTGGAGCACCGTGCCGGCATCGAGGTGCGCATTGGCGCCGCTGGCCACGACGATCTGATTGGCGCCCGCGTCGTCGACCGTGACCGACGCGAGCCCGGTCGGCGTGTCAGCCACCACCAGCCAGTGCGCCTCGATACCCTCGGCCGCGGCGAATTCGCCCACGTCCGCCGCAAACACGTCGTCCCCGACGGCCCCGACAAAGTGCGTGGACACGCCGAGCCTCACCGCTGCCACAGACTGGTTGAAGCCCTTGCCTCCGTGCGCCGGCGTGGCGCTGCCGAGGCAAGTCTCGCCCGGCCCGGGCAGGGTTGGCGTGCGGAACAGGAGGTCGTGGTTGTAGCTGCCGATCACGGCGCACGGCACGGCGGCGTTGGGCATGGTCCTTTCCTCCCCGGGGGCGTCGCAAGCATTCTCGTGAACCGTCCTTCCAGGCGTCAAGCGCGTCGACCCGCCCGGGCGCGGCAGGCTATCATTCCCCGCTTCCAGCTTGACCGCTCCCCGCACCCAGGAGACCCCCCGAACGATGGCCAGACTGCTCGAGATCCCGCCCGGCGGCTTCGAACAGGTTCCGCTGCGCGAGTACGCCGAGCGCGCCTACCTCGACTACTCCATGTACGTGGTCCTGGACCGGGCCCTCCCCCACGTCGCCGACGGCCTCAAGCCCGTGCAGCGACGGATCGTCTATGCCATGTCCGAACTCGGCCTGCAGGCGACGTCGAAGCACAAGAAGTCCGCCCGTACCGTCGGCGACGTCATCGGCAAGTTCCATCCGCACGGTGATTCCGCGTGCTACGAGGCCATGGTGCTCATGGCCCAGCCCTTCTCCTACCGCTACCCGCTGGTCGACGGCCAGGGCAACTTCGGATCGATTGACGATCCGAAGAGCTTCGCGGCCATGCGCTACACGGAGTCCCGGCTCTCGCCCTATGCCAAGGTGCTGCTCCAGGAGCTCGACCAGGGCACTGCGGACTGGGTTCCCAACTTCGACGGCACGCTGCGTGAGCCCTCGCTGCTCCCGGCCCGCCTGCCGAACCTCCTGCTCAACGGCGCCAGCGGCATCGCCGTCGGGATGGCGACCGACATCCCGCCGCACAACATGCGGGAAGTGGCCAGCGCCCTGCTCCGGCTGCTGGCCCATCCGAAGGCCGACGTCGACGAGCTCTGCCAGCACATCCAGGGGCCCGACTACCCGACGGAAGCCGAGATCGTGACCCCGCCGGAGGAGATCCGGCAGATCTACCGGACCGGTAACGGATCGATCCGCATGCGGGCCGCCTGGTCCCGGGAGGACGGCAACATCGTCATCACCGCCATGCCGCATCAGGTCTCTCCGGGCAAGATCATGGAGCAGATCGCACAGCAGATGCGCGCGAAGAAGCTGCCGCTCGTCGAGGACATCCGCGACGAGGGCGACCACGAGCATCCGGCGCGCGTCGTGCTGGTCCCGCGCTCGAACCGCGTCGATGTCGACGCCCTGATGAGCCATCTCTTCGCGACCACGGATCTCGAGCGGAACTATCGGGTCAACCTCAACGTGATCGGCCTCGACGGCCGCCCGCAGGTCAAGGATCTCGGCACGCTGCTGCGGGAGTGGCTCCACTACCGGACAGAAACGGTCAAGCGGCGGCTGAACTGGCGCCTCGACAAGGTCCTCGACCGGCTGCACATCCTCGACGGCCTGCTCATCGCCTTCCTGAACCTCGACGAGGTGATCCGGATCGTCCGCTACGAGGAAAAACCGAAGGAACAGCTCATCGCGACGTTCGACCTGAGCGACCGGCAGGCCGAGGCCATCCTGGAAACCCGCCTTCGTCACCTCGCGCAGCTCGAGGAGATGAAGCTCCGCGGCGAGAAGGACGAGCTCGAGCTCGAACGCGCCGAGATCGAGGGCATCCTCGGCTCCCCGCGGAAGCTCAAGAAGCTGATCGCCGACGAGATCGCGGCTGACGTCAAGCTCCACGGCGACGCGCGGCGTTCGCCGATCGTGGCGCGAGAAACGGCGCAGGCCCTGTCGGAGACCGACATCATGCCGTCGGAGCCGGTGACCGTGATCCTGTCTCAGGCCGGCTGGGCGCGGGTCGCCAAGGGCCATGAGATCGACCCCGAGTCGATCGCGTATCGAACCGGCGATAGCTTCGGTTCCTTCGACCGAGGGCGTTCGACCCAGAACGCGCTGTTCCTCGATGCCAGCGGGCGGAGCTACGCGACGCCCGCGCATACGCTGCCCTCGGCCCGCGGCCAGGGCGAGCCGTTGACCAGTCGGTTCACTCCGCCGAGCGGCGCGGCCTTTGTCGCAACGATCCTCGGCGAGCCGACCGACCGCATTCTGCTGGCGTCGAGTCATGGCTACGGCTTCTACACGACCCTCGAGAACCTGGTTGCCCGGAACAAGGCGGGCAAGCAGGTGCTGACGCTGCCGAAGGGCTCCACGGTGCTGCCGCCATCGCGGGTCAGCTCCCCCGAGGAAGACCTCGTCGTGGCCGCGACGAGCGACGGCTACCTGCTCTGCTTCCCGCTCGCCGACCTGCCGGAACTCGCCAAGGGCAAGGGAAACAAGATCATCAACATCCCGGCCAAGCGCCTGAAGGTCGGCGAGGAAACGGTGGTCGACGTCGCCGTCCTGCCGCCAGGACGCGAAATCCTGGCCTGGGCCGGCCAGCGCTACATGCGTCTGAAGCGTTCCGACCTCGAGCACTACCAGGGCGAGCGAGCCAAGCGCGGCAAGAAACTGCCGCGGGGCTTCCAGCGCGTAGAGCGTCTCGAACTCGCCTCGGATTGAGGATGGCGCGGCCGGCACGGGCGCTGCTAGCGGCGAGTGTGCCTGCGGCGCTCCTCATGCAGTGGCTTTCCGGAGCGCCGTGGTCCGCGCCCGCGGGCCAGGCCATCGCGCTCCTCGCCAGCGCCGCCCTTTACGCCCTGCTGCTGGTCGGCGCCACGCCGGCGCGCCGCTGGCCGGCGCTGTTCGCCCAGGCCGGCGCCGTCCTCTTCCTGCTGGTCGGCCTCGCGGCGCTGGGTGCTGGCCTCTTCGGCGAGGCCGGGTGGCGCATGACCGCATCAGCGGGAACGGCGCTCCTGTTCCACGGCTTCGCGGCGTGGCTCGCCACCAGAAGCCACCGGAACCTGCGCGTCAGCTGACGGCCATAGCCTTCACCTGCGCGTGAATCGGCCGCCCGGGAACGAGGTCCAGCTGGCGAACGGACCGGCGCGAGATGCGGGCGAAAAGGACATGCCCGCCGATATCCACGCCGACCAGGGCATCGGCCCCCGGCTCCTCGCGAATGGAAACCACAGACCCGGGCAGGATGTTGAGGATGCTCGTGCGCGCCGCCCGGTCCACCGTCAGACTGACATCGTGTGCGCGGATCTGCAGGCGGAGCGACGCCCCAACGGGTAAGCCCCGATCCTGCACGAGCAGCTCATGCTCGCCGACCCGGACCCGGACGAGACCGTCGGGATCGGCGGCCGCGGTCACCTGACCCTCGAGCAGCGCAAGCGCATCCTCTGCGCCCCCGGCGAATTCGCTGACCGCCGCAGCCGGCGTGAGCGCACCGCCCGTTCGCCCATCGCTCATCGGGACGACGTGATCGGCCAGCCGCCCCAGCTCCGTCAGGCTATGGGTCACCAGGATCGTCGGGGCGCCGCAGTCGCGGACCGCCGTCTCGATGAGCGGAAACAGGTCGGCCCGACGCCGGCGATCGACCGACGAGAACGGCTCGTCGAGCAGCATGACCGCGGGATCCGCCAGGAGAGCGCGCGCAACGGCGACCCGCTGCCGCTCGCCGCCGGAAAGCGTTCCAACGCTGCGATCCATGAGCTCGTCGAGATCGAGCTGGTCGCTCACAGCGGGGATCCGGTCGACGGTTGCGCGCCGCCTGGCCACGAACGCGAGCTGACCGGCGACCGAGAGGTGCGGCAGCAGGCGGGCCTCCTGAAAGACCATACCCACACGCCGCCGATGCGGCGGCAGCCAGACGTCGCCCGCCGCGTCCTGCCAGGTGCTGTCCCCAACGCGCACGACGCCACGGGCCCGATCGAGCCCGGCAATCGCCCGGAGCAGGCTCGACTTGCCGGCGCCGGACGGACCGAAGAGGACCGTGATCTCACCCGCCGGCGCCGCTAGCTCGGCCGTGCCCGTGAAGCCGCCCCGCCGAAGTTCAAGCTGCAGCTTCAGCACGGCGATTCAGGCGCGCTACGAGCCACAGGATGGCGAAGGAGGACAGGAGCATGGCGCCCGACAGGATATGAGCACGGTCATAGGCGAGCGTTTCGGCATGCTCGAAGATCGCGATCGACAGCGTTCTCGTCTCGCCGGGAATATTGCCGCCGATCATCAGGACGATGCCGAATTCGCCAAGGGTGTGGGCGAACCCGAGCGTCGCGGCGGTGAGGAAACCCGGCAGCGTCAGGGGAACGGCGACGTGAAAGAAGCGGTCGAGTGGCGCCGCGCCAAGCGTCGCCGCCGCCTTGAGGGGCGCGCGTCCGAGCTGGACGAACGCGGCCTGAAGCGGCTGCACGACGAACGGCAGCGAATAGATG
>JBCCZC010000068.1:0-17389 GCA_039188505.1 Pseudomonadota bacterium | reverse complement strand
GCCTCGTCCCAGTTGAACATGTGCGCCTTGAGCTGATCCTCCACGACCGTGCGCTTCTCCTCGACGATGAGGATGTCCTCGAGGCCCTTCGCGAACTCACGCACGCCGCTCGGCTCGAGCGGCCAACTCATGCCGATCTTGTAGACGCGGATGCCGATGTCAGCCGCCATCTCCGGCGAGATGCCGAGATCATCGAGCGCCTGCAGGACGTCGAGATAGGACTTGCCGGTGGTCGCGATGCCGAGCCGCGCCTTGGGCGAATCGATGACGACGCGATCGAGCGTGTTCGCCCGCGCGAACGCAAGCGCCGCATGGATACCGTACTGGTGAAGCCGCAGCTCCTGGTCCATGGGCGGATCGGGCCAGCGAATGTTCAGGCCGCCCGGCGGCAGCTCGAAATCCTCGGGGAGGACGATCTCGAGCTGGTGCGGATCGACCGAAACCGAGGCGGATGACTCGACCGTCTCGGCGATCGTCTTGAAGCCGACCCAGCGGCCCGTGTAGCGGGACATCGCCCAGCCCATGATCCCCATGTCGACGATGTCCTGGACACCGCAGGGATTCAGCACCGGCATCATCGCCGACATGAACTCGTGCTCGGACTGATGCGGCAGCGTCGAGGAGCGGCACGCGTGGTCGTCGCCGGCGAGCACGAGCACACCACCGTGGCGGCTGGTGCCGGCCGCGTTGGCGTGCTTGAAGACATCACCACAGCGATCGACGCCGGGGCCCTTGCCGTACCACATGGCATACACGCCATCGACCTTCGCGCCTGGGAACAGATTGACCTGCTGCGAGCCCCAGACGGAAGTGGCCGCGAGGTCCTCGTTCAGACCGGAGACGAACTCGATGCCGTAGTCGGCCAGGTGCTTCCGCGCGCGCCAGAGATTCAGGTCCAGCCCCCCGAGCGGCGAGCCGCGATAGCCGGAGATGAAGCCGCCCGTATTCAGGCCGGCGGCCCGGTCGCGGAGCTGCTGCATCATCGGCAGACGCACGAGCGCCTGGATGCCGGTCAGGTAGATCCGACCCTTCTCGCGGGTGTACTTGTCGTCGAGGGTGTAGGTGGTGTCGATTTTCGCTGCGGCGGTGGCCATCGGCGTCCAGAAATTCGGCGGCGGGGAACTCCCCATGATAACGCGCCTCATGCACCAAAATGAAGCCTTGCTGCATTCGTATGCACAATTCGAACGTCGACTCGGGCCATCCGAGCGAAAGACCGATTGCTTTCGAAGTCCCGCGCCATTGGCTAAGCTCCGGTGCGGTGGAAATTCCCGGGTTGGTGGCGTCTGGTGGACACAAAGGCTCTTCTCGGACAAGGCGCGCTCATCGCCGCTCTGGCCTTCAGCAATGCGGTGTTTGCCGGCAGTCAGATCTGCGACGACGGACTTGTCGGCTATTGGCCGCTAGACGTCGATGGCGATGAAGAGCTACGAGGGGGCCAGGGAGAGATCGAGGGCAACGTGTTCTTCGCGCCCGCGATCGTAGGCAACGGAGCGGAGTTCGACGGCAGAGGCGCGCACATCTCAAGCGGTGTGAACGCGGCGGTGACAAGAGCTGGCGAGACCGATATATCTGTGTCGATGTGGGCGCGCGTGGAGCCGCAGCCGACTCCGCTATTCGGCAGCGGCTTCTCCGCCCTGATGGTCGCGCGATCCGACTGCAACATCGGCGCGTGGCAGCTCTATGGTGGCGTCGAGCCAGCAAGTCTGGACTTCAACGGCTGGGACAACACTTTCGAATCGTTCTTCGCCTCAGCCGGTCTGACTTTGCCCAGCCAGCGGTGGACGCATGTGGTGGTCACGTCGACCGGAGACGAGACCACCTACTTTCTCGACGGCTCATTTGCGGCGACTTCGCCTGTGCGCCGAAACGCATTTCGAGATATCCCGCAGGACATCTACCTCGGGTGGGACAGCTGCAGCAGCTTCTTTGCCGGCGGACTGGACGAGGTGGCCGTTTTCGATCGGGCGCTGAGCGCATCCGAAGTTGCAGAGATTTTCGACAAGGGCACCGGCGGTATCCCGCTCTGCGAGGCTCCAGAAGGGCCGGAGATAAGCGTCTCGAGGGACGGTCGCTCCATTCGCTCGGGCGACGACGACGACCTCGGGGTGGTCGAAGTCGCTACTACGGAGGTCTCGGTCATCATCGCGAACATCGGTAGCGACGCGCTCACAGTGGGTGAGGTCCGTCTGCAAGCTATCGAAAACGTTCAGGACCTCGTTCTGACCGCCGCACCGTCAAGCGAGATTCAAGCGGGCGACCAGTCCGAGCTTGTCGTGTCCTTTGCCCCAATTTCCGCAAGCGCGTTCGCCTTCGAAGTGAGTGTTGCGAACGGTGATCCGGACGAAAACCCGTTCGTTTTCACAATCTCCGGTGACGCCAACGATGATCCAACCGCCCGCTTCAGCGCCGAATTGTCCTCAAGCGACGTCGAGGTGCTCCTCGACAACGACGGCGATGGACGGCCGAACCCTTCCGACACGATCCGGATCGAGGGAATCAGTTTCCGAATCGCCGATGCACCCTTCGACGGCGATGTCGAATTCACGTTCACGGCACCTGCAGGCACGCGCCTCCTCGACGCCTTTCCGGAGGGCCTGCTTGGCGATCGCATCGTTTCCTTCGATGTCGATCCGGTCACCAATCGCATCGACGCGAGATTCACCCGCCTCGGACTGGGCGCGTTCGATCTCTTTGACAGCATCGATCTGCTCGTGGAGAACGACTTCGAAGGACAGTCGATCAGCCTGCAGGGTGCCTTCCTCGCCGACGGCGTCTTCGTGACCACGGATAATCCGCGGACGCCGGCTCCGAATGATGCAGTCGACCTCGCCGTGGGCGCCCTGAATCGCATCGTTCCGCCGGAGGGCATCGGCAGCTTCGGTGCGTCCGTGGCCGTCACCGATCGCTACGCAGCCGTCGGGTCTCCAGGAGGAGATGGCAGCGTCGTGATCTATCGAATCCTCGGGGATGGCAGTCGCCAGGAGATCGGGCAGCTCGAGGCGCCGCCGGGGACCGCCGGGTTCGGCGCATCGGTGTCAATTTCCGGAGACGTGCTGGCCGTGGGATCGCCTGGCGACCCCGTGGCCCGATCTAAGGGCGTTCTGGACAAGGGCAGCGTCGGCCTGTACCAGCTGCGGCCCGCCGAACTCCCGTTCCTGATCGGCCAGGTTGACGGCGACGACGGTGGCGAGTTCGGACAGGCCGTCGATCTCGACGGCAGCACGCTGGTGGTGGGCGCGCCAGGCACGGGGGCCGATGGCAGCGGGGCAGTATTCATCTTCGACGCCGACGATCTCGAGACAGCACCGGTCGAGCTCATGCCGACGCGTCCCGTCGCGAATGGCCGCTTCGGCGCCAGTCTTGCCCTGTGCCGACGGGCAGATTGCCGTCGGCTCACCGGGACCTGCGACCTCATTCCTCCCCGGCCTGGTGTCGATCTTCGATGGCGCCGGAAATCCACTGACCGACATCGAGCCTCCGCTTGATGGCGGTTCCGGACAGTTCGGAGCGTCGCTGGCGCTCGACGGAAATCGACTGCTGATCGGTGCGCCCCAGGCGTCCGGCGGGTCGGGCGCCGTGTTTCAGTTCGCCCCCTCCGGCGCCATGGCGGGCGATGCGATTCGTCCGGCCTTTCCCGAGCCCGGGTCGGAGTTCGGTCGCGCGGTCGCATTCGGTCCGGACGAGATTCTCGTGGGCGCGCCGAACCAGACCGTAGAAACGCTTGGCTCAACGCCCGGGCGCTTTGGCGCGGTCTATCGATTCAATGCGGATTCGGGCCTGCAGATCGTTCAGATCAGCGCATTTTCCGACGCGTCGGCTGATTTTCTCCAGCAGGAATCGTTCGGTGCCGCGATCGGAAGCTCTGAGGAAGCACTGATCATCGGCGCGCCTACCTCCGAAGCCGGCCAGGGTGCGGCGGCGTTTCGGCGCCTCGATTCCGATCGGGTCTATCGCAGCGGGTTCGAGTTCTGAAACCGCGCTCACGGGAGCTTAAGGTTCAGCTCACGCAACCTTCGCCTGCCGCCCCCTGAAATCGTGGGGTGACGATCAGATTCAAATCGACCCGGAGCGGCCTTGGCGGTAGGCTCGCGCTCCTCGCGGCGATCCTGGCGTTGTTGTGGCAGGCGCCGGTGGCCGGCGCCGCGACCGATTATTCCGAGGTCATCAAGGACCTTGAGCGGGATATCCGCCGCACCATGCGTGGCGAGGACATCGCGGGAGCGGCGCTGGTCCTCATCGACGGTCAGCGGGTCGTGCACGAGCGGGCCTACGGGGAGGCCAGTGCCGATGACGAACGCCGGATGACGACGACGACGCCCATGCTCGTTGGCGACTTCTCGAAAATTCCGGCGACCATTGCGGTGCTCCAGCTGGTGGCGGCAGGCAAGGTCGACCTCGAGGCGCCGGTCACGGACTATCTCGATTTGACGTTCAGCGGACGGGCCGCAAACGAACGGCCGCCGCTCGTCCGCGAGCTGCTGACCCATCATTCAGGGCTCGCCCCGAATCGCTTCGCAGGCAGCTTCGGGCCGGTGCAGCCAATGGGCATCACGCTGATCGAACCACTACCCCGGACGCAGCCACCCGGCGTCATCTACTCCTATTCGCAGCTCGGGTTCCAGGTGCTCGCGGCTCTGGTGGAGAAGGTGAGCGGCAGGCCCTATGTCGACTACGTCGCCGAGGCCGTTCTCGGGCCGCTCGAGCTGACCGATGCGGGCTTCGTCGCCACCGCGGCGACCGCGCAACCGCACGACCGCAAGGGGCGCCAGAAGGACGCGGTGTTTCCGCGGGAGCTTGGCGCCCTCGGGCTCTTTGCAAGCATCCGCGATCTCGGCAAGCTGCTGCGCTGGGTGCTCGCCGGGGAGGGCGCACCGGTGATGACGGACGCGCTGTTCGGGGAGATGACGCGGGAACAGAACGCGGACATCCCCCTCGATCTCGACAATCGCGTCGCGCTCGGCTGGCAGATGACCAACACGGGAAACCACAAGGTCGATCGGCTACTGCGCCTCTACTCCGGCACCTTTCGCCATCGGGGTCTGATCCTCATCGCGCCCGAGGAGCAGCTCGCCGTCGCGCTGATCGCCAACTCCTCGGCGGCGAGCGAATTCGTCCCCGAAACGGCGGCCGAGGCCCTCGACCTCATGCTCGAGGCCAAGCTCGGCCGCGAACCGCCGGACGAGGATCCCGAGCTGCCCGAACGGCTCGCCTTGCCGAGCGGCGCGGCAGCCCGGGCCATGGAACCGCGCTACAGCACGCCGCTCGGCGAGCTGCAGCTCGAAGGGGACGAAAGCCGCTACGAGATGGAGCTCGTCGGCCGCAAATTCGGCGCCAAGCTGCGAGAGGACGGCTGGTACGAGATCTCCTTCAAACTCTTCGGCGTCATCAGCCTGCGCTTCAGCGTGCTTGCCGAGGTACTCATCAGACCGGCGACGTTGGGCGGCCAATCGGTGCTCCTCGCGCATTTCCGGGGCAGCGATCTGCTGTTTGGCACGGGTCTCGAGGACATTCCGCCCGCGCCCGAGCTGGAGGCGTGGGCCGGTCGCTATCGGATTGCGAACCCGGACCTGATCATCGAAAACCTGGAGATCGAAACGGTCGACCTGGTTTTCGACGAAGGCCTGCTGTATCTCGAGTACGAGATTCCCTCGACGACGATTGCCGTCGAGCCGCGGGTTCCGCTGGTGCCGTTCGGACCCGACCGCCTTTACGTACCCGGCCTCGGGATCAACACGGGCGACACCATAGCGCTCGGCCGTTTCGAGGGGCGGCGCACATTGACCTTCTCGGGCTGGCAGCTTGTCGAGGAGCGCTGACGCGCCGCCTGGCTTCGCGGTTGCAATGACCGATGGTGGTCGCGGCGACCTACCTTTCGCGGCTACCGTTGGTCGAAACGGATAGGAAGCCTCGGATGCGCCAGCTGCTGATTGCTCTACTCCTGCCCTTCGCGGCGACCGGGCAATCCGACGCGTCGCTCGAGTCCAGCCTCGCGGCCTGGCAGGATCGGCTCGCGGTTCCGGGCATGGCCTGGGCGATTGTCGAGGACGGCGCGATCGTTGCCAGCGGTCAGCGCGGCCGGACCCGCGACGGAGAACCCTTCACGCTCGAGACGCCGCTGCGCTTCGCATCGATCAGCAAGAGCATCGCCGGAACGCTGCTCGCAATCGGTGAGACCGAGGGAAAGCTGCGGCTCGACGAGCCGGCGTGCCAACGCATAGCAAGCCTCTGCAACCACCCGGACATCACCCTGCGGCACCTTGCTGCCCACGTGTCGGAGGGAGAACCGGGGACAGTCTACGTCTACGGTTCGGCGCGCTTCGCCCGCCTCGGTCAGGCGCTCACCGATGCCTTTGACGCCGATGACTACACGTCGCTCGTGCGCGAACGCATCACCCAGCCGCTGGGCATGCAGTGGTTCGACAGTCCGCACCTTGGCGCCCACGCCGGGCTCGTGTCGACCGTCCGCGACATGGCCCGCTATGCCAGCGCCTTCGACACCGGAGCGCTGGCATCGGACGACATTGCGGCGACGATCGAGGCGCCGTTTCCCCTCGCCGACGGACGCCCGGGCCCCGTCAGCCTCGGCTGGTTCAGCCAGAAGGTCGGTGGCGTCCGGATCCTGTGGAGCTTCGGGCAGGACGATCCGGACCACTCGGGCGCGCTGCTGCTGCGCGTGCCCGACCGGCAGCTCGCACTGGTCGTACTCGCGAACGGCAACGCGATCTCCGATGCCTTCCGCCTGCTGATGGGCGACGTCCGCTACTCGCCACTGGCGGTTGCGTTTCTCGATGCCCGGGTGCCGACGGCAGGCCAGGCGATCTCCCCGGCGATCCGCGCCGCGTCCGGCATCCTAGCGGACGCGCTGATCGGCCGCTACGAATCCGCCGGAGCGGCCTTCGAGACGTGGCAGGAGCAGCACGGCAACGACTTGGACGACCGCGATCTCGTCCAGCATTTCCTCCTGACCAGCATCGGTGGCGCACTCGAAGTCGACAGCTACCGAACGCATGACGACCGCGTCGTGGCGAACGCACCCGGCAATCGCTGGCCGCTCCTCGCGTCGGGCGAGTACCGTCTGGCGCTGGGTGATGACGAGGTCGCCCGTGGCCGCTTCGGCGGAATTCTCGCGTTGGATCGCCAGGCCGACGATTTCCTGGGCCGGCTCTTCCGCGCGTGGGCGCTCCGCGGGATGGCGCAGGGCACGGCCGAACCTGCCCGGGCGCTCGCGTTCGTGGAGCAGGCCCTGGCGCTCGGCGTCGGCGGCGGAACGCAGGCGCAGCTCGAGGCCATGGCCGCAGAACTCGGACGCTGATCGGCCCATCCGCGCCGGACCACCCGTCTCGCTACCGCCACCGTTCGTGCGCTTCGAGAGCCGGCTAGGGAATTCCTGCAGCTCGGGTTGGTCGAAGCCCGTTCTGCCGCTTACCATGCGGTGCCTTCAGCTCAAGGATGGATTCGGATGAAGTCGATTCTCTTCGCTGCCGCCTTCTTCGCCGCCGAGCAGGACCCGGACGTCACGCTCCCGGCACTCGATCACGCCGCGCTGTTCGCCGCCGACGCGAAGCGAATGGAGGCCCGGCGGCCGCCGCACTATTCGGTGCCCCATACGGTGAAGGATCTCTGGGTCGAGGATGGCGAATCGGCCGGTGGAGCCTGGACGTCTGAGGGACCGTGGCGCGTCTGGCGCGCCCGCATCGTGGCGAAGGCCGCGACGACCGTCGACCTCGGGTTCACGGACTACTGGCTGCCGCAGGGCGCCGAGCTGACCCTGATGGACGCGACGGGCACGGTTCGGCACGGACCCTGGGGCGACTCGGAGAATCAACCACACGGGGAATTCTGGACCCCCATGGTCCCCGGCCAGGAGGCCCTCCTCGAACTGCGGGTGCCGGCTGACCGGGTCGCGGATGTCCGCCTCGCCCTGACGCGGGTCAACTATGGTTATCGCTTCAACAACGAGGAGACATCGAGCAAGGCGCTGTCCTGCAACGTCGATGTCATCTGCCCGGCGGGCGACCCGTACCCGGACCTGATCCGGTCCGTGGCGATGTACACCGACGGCGCCGGCAACGGCGTCTGCTCCGGATCGCTGATCAATACGACCAACCGGGACGGCCAGCCGTATTTCCTTACGGCCGAGCACTGCATGGGCGCCAACCCGGCCTCCTATGTCTTCTACTTCAACTACGAAAGCGACACCTGCCGCACGGGCGGCGACAGCGGCGTGCAGTTGCCCCGGGAGATCGGGGATGCGGTCAGCGGATCGCAGCTGATCGCTCAGAGTAGGGTATCGGACTTCGCCCTGCTCGAACTCAACGCGCGGGTACCCGATGAGATCGAGGCGTTCTTCTCCGGGTGGGACCGCCGCGGCGAGGCGCCGGAGATGGGCGTGAACATCCATCACCCGCGCACGCACGAGAAGCGCATCACGATCGAGAACGATCCCGTGATCAATGGCAACTTCCTGGTCGATATCCGGGGACGCCCACGGCTCGAACCCGATACCTTCTGGGAAGTACTCCGCTGGGACCTCGGCGTGACCGAGGGCGGGTCGTCGGGGTCGCCGCTCTACAACGAGGAACAGCGCATCGTCGGTCAGCTTGCCGGCGGCGCGATCTTCTTCTGCCCGGGGGCCGAGGAAGGGTCCGACTACTTCGGCAAACTCTCGGTTGCCTGGGATGCGGAGGACGCGCCCACGGCGCGGCTTGCCGACTGGCTCGATCCCGGAGATACAGGCGCCCAGTTCCTCGACGGCACCAACGGTTGCGACGCGCCGGTGCCGAATGCCGTGGTGCCCGCAACGGTTGCCGCTGGCGATCTGCTGACCTTCGGAGTCAGCGCTACCGGCGGCCAGGGCGAGTACAGCTATGACTGGGATTTCGACGGCGACCGCCGGATCGACAGCCGCCTCCAGAACTCGGAAGTGCGCTATCCGAATCGGGTGACCACCGACGTTCGGGTAACGGTTACGGTCGGCGTGACCGACGCCGCCGGCTGCCGCGCCGTGGAGCGCGTTGCCGTTCGCGTCGAAGCACCGGTGATCGAGCTCGCGAGCCAGGCCCCGGTCGAAGCCTGCGGTGATGGCGACGGGCTGATCGAGCGCGGCGAGATCTGGGAGTTCCCGGTGACCCTCACCAACACGGGCGACCGGGACGCCAACGGCGCAATCGCCGGTTTCCGCGTGGTCGGTCAGTCCACGGCCGCGAAGCGGACGGGCGGGCCTGACGCCTTCGGCTACACCTTCAGCGACAGCGACGAGGCCAACTGTGCCTACAGCGAGGTCGACCTGACCACCTCGGCACCGGTCGATCTCGTCGCCTTCGACGCCGATTTCCCGCCCGAGGACGACGGCGCCGCCGCGATCGCCCTGGCGACGCCGTTTCCCTTCTATGGCGAGGAATTCGCCACCGTGAGCTTCGCGACCAACGGCTACCTCAGCACCGACCCGTCCGACCTCGGTGGCGACTTCGACAACGACTGCCCGCTCCCGCAGGAACCGAGCCGGGGTGGCGGGGGACGCATCATGCCGCTGCACGACGACCTGATCACGGAAGGCGGGCTTTTCCACGCGTCCTTCGACACCTGTCCGCGGCCCGCGGAGCGGGGAGACCCGGGCCAGGCCTGCGAGGCCTTCGAGTGGGCCAACATGAGCTACTTCAGCGAGCCGGCGGCCGACTTCAACATGCAGGCGTTTCTGTACCCGGCGACCGGCGATATCGCCTACCAGTACAAGGACGACGCGTTCGGCGATCGCTCCGGCAGCATCGCGATCATGAATCCGTCGTTCACCGATGCGCTGACCTACGCCTGCGACGATCAGCCCGCGCCAGCGGCCGGCAGCGCCGTCTGCATCACCGCACCGGCGCCCCTGTCCGACGCGGTCACGCTCCTTACGCCGACGCTGAGCTTCGACACCATTCCGGCGAACGGCGCTCGCAGCGGCAGCGTCCAGGTGCTCATCGAGGACGACATCCCCTGCGGCAGCGGCGTACGTATCGACTTTGCCGGCGTCGGCCACGCAGGCGGCTTCGCCGGACCGGGTAACGCCGTACCGCTCTCGCTGACCGTGGCTGACGGCGACTGCGCGACCGCGGCGACCGCCTGCCCGGTACCGGCAGCGCCGGACTTCCTGCCGCGCGAGGGCTTCTATTTCAACGCCGATCGCGGTGGTAACGGGATCGAGGTGCACTTTGCCAACGGCGGCCTCTACGGCGCGTGGTACACGGCCGAGCGAGGCGGACGGCCGACCTGGTATTACGTCCAGACGCTCGAGAGCACGCCGCTGAGCTACGGGCAGATCAGCGCGTCGTTGCTGTCGTTCACGGGGCCCATCGAGGGACCACCGACCTTCGAGATCGTCGGCGACGCGACCTTCAACTTCCTCGATCCGACTTCCGCGCTGCTGACCTGGACGATCGACGATGAACCTGGGGGTGAGCTGCTCACCTACTTCGATCTCGGCGACCCGACAGGCGTGCCCGCGGCGGTGACCGACCAGTGGTTCGACGACGCCGAGCCCGGCTGGGGCCTCGGGATCCAGCAGCAGAACGACCTCGAGTTCACCGCAGTCTACTTCTACGCTACCGACGATCTTCCCGCCTGGGTGGTCAGCACCGATCCGACCGGCCTGGCCAGCGGCGCGTCACCGGTTGCGGTCGCCGAAGTCCACTGCCCGGGGTGCGTCTGGTCCACGCCGGAGCTCTCGAGCGCCGGCACGCTGGAACGGTCCTTCGCGAGCGATACGAGTGGCACGTTGACCCTCGATGCGTCGACGGATCTGCCCCTGAGCATCCGCTGGCAGCGAACGGACATCGCCATCGGTACCGTTTCCGGCGGGCGCTGATGCGAAACCTAGTCATCATCCGTCACGCCCGGGCGAGCTTCGACTCGCCGTCCGGGCGTGACGCCGACCGGCCCCTGTCGGCTTCGGGGCACGAGGAGGCCCGAGCTCAGGGCAGCTGGCTTGCGAGCAAGGCCCTCAAGCCCGACCGCGTGCTCTGCTCGCCCGCCGCCCGAACGTGCGAGACCGCCGACGCCATGGGCCTTCCGATCACGCACCGGCTCGATGCCATCTACGAGGCGAGCCCGGGCGAGCTGGTTCAGCTGGTCGAGACCCATGGCGATGCCGATGTGGTGGTGCTCATCGGCCACAATCCGGGCGTCTCGGGGCTCGCCGCATTCCTGAGCGGCCAACAGGTGGTGCTGAGCCCGGGCACTATCGTCGAGATCGCCTGGGAATCGCCGGTGCAGGCGCCGCTACCGCTCGGAAGCGGCCACGTGAAGCACTTCCGCCACGCTGGCCAGGACGCCTGACCCCGGTCGTCAGGCGCTGTCCGCCACGACGCCTCGGTAGGGTGGCGTGCTATCATGGGATGTCCGGTCAACCCAAGGATTTCCCATGACGATGCGCATCACCTTCGAACTCACCTCCGAAGATCTCGATCACTTCCGGGAGGTCATGCAGCGCGCCCGGACCGCGGCGCACGAGACCGATGCGGACAAGATCATCGAGGCGGCCAACAAGCTGCTGAGTGAGGTCGAGGATGCCCGGGCCCCCGAGTTCGTGGTCGAGCGCCTCAACAAGCTTCGCGTGCTGATCGACATGGTTCAGGACCAGGGCTGGGCGCTACCCGACGAGGACCAGGAGCGGGTGCTGAGCGCCCTGGCTTACTTCAGCGACCCCGAAGACCTGATCCCGGACGAGATTCCCGGCCTCGGCTTTCTCGACGACGCGATCATGGTCGAGCTCGTGGTCCGCGAGCTGAAGCCGGAGATCGAGGCCTACGCCGATTTCTGCAAGTACCGTACGGTCGAAGCCAACCGGCGCAACCTGACCGGCGATGAGCTGGATCGGGCCGAGTGGCTCGTGGAGCGACGGAAGCAGCTCCAGTCGCGGATGCGCAATCGCCGCAATCGACGTCGGCGCCCGAGCAGCCGCAGCGGACGGAGCCCGTTCTCGCTGTTCTGAGCCCACGCCGGCGCTGATCCAGCCGGGCCCATTCGAAATCCTCCTGTCGGACTGCTAGTCTGAGCGGCCCGGTATCGTTCGGGACAGGGAGGAATAGGGGTTGCGCGCTTGGCTCATGGGCCTGGCAGTTCTGCTGCTCGGCCAAACAGTCTGTGCCTTCGAGACGATGCAGCGCGTGCGCGCTGAGGGTGTCGTTCGCGTTGGGGTGCACGCCGACAGCAACGAGACGGCGCGCGCCGTTCGCCTTGGCCGGTTTCTCGCCGCCGAGCCCGAAATTCTCCGCTTCGATCGCACCGACGCGTTGCTGCAAGCCTTGGAGGCGGGAACGATCGACGTCGCCGCAACGCCGGTCGACCGCCGGCGACCGCTTCCGGATACCCTCGAATTCACGGCGACCGTCGACCTGGCTCGACTCGTGCGCACCGGCGGCCGCGGCCCCCTCAGTGTTCGCCCGGGCTCGGACGAGTGGTATCGGGCGGTGGCCATGCGGACGCGCGACGCGAGCCTTGCCCTGACCGTGGCGCCGGCGTCGCTCCCCGACGAGGAACTGGTCCGGACCAGCGCCGCTCTGCTGTTCACCCGTTCGCCAATCACCACGCCGGCGCAGGTCGTCGCGGACCGGCAGCCGCGGGCCTGGGTGCGACGCGACGGCGACGATGTGCTCGGCTTCAAGCTCGACCGCTTCATCCACGCTGAAGCACTACGCGACTTTGCCGCGGAGCACGCGGCGGTTCCCACCGCCAGACTCATGCGCGCGGCCCTTCGAGGTGAGGCGCTGACGCCCTGGGACGCGCTGGCCCGGCAGCATGGGCGGTTCCACGGCCTCGACTGGCGCCTCCTCCTCGCGGTCATGTACAAGGAAAGCCGCTTCGATCCCGAGGCCGTGTCGCGGACGGGCGCCCGGGGTCTGATGCAGCTCAAGTCGATCGCTGCCACGGAAGTCGGCCTGAGCCACTACGAGGCGCCGGCGGATAACGTGCTGGCCGGCGCGCGCTACCTGGCATGGATCAAGGACCAGCTCGGCGCGGACCTCGACCCGGCCGAACGCGTCTGGCTTGCCCTTGCCGCCTACAACGGCGGCATCGGCACGGTCCGGCGCGCGCGCGCCCACGCGGCTCGCATGGGTCGGGATCCGAATCGCTGGGATGGGCACGTCGCCCGATCCGTCGAGGAGATGGCGCGGCAGCGAGGCGGCATCGATTCGGCCCAGATCATCGGCTATGTCGACGATGTCCGCGCAACGTTGGCAACGTACATCCGCGCTACCGAACCGCTGCCGCGCCAATCACGGCACGCGAGCATCTCGATCTACGCCTCGCCCTGAGCCGCATCAGGCCGGCTCAACCCGCCCATCCGCCGTGACTCTCAGCCCGACCGGGGCTTCGGATCCCCGGGCGCGCCGGACCATCTCACGGAATGCGGCCTCGAGCGAACGCGCCAGCGAATTGGCATCGAAGTACCCAGCCGTCGAGCGCGCTGCGGCCAGCCGGTCGCGCAGCGCCCGGCGCTGGGCAGGATCACCGGCAAGCTCGACCGCACGGCGGATGTAGTCCTCCGTCGAGCCGGCAACGAGGCCGTCCAGGCCGAGATGCTCGAGCAGGCTCGTGGCCACCCGGCCCGCAAAGGTCTCGCCGGCGAGCGTCAGCACCGGGCAGCCGGCAAACAGCGCATCGCCAGCCGTCGTGTGGGCGTTATAGGGCCAGGTGTCCAGGAACAGGTCGACATGTTCGTAGCGGGCGAGATAGGCCAGGTGCGGCTGCTTGGGCATGAAGTGCAGCCGCTCGCGGTCAATACCGCGTCGTGAGGCCTCCCGGCGGAGCCGCTCGACCACGCTCGTGCCCGCCGGCGGCGCCAGCAGCCAGAGCACCGCATCGGGGACGGCGTCGAGAATGGCCATCCACGCATCGAAGACCGGCCGCGTGAACTTGTAGCTGTTGTTGAAGCTCGCCAGCACCGGCACGTCGACCGGCAGGCCGCAGGCCGAGCGGTCGACGCGGAGCGATTGCCAGTCCCGGGTGCCGTCACAGGGCTGGAATGGCTGCGGCAGGAAAACCGGTGCCTCCTCGAGCGCTGCCGCGACCGGCGGACTCGCGACGACCGGGTCGACGATCATGTAGTCGATAAAGGTCGCGCCCATGGTGGCCGGATAGGCCAGCCAGTTCACCTGGATCGGTGCCGGGCGCCGCGCGAAAACCTCAGTGACGGCCCCGCCGCCGAAACCGCGGAGATCCACCAGGATGTCGATGCCGTCGGAACGAATGCGCTCGGCCATGGCGGCGTGGCTCTGTCCCTGCAGATCTGTGAAGCGGTCGACGCCGGTCGCGATGCGGGCCCGCAGCGGGCTGCCATCGTCTGGCCCAACGGCATAGGCGTGCCAGCGGAAGCCATCACGCCCGAAGGTCTCGAACAGCTCCGCGACGAGGCAGCCGGTCGGGTGATTGCGGAAGCCGGACGAGACAAAACCGATGTTGATGAGGTCGGTGCCGGCGGCGATCGGCCGAAGCGCGTCGGTCTCGAACGCGGCCGCGAAGGACCGGGCCAGGTCGAGCTGCAGGGTCGCCGAGCCCGGCTGGGAGAGCATGGTAAAGGGTTTGAGTCCGGGCACGCCGGCGCGATGGGCGTCCATGAAGCGGGCGCGCAGATCCTCGACGTCGGCCCAGCGACACAATCGCGCGGCCAGGAACAGCGCATCGCTAAGGGCGGAGCCATGGGAAGGATCGAGAGCGAGTACCTGCTGTTGCGCCGCCAGCGCCTCGTCCCAGCGTCCCGTTTCCTCGAACAGCGCGCCTCGCCGATGCAGCACCTCCGGATCCGGCGGCAAGGCGCCCAGCGCAGCAATGGCTGCCTCCGGTGGCCCCGTTTCTCCCAGCGCGAGGGCATCGAGGCGCAGGGCAACGGGATGCCCCGGGGCCGCAGCGAGGACACCGCGGAGACGACGGCGCGCGCCAGCTGCGTTACCCGCGACGAGCTCGAGCCCCGCCAGGTTAACGGCGGCGGTCGAGGCAGGGCCACCCTGCGCGAGCGCTCGCTCGAAATGCGAGCGCGCGGCCTCCAGGTCCCCGCGGATCTGCGCCAGCGCGCCGAGGTTGTTGTGCGCCTCCGGGAGCTCCGGCGCGATCTCCAGCGCCGCGTCGAATGCCTCGCGCGCTGCTTCGTGAGCACCGGTCGCGCGCCAGGCGCTGCCCAGATTGCATCGGGCTGCCGCTGAGTCCGGCGCCGCGTCAACGGCCTGCTGGAGCCAGTCAACGGCCCGCTGCGAGGCACCGCGCTGGAGCGCACAGATTCCGAGCATCCGGAGAACTTCCGGGTGCGCCGGGAACTGCCGCAGGAGCGCCAGAAACGCCGTCTCCGCCGGCAGGGCCTGGCCCTCCTGGAGCATTCGAACGGCCGTTTCAAACGATTGTTCTGGATTGTCCATCTGGTAGTCGAGCTTACCCGGGCTGCACCGAGTTTTGAATTTTTCTGATTACAAAACAGAGGCTTGACCACTGCCTGGTGCGACAGAATCGCAATGAAAATGTTCTCGATTTAGGAATCACTGATGCAACGAGTGAGTTTTTCTCACCCTTGGGTCACGTTGACTAATGTGATGAAAGCGTGATCTACTCCGTGCCCTGCATGGCCGATGACAACAGCCCGTCGGCCCATGATCGACAAACGGAGGGGCTGTCCGCCAGTGCATGGGAGCCGCTCTCGCGAGCGGGCACGGCGGAACAGGACGGCCGGCACGACAAGCCGGCCCAGCAGCGGGGAGGAGGCAGCGCAACAGGCGCTGCGGTTGGCCAGGCCCGGACCTTCACAGGTTCCGGGCCTTGCTTTTTGAGAGGGCGCTTGGACCGAAGGAAATCACGGCTGCAAACGCCTGAGCACGCCGGACTTGGCCCATCCCGCTCGTCGAATAGCTAAGGCTATTCTCCTCCCACGATGGACCAATTCCGTCGCGCTCACGCGTTTTCGCTTTCGTGATTTCCTCCGGCCCAAGCGCCCAGTGAATACACGCGTACTCGCTTAGCCGTAAAGCAAGACGGCCGGGGCCGGTCGTTGTCAGTAACGCGGGATGGTCTCGTCGACTTCCTGGGACCAGGCGTCGATGCCGCCGGTGACGTTGTAGAGGGTCCGGAAGCCCTCTTTGCGGAAGTGCTCGGCAACGCCGAGGCTCGACCGGCCGACGTGGCAGAGGAAGGCGAGCGGGGTGTCCTTCGGCAGCGCCATCAGCTCTGCCATGGAGTCGCGATCGAGCGCCAGCGCACCGGCGACGGCCGCCTGGGCGCGCTCGTGCTCCGGACGCACGTCGATGACGCGCAGCCCGCCACCGGCCAGCGCGGCAGCCGCCTCGGCCGGCTCCATGGCCTGTACCTCGGGCGGGGCCTCCGGCATCTCGATGGTCAGGCCGCTGCCCTGCAGGGATTCCACGTAGTCCACCTTCATGCCGCGGGCGCGCGCTGCGCTCATCACGTCGAAATGGACAGCGATCCCGTTGGCTTCTGAGACGAGCTCGTCGCCGGTGGCCGGCTGCAGCATGAATTGCGGTCGCCAGTACTCGTCGATCTTCAGGTGCAGCGCGATGTCCGGCTGCTCCTCCGTGCCCGCGCGGATCGCCGCGGCGGCCGCGTCGGTGATGGTGATCTCCGGCGGCGATCGATCCGGCTTCTCGAGGCCGAGCATCTCGTGCAGCTCGCCGGAATTGAACATCTGGTTGATGATGTCGCTGCCGCCGACGAGCTCCTTGTCGATGTAGAGCTGGGGGATCGTCGGCCACTGGCCGAATGCCTTGATGCCTTCCCGGACCTCGGCGTCCTCGAGAACGTTGAAGGTGGCGTAACCGGGCGCGAGGCTCGACAGGATGCCGGAGGCGCTCGCCGAGAAGCCGCACTGGGGCGTCTGCGGCGTGCCCTTCATGAAGAGCACCACCCGGTTGGTGTCGAGGAGCCCGGTGATGACGGTTTCGGCGTGGGGAGTCAGGGACATCGTTTCATCTCACTGGTGACGGCAGCTGCCGTGTTCTGGCGCCGGACGAATCGTCCTGGCGCGGGGGTCCGCCTTGCCGCGGTACTTCACGGCTGAGTCGGCGCGGCAGTAGTAGGCGTCGGCGGGGGCCGCGGGTCGCTCGAAGCTGGCGCAGCCGCCGAGCATCGCCACGAGGAGCAGCCCCGTCGCCGCGACGAACCGACCGTGACTGATTAGTGTGCGGGCAGGCAGCCGCAATTCAAGCATGATCTTCCGCCGTCAGTATGCGAATTCCTCGAAGATCGGGTCGACCGAGCCGCCCCAGGGACCCTCGAACCGCTCGAGCTTCCGTTCCGCCGGCGTCCGTCCCGACTCGCAGATGTCGAACAGCGCATTGAGGAAGCCAGACTCGTCGTCGCCAGCGGCGTTGAGCCGGTTGCGACGACTCAGGCCCTGCCGCGCGATCTCCAG
>JBCCZC010000067.1:0-17532 GCA_039188505.1 Pseudomonadota bacterium | reverse complement strand
GTAACTTTCAGGTAGGTTTTTTATAATTTCTCTACCGAAATTTTTAGATTCAAGACAAGTGATGTATTGAGTACCGGGTTTTACGGCACGCTTTACAACTTGGCAATTTCGGTTAAAGTCACGTTATAAAGGTGCCACATCTCCTTTAAGGGGTGTCGAACCCGACGGCTGTCGGAATCTCACCTGGCCGAATCCATGGCTTTGCCAATGATTAGTGATTAAGCATCTCGAATATAGTGGGACCTTTGCTCCCACCCCCGGTTAGCTGTTCCTCAGCTTATGCTCTTCTGCCTATGAATTCCCTTTTGACTGTTTGCCAGCTCCCTGTTCCCCAGTAGCTTCTCTTCTTGTGCGTACCGTTGTTTCCACATCCACGCAGTGTTGCTGCAGAACGGTTCTGGGCTTTTCCCGCCAGGCCATGGAAAAGGGCTGAGTTCCCCGATGAAAGGCGGGCAGCGGAAATTCATCGTCGATGTCGGCTGGCGGGCGCTCCTCGAGAAGCTGGGCCTCTCGGCGGAGCTCTTGCTGCGGCAGGCCAGGCTCCCCGCGGACCTGTTCTCACGTAACGCGCCGGCGCTGACTGCGCCCGAGTACTACCGGCTCTGGGCGGCAATGATCGCCCAGGCGGACGACGTGGCGTTTCCGCTGCGCGTCGCCACGGCGTTTTCCGTCGAGTCCTTCAGTCCGCCGCTTTTCGCCTGCTTCTGCAGCCCCGATCTCGGCGTTGCGCTCGAGCGTCTTTCGGCCTACAAACCACTCGTGGGCCCCATGCGCCTGGAGCTTGACCGAGACGCCTGGCGCACGCGGGTGACCATCGCCGGACTGCCGGATGAACTCGAACCGCCGCCCGACCTGATCGCCACCGAACTGGTGTTCCTCGTTCACCTTGCACGCCTCGCGACCCGGACGGAGGTCCGCCCCCGTCGCGTCGTCGCCGGGTTGCCGGTTGCCTGTGCGGATGCGCTTGCGGGGTGGTTCGGCGTCGATCTCGAAACGGGTGGCGAATCGGCGATCGAGTTCGAGGCGGCCGACGTAGAGCGGCCCTTCGTGTCCGCCAATCCGGCGATGTGGTCGATCTTCGAGCCGTCGTTGCGGCAGCGGCTCGCCGAGCTCGAACAGGACGCCGGCATGGCCGAACGGGTGCGCGCCTGCCTGATCGAGTCGATCGCGGCGGGTGACGCCAGCGTGGGCGCCGTGGCGACGCGGCTCGCGATCAGCCCACGGACCCTGCAGCGCCGCCTGACGGAGGCGGGCAGCAGCTTCCAGCAGATCCTGGGTGAGGTGCGGGAGGAACTGGCGCGGCACTATCTCGAGACCACCCGGCTATCGAGCGGCGAGATCTCTTTCCTCCTCGGCTACCGGGACGTCAACTCCTTCATTCGCGCCTGCCGCGGTTGGACGGGCCGAACCCCCGAGGCGCTGAGGGCCGCCGTCCGACCGCACTGAACGGGTCAGTCGGCCTGCCGCTCGCGGCGCAGGCGCTCTCCGGCCAGCGCGTCGCGGATGGTCGCCTCGAGGTCGGTGTGAATCGGTGACCAGCCGAGCATCTGACGTGCTCGCGTGGCGTCCGCGACCAGCCGCGGCGGATCGCCCGGTCGGCGTGCGCCAACCGTGTACTTGACCGGCTGCCCGACCACCGCCTCCGTGGCCTGGATGATCTCCCGGACCGAGTGGCCGGCACCGGTGCCGATGTTCAGCGCATGGAACCCGGGCTCGCGCTCGGCGAGCTCCAGGGCTGCCACGTGCGCGGATGCCAGGTCTTTCACGTGGACGTAGTCGCGGATGCAGGTGCCGTCCGGCGTGTCGTAGTCGTCCCCGAAAAGGGTCAGCGAGAAGTCCGGGTCGAGCGCTGCGCGGAGCGCCAGCGGAATGAGGTGGGTCTCCGGGTCGTGTGCTTCGCAGAGACCGTCCTCGGGGGCGGCGCCGGCGGCGTTGAAGTAGCGCAACGCGACGGCGCTGACGGCACCGGTGTCCGCGAGGTCGACGAGAAGCTGCTCGACCGCCCGCTTGGTATGGCCATAGGGGCTGATCGGCGCAAAAGGATGGTCCTCGGAAAGCGTCGTCGAGACCGGATTGCCATAGACAGCGCAGGTGCTCGAGAACACCAGGCGGTTCACCCCGAGGCGCTGCATGGCTGCCAGCAGGTTGGCGGAACCGACGACGTTCGTCTGCCAGTAGCGTAGCGGGTCGTCGACCGATTCGCCCACGTAGGCGAGTGCCGCGAAGTGCATGACGGCGTCCGGCGCGGCGGTTGCCAGGCCCCGGTCGATCGACGCCGGCTCGAGGAGGCTGCCCTCGACGAGCTCGCCGAAGCGCACGGCCCAGCGGAAGCCGCGGCTCAGATCATCGAAGACGACCGGCACGTGCCCGGCCGCGGCCAGTGCGCGACAGGCGTGTGAGCCGACGTAGCCCGCGCCGCCCGTGACGAGAATCCGTTTCATCCGGTTGTAACCCGAAAGGCGTTGAATCGCGTGCAGTCTAGCGCCATTCGACGGTTTGCCGGCACCGCGGCGCGAGCAGGCCGCAGGCGCGCACATGATCCGGGCACGCGAGCCCGGTCGGCGACCTGGCGGCGGCGCCCTGCTACACTCCGCGAGCGCGCCTCCTTCGGCGCGGTCTCAACTCCAGGAACGACACGATGAAGGTATCCATTTTCGGATCGGGTTACGTTGGTCTCGTGACCGGCGCTTGCTTCGCAGATTCGGGCAACGACGTGGTCTGCGTCGATGTCGACCAGGCGAAGATCGACGGCTTGAACAATGGCGTCGTACCGATCTACGAGCCGGGTCTCGACACGCTGATCGAGCGGAACATGCAGGCGGGTCGCCTGCGCTTCACGACCGATGCGGCCATGGCGGTCGAACATGGACTGTTCCAGTTCATCGCCGTCGGAACGCCGCCAGACGAGGACGGCAGCGCGGATCTCACCTACGTCCTCGAGGTGGCCCGGACCGTTGCCTCCCACATGGGCGAGCACAAGATTCTCGTGAACAAGTCGACCGTGCCCGTCGGCACGGCGGATCTGGTGCGGGAAGCGGTCTCCGAAACGCTGGCCCAGCGTGGTGTCGAGGCCCCCTTCGACGTGGTCTCGAATCCCGAGTTCCTGAAGGAAGGTGCGGCGATCGACGACTGCATGCGCCCGGACCGCATCGTCGTCGGCATCGACAACGGCAGGGCGCGCCAGGAGATGCATGATCTCTACGCGCCCTTCGTGAAGCGGAACGAGGACGTGATCATCTTCATGGACGTTCGCTCGGCCGAGCTGACGAAGTACGCGGCCAACGCCATGCTCGCGACCAAGATCAGCTTCATGAACGAACTGGCGAACATCGCCGAGCGCGTGGGTGCCGACATCGAGCACATCCGCCACGGTATCGGCTCGGACCGCCGGATCGGCTACCACTTCATCTACGCCGGCGCGGGCTACGGCGGTTCCTGCTTCCCGAAGGACGTCACCGCGCTGCACCGGACCGCTCGCGCCCACGACTACGAGGCCGAGATCCTCAATGCCGTCGAGGCGGTCAACGACCGGCAGAAGAACACGATCTTCCAGCGCCTGCACGATCACTTCGGCGGCGACCTCACCGGCAAGACCATCGCTGTCTGGGGGCTGGCTTTCAAGCCCAACACCGACGACATGCGCGAGGCGCCGAGCCGCCGCCTCATGGAGCAGCTCTGGGCGTCAGGGGCCAAGGTGCGCGCCTATGATCCCGAGGCCATGGACGAGTGCCGCCGGATCTACGGCGACCGCGACGACCTCGTTCTGGTCGAGCGCTCCATGGACGCCATCGAGGGTGCGGACGCGCTGGCCGTGGTGACCGAATGGAAGGCCTTCTGGAATCCGGATTTTGACGCCGTGCGCGGCAGCCTGAGCGCCCCGGTCATCGTCGACGGCCGGAACATCTTTGATCCGCAGCGGATGGAAGAGGCTGGCTTCGACTACTATTCGATCGGACGTCAGCCGATCGGGAGCAAGGTGAGCGCATGAGCGAATTCGACCGGACCGTCGCGCTGGTGACGGGGGGCGCGGGCTTCCTGGGTTCGCACCTGTGCCGGTCGCTTCTCGACGATGGCTTCGAGGTCATCTGCATCGATAACTTCTTTACCGGCAGCAAGCGAAACATCCGCGAGCTGCTCGCCAGTCCGAACTTCGAGCTGATTCGCCACGACACGGTCTTCCCGCTCTTCGTGGAGGCGGACCGTCTCTACAATCTGGCGTGTCCGGCGTCGCCGATTCACTACCAGCACAACGCGATCAAGACGATCAAGGCGAACGTGCTTGGCACGATCAACATGCTGGGGCTCGCCAAACGCGTGGGCTCGCGCTTCCTGCAGGCATCGACGTCGGAGGTTTATGGCGACCCGACCTTACATCCGCAGCCTGAGAGCTATCGAGGTAACGTCAATCCGATCGGCCCGCGCGCTTGCTACGACGAGGGGAAGCGCTGTGCCGAGACCCTCTGCTTCGACTACCGGCGACAGCACGACCTCGACGTGCGGGTCATGCGAATCTTCAACACCTACGGCCCGAACATGCATCCCCACGACGGTCGCGTCGTGTCGAATTTCATCGTCCAGGCGCTGCTCGGCGAGGCGATCACGATCTACGGCGACGGCTCGCAGACGCGATCGTTCTGCTACGTCAGTGACCTCATCGACGGGATGCGTCGCCTGATGGATCGCGAGGACGAACTGGAAGGACCGGTGAACATCGGCAACCCCGGCGAGTTCACGATTCTCGAGCTCGCCGAGCAGGTGCTTGAGCTGACCGGCTCGAAGTCCGAGCTGGTCTTCCACGAACTGCCCGAGGACGACCCGCTGCAGCGCCAGCCCGACATCTCGTTGGCTGACGCAGAACTGGACTGGCGCCCCCAGGTGCCGCTGCGCGAAGGGCTGGAGAAGACGATCGCGTACTTCGACGAACTCCTGCGCGAGCGCAGGATGATTTTTGGCGGGTGAGAGCGTGGCTCGCGTCTTCTGCCTTGCCAACGGCAATCTCAACGGCCGCACGATCAGACTGATAGCGGACGCGCTTGCGACGAATGGCGCCGTCGAACCGGACCTCTATACCACCGCTTCCGTGACGCCCTGGCCGGAGGAGCGCGAGGCGCCTCATCGGCTACCCGTCGCCACGGTGAGCTGGGAGGAAGCGGCCAGACGGATAGTCGCGGCAGACGCGTTCCTCTTCCCGCTCAATTGGCTCGGGGCGACGCAACAACTGATCGGCGCCGCGAGGCGAGCGGGGGTTCCATCGCTCGGCTTGCTCTGTGACATCGGCTACGACGCCCATCGGATCGACCCCTCGAAGGCCGACTCGATTCCCGACTGGATCGGCGTGGCGGACCCGATCTCCCGGGACCTCGTGCTGGCTGCGGGTGCGCGTCCGGCCCAGCTGCTGAAGCTAGGCAGTCCCTACCTGGACTCGATGGGCAAACCCGTGTCGCCACCACTCGCCGGTCGGCGGCGCATCGGCGTTCTGGGGAGCCTCGACTACCGTCGCCGCGGTCTGCCCGGGAAGCGATCCTCCGAGGCGAGTATGCAGGAGCGGATCCTGGCTGTGCTGGAGGAGTCTGGCGCCGTCGAGGTTGCACTGCGGGAACATCCGCGCGCCGGATCGACGGACACGGTATCGACCATGCGCGAGTACATCGCGGAGGTGCATGGCGTCGTCGGGACCTATTCGACCGGCCTCATCGTGGCTCGCATGCTGGGGCGGCACGCCTGCAGTTTCCAGCCGGAACGCGCCCTACGCCTGCGCGAAGACGCGCTGCGTGCCTGGGACGTGCCGATCTTGGCAACCGATGCCGCCCTCAAGGCTTGGGTCGACACGGTAGTCGAAGGGCGCTCGCCGCCGCCCGTCAAAGGCCGACGGTACGAGACCGGCCGGTCCTGTGCCGCAATTGCCGCTTGCATCGCTCGGCTGGCCGTCTCGGATCACCGCTGGTCGGCGGCTGTCTCGAAGGGCAGGTAGAACGGATCGAGTCGGACGCGGTCCTGGCGAGGCGTTGCGTCCACATGGGTGCAGCGCCGCTCGTTACTCGAGATGACGATCGCCGCCGAACACACACCCTCGACGGGCTTCCAATAGGGCTTTATGTAGTGTCCGGGCAGTGTGTCAATGGCCGCTCGGTCGAGCCAGCCAGTGTCGATGACGCGTTTCAGTAGCCAGTCCGCCAGTGTGTCGCGGTGATGCAGTGAGAGCGCTGCCCACTCGTCGATGATCGCGTGGGCAGCGGGGGTGTCGTTCCACCACATGACCTGCGAGGAGACGTAGTGTTTCTGGGTGATCGCGCCGCACCAGAGCATCGCGTCGGCGCTGCGTGGTTCGAGTAGAGTTGCCGGCGGCCTGTGGATGACGCAGTCCGAGTCGAGCCACACGATGGGTCCACGGACGCGCTTGCGCACGGTCGCCAGCAGCCGTGGCTTCTGATTGCAGTTGCGCACCCAGCTCCCCAGCTCCTTGCCCTCGACGGCCTCGAAGGGGACACCGAAGTGTGCGCAGCAGCGACCGAGGCGCTCTGCATCGGCCCGGTAGGCCTCGTTGTTGTAGAAGGTGAAAATGGTGGTCATCGATTGGAGTCGTGCCGAAAGTGGTTCCTGACCGGCCGGACCACGTCGCGGCGTTGGGCGTCACGGCAATAATCGTGCAACGGTTCGTCCTGTCCCAGCAGGATGTTGATGAAGCGCCGGTCCATCTGGGATGGCCCGCGCTCGCTGACAGCGTGCCAGGCCCAGGGTAGATTCGGGAACAGTACCAGACGATTGCGCGCGTACGGAATTCGTCGCGGCGTTTCGTCGGGGGTGGATCGAAGCAGCAGGTCGCCGCCGGCATCGTTCCCCGGTTCCCTGAAGTACCAGAGTCCGATCACGACCTTGCGGCCGTGGTCGAGATGCCAGTTGCGGGCGACAAAGGCCTGATCAGAGGCCTTCTGGGCGCTCCACAGGACTCGTACCTGCATCGCGCCAGGAGACCAGCCGGGATAGGCGCGCAGCAGATTCGGCGCGAACAGCGCCATCGCCGCGAACGCCTGGGCAGCGAGCGGCTCGCGGACGCTGTCGTCGTCGATCGGAACGTTAGTTCTCTCGGCCTGCGCGCCGGAGGACGGGACCCAGAGTTTTTCACAATGGTCGTAGAAGCGCTGGTCCAGGCGCAAGACGCAGTGCGGGAACGGGTCGAGTCGCAGATGGGGAGCCAGATCCATCGTTGTCTTCAGGGGAAGTGGAGGATGATCAGGGTCTGGTCATCCTGCCGGACGCCGCCGTCGAGGTGCTCCTCGATGCCGGCCTCGAGCTGCCCGAGCATGTCCTGTGCTGTCCCGGTTGTTTCCGCGAAGAGCTCCCGGAGGCCGTCCTCGCCGAGCACGGATCCGTCCGGCGCGCGCGCCTCGGGCACGCCGTCGGTATAGAGGAGCAGCCGGTCGCCGGGGGCCATCTCGCGCTCGCTCTGCACCCATTCCCGATCACGGTCGATGCGCAGCGGAATCCCCGTTTCGCCGGGCAGCTCGGATACGGCACCGCTCGCCGTCATCAGCAGGGGCCGCGGGTGACCGCAGTTGACGTGGTAGAAGATGCGCGAGTCCGGGTGATAGTTGCTGATGAAGGCCGTCACGAACGCCGCCCGCGGGCGACGCGTGAAGAGATAACGATTCAGGTACGCCGCGACGCCCGCGGGGCCCCCCTGGATCGGCCCCTGGTAGGTCCGCAGGATCGCGTCGACCATCGCCGCTTCGACCGCCGCCGACGGGCCGTGGCCCGAGACATCAGCGATGATGCCGCCGAAGAAATCCTCGCCCGGCACGTGGCGCTCCGGCTCGAAGAGGTGCGTCAGCACGGGCAGATCGAAGTAGTCGCCGCCGGCGTACTGGAAGATGCGGCTCGCAAACGCGATGTCCACGCCGGCGACTGTGTCGCCGGGCTCTGGCTGGAGCAGCGCCTGCAGCCGTGCGATCTCCTCCATCTCACGGTCGATCCAGCGGTTGGCCTCGGCGAGTCGGCGCGCGTCGAGGGCGCGCAGCAGAGTCGTTGCCAGCAGATTGGCCGTGACGGACAGCTTGCGGTCCTGGCGCAGACCACCCGGGGCGGCGATGGGACTGAGGATCAGGATGTGCCAGTCCGCGGGCTTGTCGATGAGCCAGGGCGTGAGGAACGCCATGCGCATTGCGCCCATGCAGGCATCGGCCGCTTCGTTCGACCAGCTGTCGAAGCGTTCCATCTCTACCCAGACTTCCGTCTCGACGTCGCCGGCATGGGCCCAGGGATGGCGGCGATCTGCCTTGAACTCGCTGGACACGGGTACGACGATTTCGCCGTCGAGATCAGCGAGCCCCAGCAGCTGCACGACCGACCGATCCTGCTGGCGGCGCCGAATGAAGCCAACGGCCACGCGGCCATAACGCTTTCGGATGCCGGCGCTGAGCTGGGCGAGGATCCAGTTCGGATCGACACTTGGATTGGCGCACAGCCCGTCCAGCTGCTGGCGCAGCGAGGCGATGAGTTCCACGGGAAATCGGTCAGTCGGGACGTCGAGCGGTCACGATAGCAGCCGCTCGCGCAATGTCCATCCCTGCCCGAACAGGAATCGAGCCGGCCCGCCGGTTGGCTGCGGGCGATCTCGCTGCTCGCGGCCAGCCGCAGCGGGGTAATGCAGGATTCGCCGCTGCAAACCAACGCTGACCCCGTCCCGGATCTCGCTACGCGGGCTGCGTCCGGGCCAGCGCGACGCCGGCTGCCATCAGCGCCAGGGCGGCGATGCGCCGTGGCGTGAGCACCGTGGTCGGGGCCCCGAAGAGGCCGTAGTGATCGATCATTGCGGCGGAGAGGAGCTGGCCCAGGAGGACCAGGAAAACGGCGTTGCCCACGCCGATTCGCGGCGCCGCCAGGGTCATCGTGAGCAGATAGAAGGACAGGATGAGTCCGCCCGCGTAGAGGCTGGCCGGGGCGCCGCCCGGCCGCGAGGCGCTGAGGCTTCCGGTGGGGAGCACCAGCGCCGCCGCGGTGACCAGCAGGGCAACGGCGAGCAGGATCGCCGCCGCCAGCACCGGGTTGCCGAGACGCACCCCGAGGCTGCCGTTCAGGGCAGCCATAACCGGAATGCCCAGGCCCGCCAGCAGCATCAGCGGACTCATGACGGTTCGGCCGCGCTCGCCGCCCGCCGGTAATCCTCGACGGGCAGGCCGCCGATCCCCCAGTTGTCGAGTTCGACTTCGTCGATGACCACGACGGTCGTTGCCGGCGCCTTCTGGAGGACCTTCACGAGTAGCGCCGTGACGCCGTTGATGAGCGCCGCCTTCTGGGCACGGGAGACGCCTTCCCGCGTGACCTTGATGTTCACGTACGGCATGGCTCAGCTCCCGGGAATGATCTGGAAGACCTTGGCGATGATCTGCCATCGCCCCTCGTCACGAACGAGCGTCAAGAAATCCACGTGGTCGGTCTTGCCGATCGAGCAGCGCACCTGTGCGCGAGCCGTGTTCTCGCCCGCAAATTCGATGCTGTCGATGATGTCCTTGCGCGCCTCCCCGCGCGACTGCGGCGACTCCCGGGCTTCCATCACCGCCAGGTACGTCGGCAGATTGCGATGGAGGAGCGGCGTTTCGTCCGCCGTTGCGTAAACGGCTTCGGAATGGAAGATCGCGGCGATCCGTGCGGGGTCAGCTTCGTAGATCGCGTCGAAGTACTCGGCAAGCACGTGCTGGACAGCCTCGACGGGGCCGTGCTGGTCGATTGCGGTTTGAACGGTGATCATCTCGGTTTCCTCCTCTGGAGCAGGATCGCAGCGCATGCGGGACCGCAGCGCTGCGTCGGGGTCCTGGCTCACGCGGCCAGGCGATGTTCGACGCCCTCACGGGCGATGGCAGCTGCGAATTCCGGCAGGCCGACGACCGCTGCAATCAGACGGCGCGCGTTCGGACCGATCGTGATCCGCGCCTCCGGAACGGCGTTGTTCCAGTTGGCGTAGACCGCCAGGAGATAGTCGATCACCGTCGGTCCATCGCCGACCATGTAGCTGCGCCCTTCGAGGCGGGTGTCGACGATCTCCCAGAGGGTCGATAGGCGTGCCGAGACGTGATCGATGAGCACTGCCCGGCTCTCCGGGTGCGCCACGACGTTCTGTACCCCCGCCATGAACAGCTTGGAGTAGGTGGCGTGGAGCGTCGCGTAATTGAACAGCAGCCACTGCCGGAACTCCTGGTCCTCGACGAGCCCTCCCTGCTGATCGTGCCGGTCGAGAAGGTGAAGCACGATTGCGGCGCCTTCGGTGAGTAGCCCTTCCTCGGTTTGCAGCGCCGGGACCTGGTTCGTCGGTACGAGGGCGGCGTAGTCCGGGAGGTCGTCGCGCTTGATGATCTCGACCTCCTGACCGAGCTTGTTGAGCAATGCGTGGATGCCGGTGGAGCAGCTGCCGGGAATTGAGTAGAGGCGATACATGGGTGTTCTCCGTATTCGGTTTTTCCAGCGACGTCAGCGCCGCGTCCGGGTCGCTGTTGACGTCGGGGAATACGGTAGTGATCGGCACAATATTCCGAAATGGAATGGTTAGAATACATACTATGAGTCAGAAGACTTTTGCCCGGCTGCCGCTCCTCGAAGCCTTCGATGCGATCATGACGCGCGGCAGCATCGTTGCCGCCGCCGAGGCGATGGGCGTTACCCAGTCCGCGGTCAGCAAACAGCTGAAGCAACTCCGCGAATGGCTCGATGATGACCTGTTCGTCCGCACGGGAAGCGGCATGCAGCCAACGCCCCGCGCGCTGGCGCTGCGTGAGCCCGTGGCAACGATCCTTGCGCAGGCGTCCGGCCTTGCGGCCGAGGGACGACTGGAACCGTCGGAGTTCACCGGGCAGTTCGTCATCAGCGCTACCGACGAGATCCTGCAGCGGCTGGTGCCCGACCTCGTCCGCCGCCTCGCAACGGACGCCCCGCGGCTGCGTCTGATCACGATGCCGATCACCCGCGACTACTCGATCCGGGAGCTGCAGTCGGGACAAATCAACCTGCTGGTCGCCGTCAACTGGCACGCGCCCGAACAGCTCAAGCAGAAGCGCCTGGGAAGCGACCATTTCGTCTGCCTGATGCACGCGGAGAATCCATTGGCCCAGGGTCAACTCACACTCGATCGCTATGCGAAGGCCACCCACGTGCTGGTGGCGCCGCTGGGATCGGAGAAGGGGGTGGTCGACGACGAGCTGGAGCGCCTGGGCCTGCGGCGACACGTCTGCGTATCGGTTCCCGCCTTCGGTCTGATCAATGAAGCGGTCCTCGGCACGTCCCGGATCTCGACCCTGCCTTCCCGGGTCGCCGCGGACCTGGCGGCCGAGGGACCGTTCCGGGTCCGGGAGGTCCCCCTGAAGTTACAGCCGACCGACTACTACGCGCTCTGGCATCCCCGTTTCACCGCCGAACCCCGCATGCGGTGGTTTCTGGAGCGGATCACCGAGACCTTCGACACCGGCTAGCGATGGCGCAGCGGGGAGTCGAGACGCGGGGCGCGCCCGGAACGGCCGGCAACCCAGCCCGACCACGACACCGCGGCACCCAGGAAGAGTGCAGGAACGAACAGCACGGCCGTCGGCCACGACGCCATCGCAAGGAAGGCCGTCCGCCAGGGCGCGAAGTCATCGAAGAGCTCGAGCGCCAGTGATTGGGCGACCAGCGCGACGGTAACGAAGACAAAGGGCTGACCGTAGCGGGGATTGCCTCGGTAGAGGGCAACGGCGAGCGCAATCGCCAGGAGCTGCGAGACGTGGAAGGCGTCGTAGATCCGGCGAATGTCATCGAGTCCCAGCACCAGGAGGCCCGGGACGAAGGTGTTCAGGATGCGGCCCAGCACGGATTCTGCGAACAGGAATAGCGTGACGAGCAGCCAGCGTGCGTGGAGGTGAACGTTGCGGCGATTCCGCATCGCAGCGTGGTACATCCACGCCGTCGCAAGCGCCGAGATCAGCGTGATGGTGCCGATCCCGGGCCCGAACACGGTGGCCCAGGGGTCCCCATCGACGATCCGCTGCGCCTCGCTCTGAAAAACGAGAAAGAACCCCGCGAAGTAGATGGGGAAAATAAAGAAACCCGCGAGACCCAGTGTCCGGTGCAGCCCCCGTTGACGGTGATGGATGGACGCGCTCTGGGCTGCGAGGAGCAGGATCCAGAGGGTCGCGAACAGCGCATGAACGTGCTTCGCGGTCCCCGCTTCGCCGAGCTCGGCAAGGTAGGAGGAGAAGGCAACGACGCTCGCCGGTAGGAGGAGCAGGATGAACCAGTGGGCGTGCCGGTAGGGCATGGAAGCCTTCAGGTCGCCCGGATCGACGGCGGCATGGGGCAGTGGATCGAGGCGCAGATCGCCCGCAGCAGCTCCAGCTCCTTGAGGGTGATCTTGCCGTCGTGACTGAGCGTTGCGGTCAGGGCCTCGATGAGCGCCTCCTTCGCCAGCGGCTCCAGCAGATCGGCCCGCTCGAGCGCGACCTCTGCGGCATCCACCCAGCGCTCGGGCGCGCGGTAGCTGACCGTGTCCATGGGGAAGAGGTGGTTCCAGCCGGCGCTGAAGGCCTTGGCTGCCTGGCCCTCGTCCTCGTGCCCGTGGTGGGCGAGGATCGCGAGGAGGTGCTCGAGCGCACCCTTGGCCTTGTTCAGCGACAGGTCGCGAGACTCCAGGGCTTCCGCTGCCGGATTGATCGACTCCACGAGGTACACGCGCACGAGCCGCGCGAGGGCGAACTCGAAGACGTCGACGTCACCGTCGGAGTGGATGAGCTTCTCAAGGACTTCGATATAGATGCGCACCGCGCCGTCCGGGCGGCGCTTGAGCGCGGGGAAGGCCAGCTCGACCAGCGGCAGCCGATGGAGCGGATCGATTCCGTCGACGCTGCCGACGAGTGCCTCGGTGCGCTCCCGGTGCGAGCGTCCCATGTGGCGCTCGATCAACGTGAGCTGACGCTCGCGGACCGGGGCGCTGGGGCTCAGACCGAGCGCGAAGACGAGATCGACGGCGCGGCGCAGGTCGTGAGCGGCGTCGACGAGGCCGGAGTCGAGGCGATCCAGCAGCGCCTCTGCGTAGGCCACATGGCCCCATGACGGGTTGCCGATGCCGGCGGTGATTGCGTCCGGAGTGGCTTCGATCTCGGTGGCGCTGCCGCTCTCACCCGTAAACGCGGCAGCGCCCGGCGGTGCCGGCGGCTTCGCGGACACGTGCCCCGGGCCCAGCGCCATGCGGGCGCGGAGCTCCCGGAGTTCGGAAGCCTGGAAATTCGGGTCGATTGCGCGGATCCGATCCTCGATGGACGGGTGGGTCGCGAACCAGCTGCGCTTGAGGCCGTCGGCGAAGAGCATGTGCGAGACCTCGGTCGCGTCGGCTTCCTCGAGTACCGATCCCTGCGTCGACGCGGCGATCTTCTTGAGCGCGCCGGCGATGCCGTCCGGATTGCGCGTGAACTGGACGGCCGAAGCGTCAGCGAGCACCTCGCGCTGGCGGGAGACGGCCGCCTGGATGAGCCGGCTGAAGAACAGGCCGGCGAAGCCGATGATCAACAGGCCAAGGCCCGCCGCGACCAGCGGAAAGGCCTTGCGGCTGCCGTGATGGGCGACACGGAGGATCTGCCGGCCCGCGAGGCCGATCACCAGGATCCCGAAGAGCACGCCGACAAGGCGGATGTTGAGCCGCATGTCGCCGTTGAGGATATGGCTGAACTCATGGGCGATGACGCCCTGGAGCTCGTCGCGGTCAAGGAGTTCCAGGCAGCCGCGGGAGACGGCGACGGCCGCGTCACCGGCCGCATAGCCGGCGGCAAACGCATTGATGCCGCTCTCCTTTTCGAGCACGTAGATTTCCGGGACCGGCACGCCGGAGGCCAGCGCGATCTCCTCGACGACGTTGCGTAGGCGCCGGCGATCCGCGTCGGCGGTGTCCGAGGGAACCAGCGTGCCACCCATCGAGCGGGCAACGCCGCCGCCACCACCGGACAAACCGGCCATGCGGAACAGCGAGGCGCCGGCGACCGCCGCAAGCACCACTGCCGAGGTGATGGCGATAAGCACCACGTTGGCCCGTAGCCACGCGCCGTCAGGTACCTGGAAACCGTAGCCCTGGGTGTCGAGGTTGATGACCGTCATCACGACGATCGCGTTGGTCATCAGCAGGATCGAGATGACCGCCGCGGCAAACCACAGCACGAGCCAGCGGGTCCGCCGCCGCGCGCTGTCCTGCTGCGCGAAGAAGTTCATCGGCCAGCGGGCCCGGTCAGAAGGAAACCTGCGGGACCTCTCGTTTCGCCGTGTCCTCCATCTCGAGGAGTTGTGCGGCCTCGAAGTTGAAGGAGCTGGCGATGAGCGTACTCGGGAAGACCTCGCAGGCGTTGTTGTACTCCATCACCGAGTCGTTGAACGCCTGGCGCGCGAAGGCCACCTTGTTCTCCGTGGAGGTCAGCTCCTCGGAGAGTTGCTTCATGTTCTCGTTCGCCTTCAGGTCCGGGTAGCTCTCGCTCAGGGCGAAGAGCTTGCCCAGGGCCCCGGTCAGCGCGTTCTCGGCGCCGGCGAGCTGCTCCATGACCTTCGCATCACCGATCGCCTGCTCTGCCGCCTTCAGGCCCGCAACGGCCTGGTTTCGCGCCAGGATCACGGCCTCGAGGGTCTCCTTTTCATGGGCCATGTAGCCCTTGGCGACCTCGACGAGATTGGGGATAAGGTCGTGGCGCCGGGTCAGCTGCACGTCGATCTGGGCAAAGGCGTTCTTGTAGCGATTGCGCTTGCGCACCAGGCCGTTGTAAAGGCTGATCGCGTAGACGACGGCCGCAATGATGAGAGCAAATACGACAAGTTCCACGAACGCCTCCTGCATTCCTTCCCCGAGCGTCTTAGAATAGCCGGGGCATCAAGAGGTTGCGAATGAAATTGGTCACGAGAAGCGGGTTGTGCGGCGTTCTGCTGCTCTGGACGGGCCTGGCCTCCGGCGCCGATCCAGCGGTTGATCGCGCGGCGGCTGCGCTGGCCGCGGAGCTCCAGGAGCTCGCCCAGCGATCGGAGATTGCCGGCATGGCGGCCGTGATCGCCACGCGCGACGAGATCCTGCTGCAGGAGGTCTGGGGCCGTCGCTCCACGCAAGAGCGTGCGCGGATCGACGAGGACACCCGCTTTCGCATCGCGTCCCTGTCCAAGGGCTTCTCCAGCACCGTCGCCGGCATGCTCGTCGCCGAGGGCGCAATGGCCTGGGACGACCGCGTCATCGAGGATGTCGAATTCTTCACCCTCGCCGACCCGAGCCACGCGCCCCGTGCCACGATCGAGCACATCCTCAGCCACCGCGTCGGTCTACCCCACAACGCCTACGACCTGCTCCTCGAGGCCAACTGGGACCCGGACAACATCGTCAAGCGCTACGAGCAGGTGGACCCGCTGTGCGACGTCGGCACCTGCTACGGCTATCAGAACATTACCTACGACCTCATCACCGACATCGTCGACGCCCACAGCGAGCAGGACTTCGAGGACGAGGTCTCGCGCCGAATCTTCGCGCCGCTGGCAATGGAGAAGGCCGGCTACGGCGAGGCGCACCTCAAGCAGGACGACAACTACGCCCATCCACACGTCAAGGTGAGCCGGACGCGGATCGTGCCCAAGCGCGTGGCGACGCACTACTACCGGCTTCCTGCATCCGCCGGCATCAATCTCAGCGCCACAGACCTCTCGGCGTGGCTGCAGGCCCAGCTCGGCGCGTTCCCGGCGGCACTCGGGGACGAACTCCGCAATGAGCTCTGGCAGCCACGCGTGAAGACCACCCGCGAGATGCGTTACGGCTGGCGCCGCGCCCGCCTCGACAACGCCTGGTACGGCCTCGGCTGGCGCATCTACGACTACGAGGGCCACACGGTCATCTACCACGCGGGCGCCGTGGAGGGTTACCAGGCGGCGCTTGCCGTCTTCCCCGAAGAAGGCGTGGGCGTCGCGCTCATGTGGAACTCCAATTCAGGCAAGCCCTTCGGCGCGGTACCGGTCTTCGCGGATGCGCTCTACGGCTTCCGCGCGCAGGACTGGATGAAGCTCGATACCGGCGGCGGTCGGACCGCGGCTGCCAGCGATTAGGGCCGGCCAGCCGGCGCGTTCACCGACGCGATCGCGGTGAACGCCTCGCGGGTCAGGTTCACCGGCCCGGCGTCCGTCACCAGCACGTCGTCCTCGATGCGAATACCGCCGAAGGGCCGGAATTCCTCGACCCGGTCCCATTTCACCGATGACCCGGCGGCGGTCTCCTTCAGGGACGCCAGCAGCGGGTCGATGATGTAGAGCCCCGGCTCGATGGTCGTGACCATGCCGGCTTCGAGGGGGCGCGTCAGGCGCAGGTACGGGTGACCCTCGGGGCGATCGATCGGATCGCCATTCTCGTTCGCCGAGAAGCCGGCGACGTCGTGGACCTGGATGCCGAGCAGGTGGCCAAGGCCGTGGGGGAAGAACGCGCGGGTGATCCCCGTCTCGATCACGTCCTCCGTCGACAGCCCGGTTACCAACCCGAACTCGTCCAGCAGTTCCGCGCAGTGGCGGTGCGCGACGAGATGCAGGGCCCCGTAGTCTGTGCCAACCGTACAGCCGGCAACGATCTGCTGCTGGCGCTCGTCCAAGGCCGCGATCATCGCGGCGAATTCGCCGTCACTGCGGGCATAGGTCCGCGTGATGTCGCTGGCGTAGCCGCGGCAGGTGGCACCCGCGTCGATGAGGAAGGAGCGTGAGTCGTTCGGCGGCGTGCGATCGAAGACCTGGTAGTGGAGCACCGCACCGTGCTCGTTCAGCGCAACGATGTTCCCGTAGGGCAGGTCGTGATCCGTGAAGTCGATCGCGTCGAGGTAGGCGCTGTGGATGCCGTACTCTGACTCGCCCTCGAAGAAGGCATCGCGGGCGGCGACGTGTGCCAGCGTGCCCAGCCGACTCGCCTCGCGGATGCAGGCGATCTCGTAGTCGGTCTTGCAGGCCCGCACGTGATGAATGGCGTTGATGAGCTGCCCCGGGTTGATCGACTCGAAACCGAGGGTCACCCCCAGTCCCTCGTCTTCACCGAGGAACGCCGTGTGGCGGCGATCGTGGGGCAGGGCGGCCGCCGCGTCGTCAGCCGTGTGAACGACGACGAGGTCGAAGGCATTCACCCACGCGCCCTCCGGACGACTCGGTGGTTGATGCCAGTAATCGTCGGGCAGGCAGACGATCAGCTTCGGTCGCGTCCCCTTCGCGTAGGCGATCCAGCTGTCCGGATGAGCCGTCAGCGGTGCCCACTGCACGAAGTTCGGGTTCGCCGCGAACGGGTACGGGTTGTCGTCCTGGAAGCGGTAGCGCAGGGAGCCGGCATGGATGACCACCCCATCGAGGTGCGCGTGTTCGAGGGCCCGGTCGTAGCGGGAGCACAGCGTCCGGGTGTGCGCCGCGAAGTGCCTGTCGAGGTCGGTCATGGTCGGATCCTGGCCGAAAAGGGGTCAGTGTAGTTTTTCGCCGGCGAAAAACGAAACTGCCACCCCACACGAAGGTCGACTAAGGAAGCCGGGCGTTACTCGAACAGAGGCG
>JBCCZC010000066.1:0-17714 GCA_039188505.1 Pseudomonadota bacterium | reverse complement strand
TCGAATCGGACCCCCGTCGGATACACGTAGTCGTAGCCGTGAAGCACGATGGGGCAATCGATCATCGCCGCGATCTCGCGGATTCCTGCTTCGAGCCGCGCCAGCGTGTCGTCGAAGCGGGCCGTCACGAAGCTGCTGGGATCGGCGGGATCGCCGTTGCCGTGAATGTAGTGTCTGAAGTTGTCGCCGATGATGTCGTTTCCGCCCCCGGAGAAGAGCACCAGATCGAAATTCCAGCGATCAAGGGCCCGCTCCAGGCGGGCGCGCTGCTCCGTACCCAGCATGTCCTGAAGCAGCTCGTCGCCGGCTTTCTCCATGCGCAGCATGTTGAAAGCCCCCGCTTCTCGGATGTAATCGAGCAGGTCCTTTTTCGGATAGCCGAACCAGGAATCGCCCTCGCAAAGGATCTTGGGAGCAAACGGATAGTCCTGCAGGTCCTGCGCGAACTGGTAGCGGAAATTCTGGGAGCGGTATCTCTGCACTGGATCGAGCCGCCGCCGAGACCGGGTGTCGTAATCCATGACGTGGTTCCTCCACTATCGCGAAGTGGGTGCGTTCCATGATCCCCTGCCGGCTGGACCGCACGGGCGGGGCAGCCGTCATCCACAGGATGCCACGGGGGGCGCGAACCTGTCGCTTTGCAAGTGGTTTCTCAGCTATAGCTCCGGCGTGATGGTCAGGTCGTAGCGCCGTCCCGACCGGGCATCGAAGCTGATCGCCGTCGGTTTCCCGTCTTCGGTCAGGACGGCGGGCTCGGCTACCAGCTCGAACTGGCCGTCCTGATCTGGCTCGTAGAGACGCACGGCCACGAAGACGTTTCCGTCGTCAGTGACCGCAGGTTCAAGCTGGATGCGCAGCGTGCCCGGCAGTCGCACCTCGCTGTCCTTGCCCTTGCTGCTCAGAAGCTGCGCATCGAACACGGGGGCGTCGTCTGCAGCAATCGCGACGTTGAGCATGATGGGCTGTGCGGTGACCGATGACATCGAGAGCGCCAGCAACATGAGGAGAGCACCTGCCAACGCTCCGCCTGCCGCGCCGGCGGGTTTGCGAGCCCGGGTTTTCGGCGGAGAATCTGCGAGCAGCTCTGCCGATGAGACATCGAGGACGGCGGCAAGAGCCTGCAGAGAATCCTGCGATGCCTGTCCACGGGACTCGATGCGCTGGATGGTTCGCAGGCTGAGACCGGAGACCTCGGCCAGTTGCTGTTGCGTCCAGGCTCGGCGGGCTCGAAGTTCCTTGAGACGTTCGAAGTCGATTGGCAGCGGCATCATGGACGGTCCGGTCGAAACACAGGTTCATGCTGCCGGCTGGAGCGTGTGTTGTATACGACAGATGGCCGCCACGGCCCTGCCGGGCAGTGACGCGCTCAAGGACCGGGCTTCGGTGGCGCTAGCGGTGACGCACCTCGAGGACGCGACCGTCACGCTCGTCGGTAAGGACGAGCAGCCGCCCGGCACCGTCACGGATGACGTCGCGCAATCGCAAACCGACGATCCATTCCTCCTGCACCCAGCCCCTATCCGACTGCCGCAGGTGCACGAGCCGGCCGCTGCTCAGGCCGGTTACCAGCCAGCCGTTGGCGTGCCACAGCAAACCGCTGGGCGCGAGCGTAGGCTCGGACCAGGTGTGCGCGGGGGGCACGAGGTCGGGACGGCTCGGTAACGATCCGGGTCCCGGCGGCTTGTAGCGACCGGAGGTTTCCAGCGGCCAGCCGTAGTTGGCGCCGACGACCAGTCGGTTGAGTTCATCACCGCCGATCGGGCCGTGATCGACGAACCAGATGTCCGTCGAAGCGTCGCCTGCGATCGACTGGACGTTGCGCAATCCCGCGGCGACGATCTCGGCGGCCGGCGTCCGTTCGTCGAGCTGCGTCAGTCGCCATAGCTTGCCGCGGCCGTCCTCAGACTGCTGAGAGGGAAAGCGGCCACCCTGACCCGCCGCGGAGGAGTAACGCTCGCCGGTGGCGACCAGGAGACCGCCGTCGCGGTCGAAGGCCAAGGCGCCGCCGTAGTGGTAGCGATCCCCGCCGCTCGGTGTGACGGCCCACAGGTCACGGGGCTCGCCGAAGTCGTTGTCCTGGAGTCGGAGCGCGACCACCTTGAGGAAGCTCTCGTCCTCGACCCGGGCAGCGTAGGCCCAGTAGACCGTGCCGTTCTCGAGGAACCCCGGGTCCACGACCACATCGAAGGCGCCCGTATTGTCGCCACGGACGATGCGTCGCTGGTCCAGGTCGTCCGGCGCCGGCAGCGCGGCGAGCAGGCGATCGTCGGGACCGAACAGCCTGAGGGTGCCCTCGAACTCGGAGACGATGAGTCGCCCGTCGGGGAGCGCGGCCGCGCCCCAGGGCCGGGCGAGGCCACCGATGCGCTCGACCAGTTCGACGCCAGCGCCCAGCTGCTGACCGTGCACCACGGCGCACGCCAGGACTCCGATGACCGCTGCTCTCCACGACATGTCGATACCCCCTTGCCCGCGCTTCCTACCCGAACGCTCCGTTGCGCTCGTCGGGGTTCCCTGCACGGCATCCGGGCGCATGGTGTCTCAGTCGTCGCCGATGAGCCACTCCACGGCGGCGGCATGGTCCTTGAACATCTGGACAGGCCTCTGGGATTCCCGCGCGATGTTGTTGACCGCAATGGTCATCATCCCTTCAGCGCCGAGAATCGCTGAGCGAATGAGACTCCGGCCGATCGCGGCGTTGAACTCGGCAACGGCCGCCAGTGTCTTCCGGGTGAAGATCGTGTTCTCCAGGTTGAACAGGAGCCGAAGTGAGCTGGTGGGGTGGCCGCTGAGTTCTTCCTCGCAGTGCTTGACGACCCGCAGGACGACGGCTTCGTCCCGCAGGTTGGCGCACTCGAGCAGGACGTAATTGACACCGCCGTATGCGAGATGCTGGACGTAATTCGGCATGGCTTTCCCCTCGAAAGCGTCTGTAATTCTGATTCGCTCTAGCCTAGCGAAGGCAGGTGGGACGGATTGTGGAGGTCGACGATCGCTGACACGGTTTCACATTGGCAGCTTCAAGATGCCAGGTGACAGGTGGCGACATTGCCCTTCAGAATGGCGCAGAACTCGAACTCAATTGCCAGCCGCGACGGACGCGGCACCCGACCACCATGAAGCACCTGTTCATCTGCATCCCGAACAACAGCGGCTCAAGCCTGGTGTCCAAGCTTGTCGGCCGCTCTTCGGCGGTCGCCGTGCTCCCCGATGAAGGACAGCACGTGGATGGCTACGTTGGCCCAATCCCGCGTGAACTCGGTGTCGTCCATTTCTACAGCGAATGCGATGCCTTCACCGATTCGGCCTCCTACGACTGGCCGGAGATTCGTCGGGTCTGGAACGAACACTGGGACGCCGACGACGCCGCGGCTGCCGTGCGAGTCGAGAAGAGCCCACCCAACGTTGTCCGCATGGACATGCTGGACGCCGAGTTCCCGGAAGCGAACTTCGTGATCTCCTGGCGGAACCCCTACGCCATGGCCGAGGGCATCCTTCGGAACAATTGGCAGGCCCGGGTCTCCCAGGCCGCCCGCCACGCGATCCGCATGCTCGAGCGCGCCCGCAAGAACATCGAGCGCTTCGGCGAGCGCTCTGTGGCGATGAGCTATGAAGAGCTGACGGCGCAACCGCAGACGTTCTTGAATCGTCTCCGGGAGCTGCTTCCTGAGCTCGGCGAGCTGCGAGTTGATAGCGATCGCGAGATCGTGGTGAAAGGCAGCCGGTACTCTGGCATTCGCGACCGCAATGCTGAGCAGATTGCCAACCTGTCCCCGCTCATGATCCGGCAGCTCAACCTTGTGTTCGAACATCACATCGCCGAACTCGAGCACTTCGGCTATGAGCTGCTGGACGAAAGCGCGGGCCGTGGTGGCGGCTTCAGGCCCGCGCCGCTGCTGAGCCGAACCCGGGCCGTAGGTAAAAGCCGCGAGCCCTTTCCCGCCACGATCAAGGGCGACTTCGATTTCGATTTTCTCGGCTGTCACAACGGTGTCGAAGCGCTGGCGAGCCAGGTGCAGAAGCTCTATGACGAGTGGCACCTCATGACCTACCGCCAGGACCAGTTCGGCCCGCACGTCGACACCCATACGACGCCGATCCTGTGGGTGGATCCGCCCGAGTTTGATGTGGTCCACGAGCACGGCGCCATCGGTCGACACCACGAAGACCTGTTCGGAGAGCACATTGCCGCGCTGGAGGACCGGATGTCCGAGCACTACGGGCCGGGCTATTTTCTCAGGCTTATCCTGACCCGGCTGCCGCCGGGCAAGGAGATTCCCCGACACGTCGACCGGGGTCGGTCGTTCGCGGTCAGCCACCGGGTACATATGGCCGTCATTACCGACCCGTCGATCACCTTCGAAGTCAACGGCAGCGAGAAGACCCTGAGGGCAGGCGAGCTGTGGGAGATCAACAATTTCCGGCCGCACGCGGTGAGAAACGGCTCCGGCATCGACCGGGTGCATCTGATCGGCGATTGGCACGTGCCTGACGAGGGCCCGCTCGATCGATCGATGGCCGCGCGCCGCGCAAGACAGGGGTCAGCATGAAGCATCTAAAGGAACCATCGTCGCGATGGAACTAGCCAAACGGATCATCTACGTGAGCGGCCTGCCCCGGTCGGGCAGTACGCTCATGTGCCAGCTGCTAGGTCAGCACCCTGAGGTCTACCACACCGGTCACAGCTCGCCCCTCTATGGTGCGATCAGCCGGTTTCGCCAGGGCATCAGCGGCGACAGCTTCCTGCTGGCGCAGCTGGATCACGATCTGGAGCGGGTCCATGACCGGCTGCTTGCGGCGATCCGTGGGCTGATGAACGGCTGGTTCGAGGAAACGGAGCGCCCGGTCGTCGTGGACAAGAGCCGCGGGTGGTTAAAGATGGTCGAGTTGCTCGCGCTCATCGATCCCGACTTCCGCATGATCGTGTGCGTGCGGGATCCCCGCCAGATCCTTGGCTCGATCGAGCGGCAGCACGCGAGGACCAGGCTTCTGGATTTTCCCGACGACATCGACGCGCATTCGATCAGCGCGCGCCTCGCCGCGCTGTTCGGTAATGGCGGCCTCGTCGGCGAGCCAATGAAGTCCATCGAGCAGATGCAGGACATCGAGGACGAAGCCATTCGCAGCCGACTCTGCTATGTCACCTATGAACAGCTGGTCGCCAATCCGGTGGATGCCATGGCCTTCATCTACGACTGGCTGGGACTCGCCGATCACACGATCGATCCGAGCCGCCTCGCGACTTTCATCGGTGACGCCGATAGCCACTACCGCTACAAGTTCACCCACGAGACCCGTCAGCTGGTCAGCGCTACGGCGCCCCATCAGCTGCCGGTCAGGATCGACGAAGCGCTTCGCCGCCAGTGCGCCTGGTTCTTCCGGCAGTTCTATCCGACGGTCGAGCTCCCGGGAACGGACGATGCCGCGGACCAGTGAGGAGCCCGGACGTTCCAGGCAACGGGGTCATTGGAAACGTTTACGGGATTGTGGTAATTATTTCGACTGCCGGACGGTCGGGCGACGACGCGGCATTGGATGAGAAGATCCCGCAGGGGTGGCAATGAGCAATTCAAAGTCGGTGAAGAGCCTCGTGGCAGGCAGCGCGGTAGTCAGCAGCACAGCGCTGCCGCAGACCTGGGCGCGACCGCTGAGTCGAGCGGATGCCCGGCCGGCTCCCGCACAAGCGCAGGGCTCCCGCCCCGCCGATACCCGCGACAATGGCAATGGCGTCACGCGTGCCACGGGCTACGGGTCCTACCTCTAGGCAGGAGTCCCGCTTTTCGCCAGGTCCGCCGTAGCTGGCTCGCGCTGGTTCACCCGGAACGACGCAAGATCACTGTCCGGCGATCCATTGGACACGTGTCTTGTTGTGTGGGCGTCGCACGTGTGCCGCGTCCCAGTCATTCAGCGGGGGGCGAGGCCACAAGGGACAGCGCCAGATGACCGCTCGCCGCCTGTGCGTGGTCACGCACGAATCGAACCGCCAATTCTGGAAGTCCCGCTACCTGGGTCGCTATCTCGCGGGTCACTGGCGAAAGCATGGCGTCGAGGTGCTCCTTGCCCATGGGGTCGACGAAGCCGTTGATGCAGACATCGGCCTGCTGCACGTCGATGCTACGCGGGTGGAGCCCGGCTACTCGGCCTGCATGGAGCGCTTCCCGGTCGCGATCAACGCGCGTGTCGTCGACATTTCCAAGCGGCGCTTCAGCCGGCAGCTGCTCAGCCGTGGTGATGCCTTTGACGGGCGCGTGGTCGTGAAGACCAATAACAATTTCGGTGGGATTACCGATCTCGGAATCGATGTACGGAAGGGCCGGAGCAGCGAGCGGTCCGCTGCCGGTGATGGACCCTGGCGCAGTCGGAGCGTCATCACGCCCAGCCAGTATCCGATCTTTGATTCCCTGCGCGACGTACCTCCCGGAGTCTGGCGGAACCCGCACCTGATTGTCGAGAAGCTCCTGACCGAGCAGGACGCCGACGGAAATTATCGCCTGCGGTTCTGGTTCTTTTTCGGCGATCGCGAACTGGGTGAGCTGTGCACGGGGACGAAGCCGATCGTCAAGGGCAGATCTATCTTCCGGCGCGAAGTGCTGCACGGCGTGCCTGACGAATTGCGGCAGCTTCGATCGGAGCTGGGCTTCGATTTCGGGAAGTTCGACTATGCGATCGTCGAAGGTAAGCCTGTCCTCTACGACATCAATCCGACGCCGACCTTTGGCCCCAGGCGGGTGAGCTTGTTTTCGGAACAGGGGGTGGCGGAGTTCGCCCGCGGTCTGGATGCTTTCTGAAACGGCCGCCGCGGCCTGATCTGCGGTCCTGCTGTCTCGATCAACCTGTCAGCCGATGCGTCTTCGCATAGGAGGAGAGGGTCACCTCACCCTTGGAAACGGCGACGCTTCCGCTGCGAGCTACGGCCTGGAGGCGCCCGATCCGAGCGGCGGCGTCGACGAAGGCGTCCACCTCGCCGATGCGGCCTGTGAGCTGCACCGTGCAGCTCGCCTGGGCGTCGTCCAGCAGCTCCGCGCCGTAGTCCTTGCACAGCTTGAGCACCTGGTCCAGCTCGCCGGTATGGAGCCTGAATTTCACGATCACCAGCTCGCGCTCGAAATGCTCACCCACGGTCATGTCGTGGATGTTGACCACGTCGACGAGCTTCCCCAGCTGCCCCTTCACCTGCGCAATCGCGGCGTCGGACCCCGTGATCACGACGGTTACGCGGGAGATGGCCGGGTCGTCGGTGGGCGCTACGTTGAGTGACTCGATGTTGTAACCACGGGTCGAGAAAAGGCCCGTCATGCGCGTCAGCGCACCGACCTCGTTCTCTAACAGCACGGAGATGACGTGTCGCATCGGTAATGACCTCGGCAAGGTGACCGGGACTTTTTCCTCACAAGAGTATTGCCATGTTGCGGCGGGTAGTAAACACTCGTTTGAAATACTTCTCGCACAAGCCATACGTTTGCAGCCATGACCAACGATCGCCCGGCCGAACATCGCTCAACCCATCCGCTCGCTGGTACGTCCATGACCGGCGCGGAGATGATCGTACAGGTCCTGGCGGACGAGGGTGTAGACGTGGTTTTCGGCTATTCGGGCGGCGCCATCCTGCCGACCTACGATGCCGTCTTCCGCTACAACGATGACCACGGTACGGCGGAGCATCCGGAACCGATGCGGCTGGTCGTGCCCGCCAACGAGCAGGGCGCGGGCTTCATGGCGGCCGGCTATGCGCGCGCCAGCGGTGATGTCGGTGTGGTGATGGTCACTTCGGGCCCGGGCGCGACCAACACCGTGACGCCGGTCCGCGACTGCATGGCGGATTCCGTGCCGATCGTCGTGATCTGCGGCCAGGTGCCGACACACGCCATCGGTACCGACGCGTTTCAGGAGGCGCCGGTGTCCGCGATCATGGGCGCAGTGGCGAAGCACGTGTTCCTGGTGACCGACCCCGAGCGCCTCGAAGCCACCATGCGCGCAGCGTTCGAGCTGGCGCGCACCGGCCGACCGGGACCCGTCGTCGTCGATATCCCCAAGGACATGCAGAACTGGAGCGGCGACTTCTCCGGCGCCGGCATGCTGCCGCTGAAGGGCTACCGGCAGCGTCTCGACATGGTGCTCGAGAACCGTCTTGCCGACGACGCCTGCGAACGATTCTATGAGCTGCTGGCTGCCGCCGAGCGTCCGCTCATCTATGCCGGCGGTGGTGTGATCAACAGCAACGCCACGAAGGCGCTACGGCGCTTCGCAGACCATCACGGGCTGCCGGTGACCACCACGCTCATGGGCCTCGGTGCCAGCGACACCACGCATCCCCTGTCGCTCCACATGCTGGGCATGCACGGCATGGCCTACGCCAACTATGCCGTTCAGGACTGCGATTTCCTGATCGCCATCGGTGCGCGCTTCGATGATCGGGTCGCGGGTGACCCGCCGCGGTTCGCCCCGAACGCTCGCAGAATCGCGCATTTCGACGTTGATATCTCCGAGATCGGCAAGGTGCGGACGGTCGACTGGTACCACATCGGCGTGCTGGAGCGGGACCTCGAAGACCTGCTCGACTTCGGCAAGCGCATCCGGTTCGACAAAACCTTTTCCGAGTGGCATGCACATATCGCCGAGCTCAAGGATCGCCACCGTCTCGAGTACGACCGCGAGTCGCCGCTGATCCAGCCCCACGCCGTTATCGAGGAGATCAACCGGCACACGGGCGGGAAAGCCATCATCGCGACCGGTGTCGGCCAGCACCAGATGTGGGCGGCGCAATACTTCGACTATCGCGAGCCCCGCCTCTGGCTGACCTCGGGGAGCATGGGCACGATGGGCTTCGGCCTGCCGGCGGCGATTGGCGCGCAGTTCGCCCGGCCCGATCGCCTCGTGATTGACATCGACGGCGACGGCAGCATGCGCATGAACATCGGCGAGCTGGAGACGGCCACCACCTACGACCTGCCGGTGAAGGTCGTCGTGCTCAACAACTACGGCGACGGCATGGTGCGGCAGTGGCAGCAGCTCTACTACAAGGGCCGCCTGGCGGGCAGCGACAAGTCGCTGCACAGCAAGGACTTCGTGAAGGCCGCCGAGGCCGACGGCTATCGCTTCGCGGTCAAGCTGGATCGCAAGGAAGATCTCGCCGAGACGATCAAGGCCTTCATCGAGTTCGATGGCCCGGCCTTCCTCGAGGTCATCATCGACCCGGACGCGCTCGTCTACCCGATGGTCGGGCCGGGCATGAGCTACGACAAGATGGACACCGGCGACTGGATCGAGGGACGGGACGACGCGCCCGATGACCCGACGGGACCGTCGCAGATGTTCTGAGCAGTCCCGCTGCCCGGGCCGGCAGCGGTTTCATGACCGACTTCACCTAGGCGCTGAACCCTGCCGCTCCGGGCCATAGCGGATCCGATCGACACGTGTGCCTGTACTCGCCGTTCGCAAACATTTATTGTTAGTGGTCAGGTGATGGGGGATTGTTCGGGATGGCTGGACGCGTTGTCGCTGCGCTGTGCATGGCTCTCTTCTCCGGTGCTGCCGGAGCCGATGACGACGCCAGGGCGAAGGGACTCGCGAGTTTCCCGCTGACCCTCGGCAGTATCCCCGCCGGGCAGACCGTCACGGTCGAATTTGTGTCGACCGTCGCCAATCCGGCCGCGGCCGGCGTGGATACCGTCTCGGACCAGGCCACCATCAGCGGCGACAATTTCTCTCCTGTCCAGACGGACGATCCGGCCGTTGGGGGCGCTGCGGACGCCACCAGCACCCTCGTCGACGCGGAGCCCGACCTGGTGCTCGCGATCACCGACGACGGCATGGCCGTGGAGCCCGGTGATCCGGCCGTCTTCTCCTTCGACTTCAGCAACGTGGGCAATCAAGGCGCCACGGGCGTGACCCTGAGCACGACGGTGCCCGCCAATACGACGTTCGACGCGGGCTCGAGCGACCCGGGCTGGAGCTGCGCAGATGCGTCGCCGCCGACCACGGTCTGCAATCTCAACGTCGGCGGGGTCGCCGGCGGCGGTGGTTCGGGTAGCGCCGACTTCGTCGTGAACGTTGATGCGGCGATTCCCCCCGCCGTCAATTCGATCGACGTCACCGGAAACGTGGCCGATGACATGGCCAACGGCGCCGATCCGATGCCGACCGACAACATGGCCACGGGTTCGATCGTCGTCGAGGCGGACGTGGACCTCGTGCTTGACATTACCAACGCGTCCGGACCGATCCAGACCGGTGGGACGGCGCTCTTCTCGTTCGACTTCAGCAACGACGGGAACATCGGGGCCACGATGGTGGCGCTCTCGACCACGGTACCGGCCAGCACGATCTTCAACGCCGGGGCCAGCGCGGCCGGATGGAACTGCGGGGCCGGTACGGCGGGTTCCGCGTGCACGCTCGCGGTCGGCGCGCTTGCTGCTACCGCCACGGGTTCAGAGGCCTTCGCGGTAGACGTCGATGCGTCGGTGCCGACCGGCTTCGACGAGGTCGAGGTGATGGGGGCCATCGCCTTCGACGACAGCGCCGAGCCGGACATCAATCCGACCGACAACATGGACACGGACAGCATCACTGTAGAGGCTGAGCCGGACCTCGCGTTGATGATCACCGGTGGGCCCGCGATCGTACCCGGCGCCGTTGCCATTCTCAGCTTCGACCACTCGAACGGCGGTGACCAGGACGCGACGGGCGTCACCCTCAGCACGACCGTACCGGCCAACGCCAGCTTCGACGCGGCCGGCAGCGATCCGGGTTGGATGTGCGCAGCGGCAACGCCGGGGTCAGCCTGCACGCTGACCGTTGGCCCGCTGGCAGCCGGCGATAGCGACTCGGCCGCCTTCGCCTTGCTTCCCGACGCCACCGTGGCCTCCGGGGTTGTCGACACGACAATCAACGGTTCCGTCGCCGACGACGCCGCCAACGGCGCCGATCCGATGCCGGTCGACAACGACGCGATGCTCACCCTGACCATCGACGCGGCGCCGAACCTCACCCTGGCGATCACCGACGACGACATTCCCGTGCTGCCGTTGGGTACCGCGCTGTTCGTCTTCGAGTTCGCCAATGCCGGCAACCAGGACGCCGACGGCGTGGAACTGGCCACCACGGTGCCGCCGAACGCCTCCTTCGACGCGCTCGGCAGCGACGGTGCGTGGGTCTGCGCCGATGTCGTGCCCGGTTCGGCCTGCACGTTGGCGGTTGGGGCCCTGGCGGCAGGCGCCAATGGCACCGCGGACTTCGCGCTGACCGTGGTCGAGATGGTGCCGCTCGGTGCCGAAACCCTCGAGCTGTCGGGTACGGTCATGGACGACGGATCCAACGGCACCGATCTGAATCCGGTGGACAACACCGCGATGGGGGTGATCGAGCTCGACGCGTCGGCCGAACTCTCGCTCACGAAGACGGACGACCGGGCCATCGCGGTGCCCGGCGAAACCCTCGTCTACCGACTTATCCTCCGTAATCTCGGCACCCAGCCGGCCAACGACGTCACGCTCGTCGAGACTGTCCCGGAGGGCACGACCTTCGATCCGGTCGCCAGTACTGCCGGCTGGAGCTGTTCGGGTGCGGACTGCACGCTCGCGATCGCGACGGTCGGCCCGGAAAGTGAGACGACCATCCTCTTCGGGGTGACCGTGAACTCACCGGCTGCCGAAGGGCTCGAGGAGGTCTTCAACGAGGCGACGGCGGAGCACTCCAGCGGCGACGACGTGGGGACACACACGACACCGCTCGATGCGGCGCCGGACCTCGACGTCAGCCTGGACGACGGTGGAGCGACGCCCGGCGACGGTGACGCCTTCTCGATCGCCATCGCCGTCACGAACGCGGGCGACCAGGATGTCTCCGGCTTCGACCTGTCGGTGGTGGTGCCGGAGCATGCCACCTTTGACGCTGGCGCCAGCGACCCGTTCCTGTGCGCGACGGGCCTTGCGGGCGATACCTGCCTGCTGTCGAGCGCCCAGCTCCTTGGCGGCAACGGCGACACCGTCGGATTCACGTTCGGCGTCGTGGTGGACTCGCCGGTGATCGGCGGTCCGTTCCTGACGACCACGGCGACCGTCAGCGGCGTGCCGGACGATGACAATCCGGACAACGATACGGCCCAGGTCAGCACGGCCCTGCTGGGAACCAGCGACCTGTCCCTGACGAAGACCGGGCCTGCGACGGCCGCGCCGGGCGAGACGCTGAGCTACGAGCTGACGATCACCAATGCGGGGTCCACAGATCTGACCGGGATCGTCGTCACGGAAACGGTTCCCGCGAACTCCGTCTTCGAACCCGGCGTCAGCGACGCGGCCTGGATGTGTCCGGAAACGGATGCAGGGACGGTCTGTACCCTCGACTTCGGCGCGCTGGCGGTGGACGACGTGGCGACCGTGATCTTCACCGTGATCATCGACGACCCGCTGCCGCAGGAAGTCGACGCGATCGTCAACACGGCCTCGGCGGAAGACGACGGGGCTGGCGGTGTCGACGCCAATCCGGACAACAACACGGCCGTTGCGGAATCGATGGTTACGGGCGAGGCGCCCATCGTCACGGGCGTCTTCGTCGGCGGCAGCGAGCTCGATTTCTGCGCAACGACGGATTCCCTCGCAGAGATCGACGTCGCGTTCAGCGAGTCGATGATTGACGTGGGCGCGGACGCGGCCAGCAACGCGGACAACTACCGGCTCGTCGGTCCCGGCCCGAACAGGTCCTTCGACACGACCGGCTGCGATAGCGGTACAGGGGACGACTTCCTGGTCGATCTGGCAGTGACCTACGACGCCGGAGCGTTCGTGGCGACGCTCATGCCGACCGATGCCCTTTTGGCCGGTCCCTACCGGCTCATCGCGTGCGGCACGACCACGCTGCGCGACGAGGACGGCAACGCGTTGAATGATGGTCAGGACTTCCTGACCCGTGCGAGCCTGCAGCCTCTCAACCTGGTCACGAACGGCGATTTCGACTGCAGCAGCGACGAGTTCACCCCGAGCGATGCGGCCGCCGTCGAGTACTCGAGCGAGGACACCGACGGTGCCGGCGCTTCCGGCTCCGCGAGGTTCCTCGGGGACGGCAGCGGCGAAGCGGTGAGTGTGGATCAGTGTATCGGGGTGATGCCCGAAACCAATTACCGGGCACGCGCCGACGTGCGTGTCGACTCCGCGAGCGGCCCGGTGCTCGGACGCATCAGCTGCTCCTTCTCGCAAGGATCCAACTGTGCCAATCCGGGCGACCCGATCGTGATCGAGGCCGAGCTGACCGCCGACGGCGTATGGCGCACGTTCGGAGAGGAGTTCGAGACCGGTAGCAACACTGGTTCGGCCCGGTGCAGCTTCGGCGTCGAGGACGGCACCTTCGAAGCATTTGTGGATGGGTTGAGGCTATTGCCGGTGGACGACGACGACCTGCTGAGCAGCGGGTTCGAAGCCGACGAGGAGGAAGGTCGATGAGCACTTCGATGAATCGATGGATTCTCGGCCTCTCCCTGGTTTCCGGCGCCGCCTTCGGCGCGACCACGACCGTGGATTCGTGGACGGACCCGGGTTCCGCGACGGTGTCGGGCGCACCCGGCACCAATTCGGCCACGGTGGATAGCGCCGGGGTCGTCGGCGGCGAGCGGGACCAGCTGGTCGAACTCCTGAATGGAACCGGCACGCTCGCTCTTTCGGTGGCCGCCGGCGCGGTGACGATCTCCCTCGACGACATGAGCTCCGCCGGCACGGCGGTACTCTCCTACGACGGCGACGACGACGATGCCGTGACCCTGGACCCCACCGGCCTGGGCGGTATCGACCTGATTGACGGTACCGAGGGTGGTCTGACGCTGCCGCTGGGCACCGTCAGCGGCACCATCGACCTCATCGTCGAGATCCATACCGATGGCGCCAATGCGTCGGAGGCGTTCGCTATCCTCGAAGCTTGCGCGGGTCCCTGCGACCCCCTCGTGATCGGCTTCGAGCGGTTCACGACCCTCACGGGCACGGGCGCGGATTTCACCAACGTCGGAGCGATTGTTTTCCGATTCACGCTCGACGATGTCGAGAGCGTCCAGACGAACATTGCGCTCACGACGTTGGCGCCGGCGATCGCCGCCAGCAACGTGGATTCGCCTGGCACCGCTGCCCCTGACGACGACATCAGCTACACGGTCACCATCGACAACACCGCCGGCGGGCGCGCTGACGCGGTTCAGTTCGCGAACACGCTCGATGCCAACGTGGCGCAGCAGGGGCTGATCTTCACCTCGCCCATCGCCTTCCCGGATCAGTTCGAAACCTTCGGTGGCCTGCCGCTCACGGTGTCCGCACCCGGTCTGCTGTCGAACGACGTCGATCCGGACGGTGACGACAACGCCAATGCGGCCGACGACGTGCTGGTGGACGTTGCGCCGGTAACGACCGACAAGGGGGGCACGGTCACGCTGAACGCGGACGGAAGCTTCACCTACAACGCACCCCCCGGCTTCAACGGCATCGACCGCTTCGAATACACCGTGGTCGACGACGACCCGGGCGCGACCAACGGCCCACGGATGAGCAGCAGCCAAGTCCACATCAAGGTCGCGGGCAGCGTCATCTTCGTCGATAAGGACGCCGCTGGCGGTGGGGATGGCTCGCTGGCCACCCCGTACAACAACCTGACCGACGCCCAGAACAACTCGCTGCCCAGCGACATCATCTACCTCTTCGGCGGCAGTCCGTACACCGACGGCATCACGCTGAAGAACGAGCAGCAGCTCATCGGTCAGGGTGTCGATCTGCGCGTGGGCACCACGACGCTGGTGGTCGGCGGTGCGGCGACCCGGCCGGTGATTCAGACCAACGGCATCGCGCTGGCGCAGGACAACCTGCTCCTCGGTTTCGACCTGGCGAACACGACCGGCCCGGCCATCGGCGGCGCCAACTTCGGCACCGCAACCATCGGCGGCGCGGCGTTTGCGAACATGGTGCCAGTCACGGACGAAGTGGGTGTCGACAGCGCCCGCATCCTCGACCTCGGCACCGGCACCCTGGCCGCGAGCTTCGCGGCGCTGTCCACGCCCGCGGGCCCGGGGCCGGCGGCACCGACCGTTCGACTGACCACGGTTGCGGGAGCGGCCACGGCGACCACGACCACCATTGCGGGATCCGGCGCCGATGCGATCGAGATCTCCGGCTCTTCGGCGACCTTCGACTTCGGGACGACCACCATCGACGGCGCGACGCTCGCCGCCATCGACCTGAGCAACAACACGGGGACTTTCACCTTCAACAAAGCCATGCTCGGGGTCGCCACGGCCAACGGCAGCGGGCTGGTCGCCAACGGCGGCGGGACAGTGAATTTCACCGGGACCAACCCGACGTCCATCGCCGACGGTGGTCCGGCCCTTTTCGTCGATGATTCCGGCGCAGGTACGACGGTCGGACAGACCGGCGGGGCGGCCGGTTTCACCTTCACCAGCCTGCAAAGCGCGAACGCCCCCACCGACGGCATCGTGCTCGACAGCGTCGGCAGCAACCTCTCGGTTACCGGCGCGAGTACCGTCAACAACGCCACCACGAATGGCATCGAGATCTCGGCTTCGACGGGAACGATCACCTTCGCTTCGATCGACATCGACGGCGGCGTCACCGGGATGCTGGTCAGCGGTTCGAATGTCGTGACCGTCCAAGGCGGAACGATCGACGGCACGACGGGCGATGGGATCAACAGCGTCAACACCGGCTTGGCCGTTTCCAACGTCACGATGGGTGGGTCCACAATCGTCGGCGGCGACGGGATCGAGGTCCAGAACACGGACGCCACCAGCCGCCTGGCCACGGTGGCCGGCAGCACTCTGACGGTCTCGGGGCGAGGCCTCCTGACCCTATCGAACGGCGCGAGTACCCTGACGCTGGCGCTGGACACCACCGGTATCGTCACTACCGGAAACGCCCTGGCAGTAGACGTTAGCAGCGCCAGCAGCGGCGACACGATCGTGACGTCCCTGAACGGCAATTCAGTTGGCGGTGCGGCAAGCGGCGGCTTCAGCTTCGATCGGGTGACGTTCGACGCCGATCCCGGCACCGCGGGCATCCAGACCGTCTCGGGCGGGACCACTGACATCGGCACGGCCACCAATCGCGTCGTGAATGACGGGCTCGAGCTGCTCTGCACGACCGGGAACCTGTCCTTCGCAGACCTGGACGTGTTCAACACCGGTGGCGACGGCATCGAGGTCAATACCAAGGCAGGCACCTGCGGGACGCCGACGACCTTCACGCTGGCGACCACTACAGGCGTCGTCGACACCACGAGCGGCACCGCGCTGAACCTGGACCCGCTGACCACAGCGATGACCTTGGCGAATGTCTTGGCGACCCCCGGCGCCGGTCAATCGGGCGTGATCCTCGACGAGGTCGATGGCACAGTGAACATCACGTCGGGCACCATCACCGGCAATACGGCCGACGCGTTCAGGGTGGTTGGCGGCACGGTCGGGGGCACCATCGGCCTCGCCATCGGTCAGCTGAACAACGCTTCGTTAGTCTCCGTCTCGGGCGGGCACGCGACCGGCACGCTCACCTTCCAGACCGGCGTTATCGACGCCAGTAACGGCGACGGCCTCCAGTTCGACAACGCCGATGGGTCCTACAACTTCAACGGCACGACGACGCTGAACGGCGGGGACGCCGGTATCGACATCACCACCGGCTCGGCGGGTACGTTCACCTTTGGCGCGGGTACGGCGATCACGAACCCGACCGGAAGGCCGTACTTCGAATCGGGGTCCACGGCCAACGTGACCTACAACGGCACGATCACACAGAACAATCCCAACGGGCTGCAGATCACGAACAAGACGGGCGGCACCACCGACTTCAACGGGGCCATCACCGCCAATACCAGCACGGGCATCGGCATCGATCTGGTCAACAATGCCGGCAGCACGATCCGTTTCGACGGTCTGCTCGACATCGACACGACGAATGGGACCGGGTTCAACGCCAGCGGCGGCGGTACGGTCGCCGGCACCGGCGGCGGGACGGTCAACTCGACGAACGAGACGGCGATCAACTTCGACGGCGTGACGACGGACATCACTTTCACCAGCATTACGTCGGCCGGCGGGGGTGCGCCACTGGGGATCGATCTGACCAACCTGGGCGCCAACTCCACCTTCAACGGCGGCAACACCGATACCCGGGCGATCAACATCGCCACCGTGGGCGCGGGTGCCGACATCGATTTCGCGACCACCGCCATCAACGGTCGCACGGCGACGGGCATCTTTGTCCGAGACGTGGTCGGTGGCACCGTAGATTTCGGCGCCACCACCATTCCCAATCCGGGCGGCTCCGCTGCCGACGGGATCCGCATCCGGAATAGCGGAGCGGCCGTCACGTTCGCCTCGACGAACATCTCGAACACCGTTCAGAACATCACGGACAACTTCGACTCGGTGACTGGCCGTCCGAACACTCAGGGGAACGGCAACGGCATCATGCTGATCGGGAACTCCGGCAGCGTGACCATCAACGGCGGCACGATCGAGGACATGGTCGACAACGCCGTCGACATCCGCAACTCGGACAACACCACGCTGAACGGCGTCATGATCGTCGACGGCGCGGACGGCAATTCGTTCAGCACGGCCAACAGCGCGATCATGTGGCATCAGGGAGACAACCTGACGCTGAACAACGTGACCATCCGGAACATCGGCGACGACAGCCCGATCCCGACCGGCGGCGTCAACGTCCAGGATTCGG
>JBCCZC010000065.1:0-17718 GCA_039188505.1 Pseudomonadota bacterium | reverse complement strand
GGGCGTACCGGTCAGCCGACCGGCCCGCCGCCGCGGCGGCGAATGGCAACCACCGAGGGTCGGGGCGGCATTTGCGGATCGAAGTCCGGCCAGCGCGTCGGTGGGTCGTCGAAGCTCGCCTGCCGGCCGAAGGGCTCCCAGTGCTCCGCGCCATCGGCTCCTGGGTGCTGAATGGCGAGCAGTACCGTCTCGCCATCGGGTGTGAAGCACGGACCGCACACCTCGGCGCCGACGGGTGCGCGATAGAAGCGCGCGCTGCGCCGGCGTTCGGCGCCTGTCGTTTCCAGGGCGAAGAGCCCGTCGGCGATCCCGGTTCTATCCCAGTCCGTGCCCTGATCCGTAGCGACCCACAAACGACTGCGGGGGTCGATCACACAATTGTCCGGGCAGGCGAACCATCCGTTGGCGCTGGTGTTCGGGTGGAACGTCGCCCCGACGTCGTCCCTCGCGGGATCACCGGCCTTGACCAACACTTCCCAGCGACCCCGATCCGCCGTATGGTCGCCCGCCCGTACCCGCAGTTCGAGGATATGCCCGAAGCTGTTGGCTGGTCGAGGATTGGCGGCATCGACCTGCGCTTCGGTCCGCCGGCTGTTCTTGGTGAGCATGACGTAGACCCGGTCGCCGCCGGGCATGCCCTGGACGTCCTCGGGGCGGTCCAGCGGCGTTGCTCCGAGAAGCTCGGCGGCGCGTCGGGCCTCGATCACCACGTCCGCCTGGGAGCCGAAGCCCTCCGCGGCCGTCAGCGGCGCCACGCCGTGCACCAGGGGCAGCCACTGGTACGTGCCATCGCTTTCGAAGCGAGCCGCGAAGAGCGTGCCGTGATCCAGGAGATCCTTGTTTCTTGCGGGCTCTGCCGGATCGAAGGCGTCGCGCGTGACAAAGCGATAGAGGTACTCGAAGCGCTGATCATCGCCCATGTACAGCACCGCGCGACCGTCTGGCGCAAGCAGGGTCTCCGCGCCCTCGTGCTTGAAGCGCCCCAACGCCGTTCGCTTGCGCGGCACCGCGGCGGGATCGCGGGGATCGACCTCGACCACCCAGCCGAACCGATTCGGCTCGTTGGGCGTCTTGCCGACATCGAAGCGCCAATCGAAGCGCCCCCAGAAGAACCAATGCGATGGGACGCTCATCCGCTCATGGTTCACGGTTTCCGGATGGCCCTTGGGCAGCTCGCCGGTGAAATAGCCGTTGATGTTCTCCTCGGCCAAGAGGTAGGTGCCCCAGGGCGTCATGCCGCCCGCGCAGTTGTTGAGCGTGCCGATCACCCGTTGTCCCGTAGGATCGGCCGCGGTACGCAGGCGTGGATGCCCCGCGGCGGGCCCGGTGACCTGCATGGCCGTCGATCTGCCCGAGATGCGGCGGTTGTAGCGGGAGTCGAGCACCGGCCTCCAGCCCGATTCGCCAAGCTGGAGTTCGACGATGCTGCCGCCGTGTGCAGCCTTCTCGATCTCGGCCTGCTCGGCGCTCACATAGGGCCGGAAGTCGAAGGATTTCTCCGTCAGGCCGGGAAACATCATGCCCGCAATCGTGTACTCGTGATTGACGCAGAGCAGGGCCCGGTCGTCGGCAAGCGGGAGGAAGCCGATGTAGTCGTTGTTGTAGCCGAAGCGACGCTCCTGTTCCTCGGCGGTCAGGCGTCGCGGATCGAAGGGGCCGAGGCCGGAGACCAGGGGGTCCCCCCAGCGCAGGAGCACGGTCGCTTCATGATCCGCTGCCACAACCTGATCGGCGGAAACGCCGTGGGGCACCTCGTCGAAGTCGTAGCTGAAGCCGGCTTTCCCCGCTGTCGCCGAATTCTCACCGAGAACACAGCCCGGACTGGTCGACAGCACGCTGGTTGCCAGGAGACCCTGCAGCACCTGGCGGCGGGTCAGGCGGGCCTGGAGCACGTCGCCAAGGGTCGGATTGGGTGGTGTTCTCGCCGGCTGGTCCTCGGCCGCCTCGAAGGCGCGAAACCATTGTCGCCAGTGCTTTGCGTTGAAGGCCGTCAAGGCTGTACTCCCGAACCGGATGCGTCGGTGTAATGGTGCATGATTCTGACAAAATCGGAAGCCCGACGATCGCGCTGTCGGGTGGTTGATATGTTATAACATCCGCTTTTCCGCGAACCGCCAAAAATGATCCCCGAATCCTACGAAGCGTGGCGTCACTGCATCGAGGTGCACTGCCGCATCCCCCTGACCCGTGAGTTCATCACCAAGCGCCTGCGGGAGCTCGATGACCGCGGGGAATACTCGACCGAGCAGCTGCTTCGCCACTACGGTGAATCGCACGTCAGCCAGCTCAGGCACTGGTTCCAGCGGGCGGCGGCCGATCTCGGCTAGCAGGGGCCGGCCGAATGCGGCGGGCCTCTTGGGCTGGCGAAGTGAGGACGGTCGTGGTTGACAAGTTTCCGGACGATTCGTCGCGACTGCTGCCGGTTTCCGTACTGACCGGGTTCCTCGGCAGCGGCAAGACGACGACGCTCAACCATGTGCTGCAACACCCGGACTTCAGCCGGACGCTGGTGTTGATCAACGAGTTCGGCGAGATCGGGCTCGACCACGAGCTGGTCACCCACTGCAGCGATGACGTCGTTATCAAGATGGCGAGCGGCTGCCTCTGCTGCACGATCCGTGGCGACCTTTCCAAAACGCTGCGAGAAGCGCCTGGACGTTTCGCCCGCGGCGGCAAACTCTGGTTCGATCGCGTACTGATCGAGACCACGGGTCTCGCCGATCCCGCGCCGATTCTCCACACCCTCATGACCGAGAGGTCACTGACACGCCGTTATCGCCTGGACGGCGTGATTACCACGGTAGATGCGGTGAATGGCGACGCCACGCTCGATCGCCAGGTCGAATCGGTCAAGCAGGCGGCCGTGGCTGATCGGTTGCTCCTGACGAAGACGGATATCGCCGCTCGGGACGTCCTGCACGGGTTGCGGGATCGGTTGAGGACGCTGAATCCGGCCGCTCCCCAGATTCTCGCGGCTAACGGTGCGGTCGATCCGGCGCAGCTGTTCGATGCGGGACTGTTTGATCCCAGGTCAAAATCGCCGGCAGTCCGGGATTGGCTGCGGGCGGAGGCGTTTGCCGATCAGCAAGGCGGTCGCAGCCAGAACCATCATCACGGCCACCATCATGACCACCACCACGAGCACGACCATGACCACGACGTCAATCGCCATGACGCGCACATCAAGGCGTTCTGCCTGACGCTTGACGAGCCCTTCGATCGCGGTGCGCTCCACCGTTGGCTGGAGGAGCTATCGAGGCTCCGGGGCGAAGATCTGCTGCGGATCAAGGGGCTGGTCAACGTCACCGGTCTTGACGGACCAGTCGTCGTTCATGCCGTCCAGCACGTCATCCATCCGCCAGTCATGCTGCCGACCTGGCCCAGCGCTGACCGCCGTTCCCAGCTCGTCTTCATCACGCGGGATATCGCGGAAGCAGAGCTCCGTGAAACGCTCCCCCTGGCGCAGGCCGGGTAGGGGCCCTGCCAGTTTCAGCCTCGGCGCTGCCGGACGTCGTCGTTACAGCGAACGCGCCGAGAATGAATCGCACTCGTTCATGTTGCCGCTGTCGAAGCCGCGGCGGAACCAGCGCACGCGCTGTTCCGAAGTACCGTGCGTGAAGCTCTCCGGGACAACCCGGCCGCTGGAGCGGCGCTGCAGCGTATCGTCACCAATCGCCGAGGCCGCCCGCAGTGCCTCTTCGATGTCACCGGCCTCGAGCAATCTGGCCCGCTCTGCGTGATGGGCCCAGATACCGGCGAAGCAGTCCGCCTGGAGTTCCTGGCGCACCGATAGGCGATTCCCTTCGGCCTCGCTGACCGCGCGCCGCTGCGAGTGCACCTGTTGGGAGATGCCGAGCAGCGTCTGCAGATGGTGGCCGACCTCGTGGGCGATGACGTAGGCCTGGGCAAAGTCCCCCGGTGCGCCGAAGCGGCGGGCGAGCTGGTCGAAGAAGCTGAGATCGATGTAGACCTGCCGGTCTGCCGGGCAGTAGAAAGGACCCATGGCGGCCTGGCCATACCCGCAGGCCGTCGGCGTCGAGCCCGAGAACAGCACCAGCGTGGGTTCCGCATAGTTCTCACCGCCGGCGGCGAAGATCGCGTTCCAGACGTCCTCGGTTTCCGCGAGCACGACCCGCGTAAAGGCGGCACGCTCCTCCTCGGCCGCGCTGATCGGCCGCTGCGGGGCAGGCGCGGTCGCGCCGCCGCCGGTGGCCTGGAGCACCACCTGAGGATCGATGCCGAAGTACATGGCGACGAGCACCAGCACGATCGTGCCGATGCCACCACCGAGCTTGAGGCCGCCCGCGCGCCGGCCGCCGGCGCGGCGGCGGTCATCGACGTTGGTGCTTTGTCGCCGTCCCTTCCAGCGCATGCTTCAGGCTTCCCCGCCGGGTGCGAGCTTGACGGCGGTTCCGTAGGCCATCAGCTCGGCGGCCCCTGCCATGACCTGGGAAGTCACGAAGCGCACGCCGACGATGCCGTCAGCGCCGAGCTTCTTCGCCTGCTCGACCATGCGCTTGGTGCTCTCGTTGCGGGTCTCGGTCAGCATCTCGCTGTACTCCTTCAGCTCGCCGCCGACGAGCGTGCGCAGCCCTGCCATGATGTCCTTGCCAACGTGCTTGGCTCGGATCGTGCTGCCGCGCACGACACCCAGGGCCTCGGTGACCTCGCGGCCGGGGATGGATTCGGTGGTGACGATGATCATCGAGCAGGCTCCTAATCGGATATTCAGTGGTCCAGTTCGTCGTCGAGCAGGTCGCCCTCGCTCCGGCTTTCCTCCATGCGCTCTGCGATCAGCGAGCCCATGAGGATACAGAAGCCGACGACCGCGATGGCGAGGCCGATCTTGACGGGAAACGGCAGGGCCAGCAGCACCGGCCAGAGCTGCCGCAGGGGCGCGATGGCCCAGCTGAGTACGACGAGCACGCCGACGCCCATGAGCAGAAAGCCGCTGATACGCAGGGCTCGGATCATGATTCTGCCTCGTCCTGTATCCGTTCGAGCACCAGAGACGCCATCAATAATACAAAGCCGACGACGAAGAGGGCGGCTCCTGCTCGTAGCATCGCCGGCAGGGCCCAGAACGCCAGGAGCCAGTCCGAGATCCAGTACAGCGACCCGATGGCGGCAATGAGTAGGCCCGCCCGCCAGACGAGGTAGCCTGTCACCTGCAGGACGGTCATGCGGTCGGGCCTGCTCACGTCTGTGACTCTGCCAGGCAAACGGCGAGCACCCGCGCGAGTACCTGCTCGGCGAACCCGCTCGGGCGCTCAAGCCCCATCCGCGCGAGCTCCTCGGGATAGTCGGCCGGTTTGCCCTTGAGTGCCGTTGCGAAGAGCCGGGGCTTGGAAGCCGCGAGCGCCTTCAGCCGCTTCAGGGCTGGAACGAGTCGCTGCTCGACCTCATCGAAGTCCGATCCGAAGGGGAAATCCTCGAACAGGCCGTCGGCGCGGTAGGGCTTCAGCATGGCCTCGAGTCGCTCCGGCGTGTTCTGCCGTGCAGCGTCGGGCACGACGTAGTCGTTCCGGAGCTTGCCGCCGGCCTTCGCCTGCGCCACCAGTTCGTCCTGAAACGCGCGGTCGGAGACCTCCACCATGGCCATGATGCAGTCCTCGTCAGTTCTGCTGCGGAGATCGGCGATGCCGTACTCCGTGACGACGATGTCGCGCAGGTGGCGGGGAATGGTCGTGTGCGGATACTCCCAGACCACGTTGGACTGGGGGCCGGACGCGCTCTCCCGCCGCGACCGCAGCATGAGGATCGAGCGCCCTTCGTGCAGGGCGTGGGCCATCGCCACGAAGTTGTACTGCCCGCCGACGCCGCTCACGAGCCGGTGTCCCGCGAGGGCGTCGGAGATAGCGGCGCCGGTCACCGACATCATCATGCAGGAGTTGATGAAGCGCGCCTTCTTGCGCTGGAGGATTTCGAGCGTTTCGCTGCCACCGTAGAGCTGGTTGATGCGCCGAACGGAGGACATGCGGAATTGCGGACGCTCCTCCTCGGAAAGCGCGTTCAGCCAGCCGTAGAAGTTCTTGGTGCCGAGGTAGAAGGCCCCTTCCATGAGCGTGCCGATGGACAGGCGCTCGGCGAGGCAATGCTCCGCCAGCAGCCCACGGTTCGACGCCCGGAGGAGATCGTTCTCGATCGTTGATCCGTCCGGTGCCTCGATCCGGCCGTGGACCAGTGCCACCCCGCGGGCAAGCACGCCCAGGTCCTGCAGCCGGGCGAGCTCTTCATCATCGAGCGCGGGCGGTAGCGAGCCGCCGTCCCACATGGCCTCGATCAGGAGTGCGTCGGCCTTCTCGGGCAGCTCCTGCTTGTTGGCGAGCTCCTGGAGCACGATGTCATCGTGGACCCGGCGCTTGAGGATGCCGGCCTTGTAGAGATGCATGAAGCCATCGAGGAACATCTCGCTCGCGCCGAACAGGCCCTCGTTGAAGGGCTCCCGGCCGCCGAGCTTGTCGATGATTCCGGGCGTTCGTTCGGTGCCGGCCTCGACGAGCAGGTTCCGGTATCGATCGTTGTCGTGGTGGCGCAGGATCAGCGCGTGCACGAGCGCATCGCTGAGGCTGCCGATCCCGATCTGCAGCGTCCCGGCGTCGCCCACCAGCGCGCTGGCGTGCAGGCCCACGCAGAAATCCTGCGTCTCGACCGGCGCCCGGGGCAGGGCGAACAACGTGTGCTTCGCCGGCGGCTCGACGATCACGTCGAAGAAGTCGTACGGCACGACCGCATCGCCATGAAGGAACGGGTAGTCCTCGTGCACCTGGGCGATCTTCAGCAGCGGGTAGTCCGGCTGGAACGTCAGCCGGTGGGCCATGTCGAGGGTGACGTCGGGGTTGCTCGACAGGCTCAACATCGGCTGGCCATCGACCTCGCCCGCCGAGACCATCTGCACCATCACGTTGACGCCCCGGTCCATCGCGTCGCGGGCGACGTGCGTGTAGTTCGCGCTGATGTAGTGGCGCTGGGCGTGCTCGTTGCCGAGCCGGCTGCCCGACTGGAAGTAGAACTCGGTGATCTGCACGTTCGACGGCAGGCGCCCGGCGAGCTGATCGTCTGCATAGTCGAGGCGCGGATAGTCGTCGCCGAAGAAACGGCTCGAGAAGGGCCGGATGAAGCGCTTCTCCACGTCGTTCCCGCCCAACGGCGGAACGAGGTTCAGCGCCGTGAGAATCTCTAGCGAGATCTCCGGATCCGACTTCGCCCGCGAATAGAACGCGTTGAGCAGCGCGTTCGGCTTGCCAAGCCCCAGCGGCGTGGCCAGCACAAGACGCTTGCCGACGCGAGAAATGGTCCAGCTGACGACGTCATCCAGCGACTGCGGATGGCGCTCGCGACCGTTCGATGCCCCCATCGAATCACCCTGCATTGATCGATGCGTCAAGCGTATGCGGGGGCGGGCGGCGATACCACCACTCCAGTCAAATCCGGGCCCGGAATCGTGTGCCAGCGGCCGATGACAAACATGCGCTGCGGAAGACGCATGTCCGTACAGTTGCGCGGCTTTCAGTGGCCATCCCGCCCAGGTCGTGGAACGAAAATCCCGGAGCTTTCAAGTCTTCAGAGGGGTACCTGTACCTCGGCGACAGGCCAGGCCCAGACGGTACTGGTGAACAAGGCGGTGACGCTGCAGGGTGGCCATGCGCAGACGAACTGGAACGCTGTACCGGACCCGACCACGAGTCCGACGACGTTGGACGACAACGGACAGGAGTGCGTCCTTCGGCTGGCTGCAGGCACCATCGGCCTGGAGAACCTCGAGATCGTCAAGGGGGCCGCGGCCATCGGTGGCCGCCCGATCGTCGACAACAACACGGTGATCCGGTCGAACAGCGCCGATGTTGACGGTGGTGGCGTCTACAACGACGGCAAGCTGACCGTCACAGACACCGTGATTCAGCAGAACACCTTGAACAACGCGTTGCTGGCGCCCTGGTGACCGGAGGCCGGGTCCCGGTGGCCGTACCGGCGGTTCGCAGTACCCCCTCTTGTCGCCCGGCCTCCTTTTCATGCGCCCGGCCTGCAAGCGACGAAACAACTTGTGAAGATTCCGAACACTGGGGCGTGGGGTGGCATCTCGGGAAAGGCAGTTGATAAAAGTCACTGATTTATATAGATGTTTTTCCTTTTCCGCGGTCGATGAGACTCCCCTTGGGAGGCGCGCGAGGCTAGTTGCGGATCGTCGAATATCTGCGTACGGTCCAGCCAGTCTCGGTATGGCTAGGGGGTACGGGATCATTGCGAGTCGGTCAACGCCCAACGCGCGTCAGGATCGCTCCTGACCGTGCGGTCGGAACGACGGTCAGGGCAGCAGCGATTCGATTCACGAACCGCTCGCTCCGGCGAGTCGGCATGCGACTGACCGCGTGCGACTGACCGCCCGCTTCAGCCCCGGGGTTCCACAACTCCTGGACGAGCTGGCTGTATCCCTCATGGTCACGACCTACCAGGCGGGGAAGGTCATCCTGCTCAGCGCTGCCGGTGAGAGACTCGTCCAGCTCCTGCGGGACTTCGACCGCCCGATGGGCATCGCGACCAACGGAGATCTCCTAGCGCTCGCCCTCCGGCTGAACGTCTCGATCTTCAGAAACGACCGCGAACTTGCGCGGACCTACCCGAAGAACCCCGATACCTATGACGCGATGTATTTCCCCATCGCGATCAACAAGACGGATTTCATCGATACACACGACCTGTTCTTCACCAATAGCGGGCTCGTGGCTGTCAATACCGCCTACAGCTGCCTCGTGAAGGTTGATGGCACGTTTTCCTTTCAGCCGATCTGGAAGCCGACCTTCATTTCCGATTACCGGGACGCCGATTACTGCCACCTGAATGGCATGTCCGTCGACGCGGACGGCGAGGTCTCCTTCGTGACCGCCTTTGGCGAGACTTCGACCCCCAGCGGCTGGCGCACGAACAAGTTGCTCGGCGGCGTCGTCATCGACGTGCGGTCCGGAGAGACCGTGTGCGGCGAACTCGCCATGCCCCACTCGCCGCGCATCTACCGGAACAAGCTCTACGTCCTGGCCTCCGGAACCGAGGAATTGCTCCAGGTGGATCCGAAGACGGGGCAGAAGGAAACCGTTGCGCGGCTGGATGGATTTATCCGGGGGCTGTCGTTTGCCGGTGACTACGCCTTCGTCGGAAGCTCGAAGCTCCGGAAGAGCCATGCCTTTGGCGACCTCGGCATTGCGAACAAGCGCATCCGCGCCGGCGTATCCGTCGTCAATATCGTCTCGGGTGAAGTCGTCGGTTCGATCGAGTACGGCGACGAGCTGGACGAGGTCTATGACGTCCATGTGCTTCCCGAGAAACAACGCCCCAACATCCTGAATCTGCCGATGTCCGAGCAATTCAGGGCCATGGTCACGCCCCATGGCGCGAGATGGGTCCTGCCGGAAGACCCGGGCCCGAAATCGAACAGCAAGATCGCAGATGAGGTGCGAGCGAATGAGAGCGCGTAGAACCGAGTGCGCGACTGCCTACTACCGGACGCTCTACTCGAAGTATCGGGTCGACGACGCCTATCTCCAGAGTCGTGCCCAGCGGCGCGCTACCGGGGCATTCCTCGAGCGAATCGAGAACGAACGCGTGCGCTTCGACCAGCCTGTTTCGAATCAGCAGGTGAAACGTCTGCGTCGGGCATTCGGTCTTGGCGGTGCTCTGCGGCTGACGACGAAGACGGTGACGGTGGGCGCGCTGCTGCTGTCGCTGCAGGCAGCCCCGAACGCCAACGCCGCCATCGGATCCTGGGAGGGGGGCGTTGACGATCTGGTGACCGTCGCGGACCAGTCCATGCTGGTCGAGACCGACGACGACAGCTTCCACGTCGACGATTTCCGCACCTCGTCTTCGGAGAACGTCTCGCTGCACCTCATGACGATGAATCCGCCGGTCGAGGAGCTGCCCGAACTGCCAGCGGACGAGTTCACCGTCGCGACCGATGATGATTCCGACATCGATCCGCCCGCTGTCAGGCTGCGCACCTTGACCGTCATCGACACGACGTCGGTCGAGGACTGGCAGGTGATGCGGGACGCGGTCGAGGACGGCGACGTTCTGCTGTTGTCGGCCGGTGATGATCCCCTCGCTGCGATCGAGGCATCGCTCAAGGACCTCGGAACCGTCGATGCGCTCAACGTGATCTCCCACGGCGCCAGCGGGCTGCTGGCCCTCGGCGACCACGTCATCTCGCTCGAAACGCTCAAGAAGCAGGAAGCCCGGTGGCGGCGCATCGGCGCTCACATCGAAGGCGACGGCGATATCCTCCTGTTCGGCTGCAACGTCGCCGCAGGCGAGCGCGGGAAGCGATTCGTGCAGGAGCTGGCGGCCATGACGGGCGCCGACGTGGCGGCCTCGGTCGACGTGACCGGGCACTCGGACTTCCAGGGCGACTGGGACCTTGAGGCGGCCACGGGGCTCGTGGTCAAGAACGCGGCCGTTTCCAATCTGAATGGGTGGCGCGGAGCGCTGCCGACCTACAACTTCAGCAGGATCTCCACGATCCTGCCAACGGGCTCCTATACTCTCTCCGGGACCCTTTTCAACGGCACAGATGCGTTCAAGATCAAGCCGACCTACCCGATGAGGGCATCCAGCTCCGGCTTCGTCTATTTCAACAGGGACACGACGGCCACCTACACCTTCTACCTGCGGCCCAACGAGACCACGCTGGAGAGCTTCGACATCACCGAGATGGAGTTCAGCAACGGCTGCAACTCCCTCGGCAACGGTTCTTTCACCACTCTGGATATCACGGGATACCTCAAGGGCGGGGGGACGGTCGTCACAGCTCCGACGCTGCCGACGACCATGAACACAAACCAGAGCAAGACCATGGTCGGAGACTTTGGCGGCGACTTCAGCAGCTTCAACGACATCACCAAGCTTCGGGTCGATGCCGCCTTCAGCGGCGGACATATCTGCGCCTACTTCGAGAACATGACCTTGTCCGACCTCAAGGCGCCCGTGCCCAACAGCGACGGGACGCTCGTGGCGGCGCCGGGGGTCGCGGAACCTGTCGATCTGGTCACGAGTGCCGTTTCCACGGGAACGGCGGTCAACGTCTTCGATTTCAGGATTAACGACGGCGGTGGGGATGTCTTCCCCCTCGACGTTTCGGCGATCCGCCTGAATCTTGCCGGAGCGGCGAGCGGCAACTTCTCAAAAATGAGATTCAACCTGTCGGGCTGCGCGTCGCAGACCAGCGTTGCCCCGTCCGGTTCGACGGTGACGTTCAGTGGACTTTCCCTGTCTGTCCCCAACAACAGTGCCGCCACCTGCACGGTGAGCGCCTTCTGGGCCGACAACACGAACATCTCGGACAACCAGACTTTCTCGATCTCGATCGATGGCGACACGGATCTCACCGTTGATGCGGCGAAGACGGGCATGACGGGCAGCAATGCGTCGGTGTCGACGGGCAACATGAGTACGGAGGTCGTAGCCTCCAAGCTGGCGTTCAGTACCCAGCCTGCCGGCGCAGTCAGCCTTTTCCCGCTCAGCACCCAGCCCGTCGTTCGGGCGCTGGACGCGGCCGACAACTTGGACGCCGACTACGCGGTCGGCGTGACCCTGACGGAGGCGAGCGCGGGTACGCTGGCCGGCGGCTCCGCGACCGCCTCGGGCGGTGTGGCGACGTTCACTGCGGTCGCCTACAGCGCGACGGCCGACCAAGAGGCGTTCACGCTGACTGCGAGCAGCGGATCGCTGACGAACGCGGTATCCAATTCCGTAACTGCAGACGTGATTGCGACCAATCTGCGGATGACCACGCAGCCGGCTCCACTCACCGTGGTCAATGGGCAAGCGACGTCGCTGACCACCGTGCCGGTCATCGAGGGCGTCAACTCGGTCGGCATCCGGGATACGGGCTTCACCGGCGCTGTCACTCTCGGGGAGGTGCTGGGATCAGGGACCGCTACGCTGTCGGCAGCCGGTGATAGTGATGGCAGCCCAGCGACCGTCACACTGAATGCGACGGCTGGGGTGGTTTCCTTCGACACGCTCCAGCTGACGTACACGAACTCGGGTTCCACTGACGAGAATTTCAATCTGCAGGCTACCTCAGCGGGGGTTGCGAGCATCACCAGCAGCCAGTTCACCTCGATCTTCGACAACACCCCGCCGACCCTCACATCGTTTGCGCGCCAGACACCGGCAACGTCGCCGACGAATGCCGACAGTCTGACCTTCCGAGCGACCTTCGACGAAGACGTGCAGAACGTCAGCGCGGCAGACTTCGCTGCCGCCGGAACGACGGCCACGGTATCCAACGTGGTCGCGGTCGACGCCGCTACCTACGACATCACGGTCTCGGGCGGTGATCTCGCTGGACTCGATGGAACGGTGGGACTCAACCTCGCCGGTGCCCAGGACATCGCCGACCTGGCGAGCAATGATCTGCCGGCGGGTGAACCGGCAACGGACGAGACGTACACGCTCGACAACATGGTGCCGACGGTCTCGTCGATCACGCGCCAGACGCCGATGACGACATCGACGAACGCCGACACGCTGGTCTTCCGGGTGATCTTCAGCGAGACCGTCCAGGATGTGAGCGCGGGCACCTTCACCGTGAATGGCAGTACCACCGCGACGGTCACGGGCGTCTCCGGCAGCGGCGACACCTATGACGTGACGGTCTCGGGCGGCGACCTGGCCGGGTTCGACGGCGTCGTCGGCCTGGATCTCGCGTCTGTCGTGGCAAAGGGCAACCCGACCGTGACCGACGTGGCGGGCAACGACCTCGCCACCACCGAACCGGCTACGGACGAGACCTACACGGTGGACAACGACGCACCGTCGGCCCTGTCCTTTGCTCCCAAGCCGCCGAATACGTCGCCGACGAATGCGAACGTGGTGGTCTTCCGGGCGATCTTCGACGAGGACGTCCAGAACGTCGATGCAGCCGATTTCAGTGCCACGGGCACCACAGGCACCGTCAGTGTGGTGAACGGCATCGACGCGACGACCTACGACATCACAGTTTCCGGCGGCGACCTCGCGGCGCTCAACGGGACTGTCGGCCTCGATCTCGCGGGCGGACAGAACATCACGGATGTGGCAGGCAACGCCCTTCCGGCCGGCGAGCCTGCGACGGATGAAACCTACACGCTCGACAACATCGCGCCCACGATCACCTCGATCACGCGTCAGACGCCGATGACGACGCCGACGAACGCCGACACGCTGGTGTTCCGCGTGACCTTCAGCGAGGACGTGGAGAACGTCGCAACCGACCGCTTCCGCGTGACCGGGGGGACGACGGCGACGGTCACGAACGTCTCGACGGCGACGGCGGACTCCGTCTTCGACGTGACGGTCTCCGGCGGCGACCTCGCCGACTTCGACGGGACCGTGGGTCTTGGCCTGAACACCTTGAGAAAGGGCGTCGGCGCATTGTCGATCAACGATCCGGCGGGCAACGTGCTGGATCCGGCGGCTCCGGCCACCGACGAAACCTACACCCTCGACAACACCGGCCCGGTGCTGCTGTCGATCACGCTGCCGCCGGGCGCCGTGGCGACCACCAATGCCGACACGCTGGTGCTGCGCCTGACCTTCGACGGCGACGCGCAGAACGTCGACGTGACGGACGTGATCGTGACGGGCGGCTCGACGGCGATGGTGACCGGCCTCACGACGGTGACGCCCGACACGGTGTTCGATCTCGAGATCTCGGGCGGCGACCTCGCGACGTTCTCCGGAACGGTGGGCCTCGCCTCGGCACCGGGCCAGGACATCGCCGACTCCCTGGGCAACCCGTTCGAGGGTGCCGAGCCGGCGATCAGCGAGGTCTACCAGCTGGTCGTGGTGGAAGCCGAGGATGACGCCTACACGGTCGCCGAGGGCGACGTCCTCGGCGTGGCGCTCGGCAACGGCCTGCTCGCCAATGACTCGGCCCTCGACATCAACACGCTGTTGGTGATCGCCATCGACGGGATGGCGGTCGTGGGGACGGCCTACACGCCGACCGGCGGCGGCACGCTGACGGTCTCGGCCGACGGGACCCTGTCTTTCGATACGGGCGATGCCTTCGAGTCGCTGAATGACGGTGAAGAGTCGACGGTGACCTTCACCTACACGGCGAGTGACGGTGACACCGAGGAAACGGCGACGGGGACGATTACGGTCACGGGCAGGGACGACACGCTGGTCGCCCAGGACGACGGCTTCACCACCCGCGAGGACCGGGCGGTCTCCGGCAACGTGCTGGAAGACAACGGCAACGGCATCGACTTCGGCGGCGAGGCCGACGAGGTGCTGGTGACGACGCCAGGCACGTTCGATGCCGACGGCATCGGTGGTGAGGTGGTGCTGGGCACCGATGGCGCCTTCACCTACACGCCGCCGGCCAACGAGTTCGGCACCGCGACCTTCGACTACACCGTGGCCGACAACACGGTCCTGACGGACACGGCCACGGTGACCATCGAGGTCACGCCGATCAACGACGCGCCGAGCTTCACGGCGGGTCCGGACCAGACGCTCGCCAACGGCGCGGAGCTGATCCAGCGCGTGGCCGGGTGGGCGACCGATATTTCGGCCGGTCCGAACGAGGACGACCAGAACGTCCGCTTCGAGGTGAGCACCGTGTCCGATCCGGACGGCGTCCTCGACGGCGACGTTACGGTCAGCCGGGCCGGTGAGCTGCGCTACACGCTGACCGGCAATGGCGGCACCGCCGAGGTCAGCGTCAACGCGCGGGACAACGGCGGTCGCAGCGGCGGGGGTGTGAACCGCTCCAGCCCGGTGACCTTCGAGATCGAGCTCATGGATATCGACGTGGCCCAGGTGATCCTGCGGCGCGGTGACACGAACAAGTGGCACATGTACCTGATGGACGGGTTCACGAAGGTGTCGAACGGCAACCGTCCGTTCAGTCCGAACCGGGACTGGACGACCCAGGGCATCGCCGACATGAACGGCGACGGGGTCGAGGATCTGGTGATCCGGAACAGCTCGAACAACTTCTGGCACGTCTACTACCTGAACGGTGCGACAGGTCAGCCGAACTCGAGCCGACACATCAGCGTGAGCGGTGATCCGGACGACGAGTTCCAGGGGCTCGGCGATCTGAACGGCGACGGGATCGGCGATGTCCTGACCCGGAACAGCGACACGGGCGAGTGGAAGGGCTGGTACCTGACGGCGTCGGGCGAGCTGGCGTTCACGCAGGTCCTTGCGATCGACGTATCGGACACGACGGTGACGCAGGGCATCGCGGACTTCGACGGCGACGGCACGGACGAACTGCTGCTTCGCAGCACGAGCGACGGGCGCTGGACGGCGTACACCTTCGCGGCGGGCACGGGCGAGGTGACGGGCAGTCGTTCGCCGAACCTGACCCGGGTCAGCGATTGGGTGTTCGAGGGCGCGGGCGACTTCGACGGCAACGGTCGGGACGACGTGCTGATGCGGCGGACGGACGACGGTCGCTGGCTGATCTACACGTTCACGGCAACGGGCGATCGCGAGTCGCAGCGAAGGGTCGGCCTGACGCCGCGTCTCGAGTGGCAGCTGCAGTGGCTGGATGACTTCGACGGCGACGGCAATACGGACGCACTGCTGCGGCGGACGGACACGAACGTCTGGCGGCTGTACCAGCTGGACGGCACCACGATCCTGGATTCGGGACGGGTGCCGCTGACGCCGCAGGCTATCTGGCAAACGCAGACCCAGTAGGCGCCGCATGTATGCCCCCGCGCATGAGTGCGCGGGGGCGTGAACGTACTCCCCTGAAGCTCCCTCCGATCGACGCGAAGGGCGTGGCATACGCCGCTGGCCCAGCAAGTTGCCCGAGTCGCCGGGCGTTCGCTGCTCCGCGACGGGTCGTCAACGGGTTTGAAATTGGTCGGTTTCTTTTCGGGAGAACTCGCGGAGCGCGTCGCATGAACGCGGGCGCCAACAGCGCGGTCCGGGAAGCACCTAAACGCCGCGCGCGAACGGCGGCAACGTTTCCAGCATCTGCCGACCCCAGCGTTCAGTCCCGAGCCTCGAGTCGAAGATCACGATGCGGCCCGTGTCCGTTTCCGAGCGGATGAGCCGGCCGCACCACTGGACCAGGGTGCGGTGGGCGCGGGGCAGCGCGTCATCTAGGAAGGGATTGCGTCCCCGCCGTTCGAGCCAGCGCGACCGCGCGACCTCGACCGGATCGCTCGGTACCACGAACGGCAGCTTCGCGATGACGACGATCTCGCATTCCTCGCCGGGTAGATCGAGCCCCTCCCCGAACGATTGCACGCCCATGATGACCGAGCGATCGCCGATGCGGACGCTCTCGCGGTGCTTCTCGAGCAGCTCGTGGCGGGGCAGGGTGTTCTGCACGAGGCACTGGGCCGCCAGGGTGCCCGGCATTCGCTGGGAGACCTCCTCGAGCTGTCGATAGCTGGCGAAGAGCACCAGGGCGCCGCGAACGCCCTCGAGCAGGTCCGGCAGCGCTTTCACGATGGCGCTGGTGTGCTGCTCGATCTTCCGGGGTGAGCAGGCATCGGGGTGAATCTCGAACCGTCCCTGGGTCTTCAGGTCAAAGGGTGATTCGAGCGCGAGTTCCCGGCTGTCGGGTCTGAAGCCGACGTCGCGCTTCAGCATGTCGAAGCTACCGAGCGAGCGGAGCGTCGCGGATGTGAGGACCGCCGCGCCACACTCGCTCCAGAGTCGCTTGCGCAGCAGCGAGCTGGCGTCCACCGGTGCGGCGTTCAGCGACACGTCCCCGGCCTTCAGATCCGCCTTCACCCACCGAGCGATCGGATCCGGGTCGGGCTGATAGCACCAGAGGCGCCCCAGGCGAGCGAGGCTCTCGACGCTAGCGGCGACGCGGCCGAATTCATTGACGACCGCATCGCCGGCGTCGGATCGCGACTGCTGGGCGTGGTCCAGGAGCTTCGAGAGCACATCATCGAGCCACTCGCCGTGGAACTGGGTCTCCTGCATCAATTCCAGGTGCCACGCGCTGTCCGCGTCGACGAGCGCAGCTTCCTCGTCGACCGCCTCCTGCAGCAGGCGTTGCTCGGCCTCGCCGTAGGACTGTTCGAGAAGCATGGCCCGGGGCTGTAAATCCTCGGGAAGCGACACGCCGATCTCGTCGATGGCGTCGGTCACCATGGAGAGCTTCATGCCGATCTGGCGCAGGGACCGCCGAGCGCGACCAACGTCCACGGAGACCTCGAACTGTCGCCGCGCGACCTCGGGCAGATGGTGGGCCTCGTCGAAGATATAGACGCACTTGCCGGGCTTCGGGAGCACGAGCCCGCCACCGCTGGCAATATCGGCCATGACGAGCGAGGCGTTGGCCACGATGATCTCGGCGGTCCGAACCCCCTGGCGAGCCGCGAAGACCGCGCAGCTGGCGTGTTGAGGGCAGCCGGGCCCGGAACAGGCCACGCCCGGGACGGTAATCGCCGCGTGGACCGCAGGTGGAATGGTCTCGGACCACGCGTCGATGTCGCCGTCCCAGGAGCCGATCTGACGTCGCTTCCAGAGCGCGCGGGCGGTCATCTTCACGGCAGGAGTGGGCGGCACCTCGAACAGGGACGGCGCGTCCTCGCTGCCGCCCTCCACGAGCTCGACCAGGCGCCGGTCGCACACGTAGCGCAGGCGGCCTTTGGCCAGCGCAGGCTTGATCTCCCAACCGGTGATCTCCCGCACCAGGTCGATGTCCTTCGTGAGGAGCTGCTCCTGCAGCGCGATCGTTGCCGTCGAGAGGACGAG
>JBCCZC010000064.1:0-17810 GCA_039188505.1 Pseudomonadota bacterium | reverse complement strand
CGGAAGGCGATCCCCCAGAATTCCGGCAGCGTGTCCCCGACCTGATCCAGGAAGGCCAGCGCTGACAGTCGCCAGATCTGAAACGCGGTGATGAAGATGGCGATAGTCAGGCCGGCTGGCAGCTTTCCTCGTGTTGCGTTCATCGGGGTCTTCCCTTACGTTAGCGCCCGCTTGGGCTATGAAAATCCGGAGGTTGCGGCGACACTGCGCGATGCGGATCGCGGGTCGTTCGCGCTCATCTACGGGTTGATCGTCATCAGTTTCATTGCTTTATTGGAACGATCGTTCCAATATGCGCGTCAATGAATCGTGAGCTTGCGTTTGAGGGCGCAAGCGACAACCCACCTGTCCCATCGCGGAACAAGCAGCAAATCTCATGGCAAGACAGCAGTCTCACAATCGCAGGAACCTCATTCCCAACGCGCTGATGCAGTTCTGGGAATTCGGGTACCACGGAACCGGCGTGGAGGACCTGGTGCGGAGAACGGGACTCAGCCGCAGCAGCTTGTACAGTGAGCACCAGAGCAAGAACGAATTGTTCAAGGCGTGCCTGCTTTTCTACACGACCGTTCTGGCAGACGAGTCCGTCAGTTACATGGAAACCCCCGACGCTCGCCTGGACCAGGTTCGGAGGTATTTCGACTGCGTGCTCAGCGGCATGGAGGAACAGACTCCGCCCTACATGGGCTGCTTTCTCGGCAACACCATGAGCGAATGTGCACCTCACGACGAAGGCATCCGGACTATCGTCGAAGCATTCAATGATCGACTTCGGGATGCCTTGCTGAACGTCCTCAGGAACGAAACGCAAGCTGGTGACTTCCCGGAAGAGATGCGGAAGAACGTGGCGCAAAGCTGGATGACGTCCGTCCAGGGCATCTGGTCGTATTCGCGCAGCGTGCGCAAGCCAGAGGATCTGGAGTCTGCTGTCAATGGCTTCATCATGAACGCAAGGGCCCTGATTCAGTCGCTGGAGGTGGGTCGGAGCTAGCGCAGACGTCATCGAAAAAGCGACACCGGAGCACTTTCACCGCAGCGCGATTCGACCACACGGCTGAGCGGGCCAGCCGTGTGAATCAAGTGACGCTACTTGATGAGGAGACTCAGCCGTCGTCGTCGTCGTCGTCGTCGTCATCGTCGTCATCGTCGTCCTCGTCGCCCTCGTCTTCCTCGTCTTCCTCGTCTTCGTCCTCGCCGTCGCCGTCGCCACCTTCGCCATCGAACTCGCCGACATCGTCGTCACAGAAGAAATCTTCGGAGATCTCGCAGAGTTCTTTCCGGAGCGCATCAACGTCTTCGATGCCACACGCCGGATCGGCCAGCACGTCGAGCGAGTCACCGACGCAGGCAAGCTCTTCGCGTTCGCCATCGAATGCCCCGTCCTCCATCGACACCGTCAGGACCAGTCCCACTCCCGCGAGGTAGTACCTGATCTCGCTGGTATCGGGCTCCAGTGCGGAGAACTCGGTGGTCCTCAGGCAACCGCCCGCGGAAGTGCAGGGGTGGGTCTCGTTCTCACCACCTTCGTCTTCGCCGGGCGCGACGAACATGGCGTCATAGCTGACGATGCTCTCGGCGACGCCGAGGGAGAACGCCTGCCGATGGGCCTCGCCAACCGAGGGCAGCGACTGGATCACGACGCCCGATCGAGCGCCCTCCCTGCCGGCCTCGTAGGATCCATCAAGGCTGTCCAGCATTTCATCCTCGTAGTCCCGAGACAGCTCGCCGCAGCGATAGACGTTCGCCGCGGTATCCTGGGCAAGCCATTCATCGGTGTGTTCGACCACGTCGTATTCGACGTCACCGTCCTCCACGTCGATCGCGAACGTCAGGTCCACGACGACACGACAGTCGACCCCCTGGATCTCGCGGGTCTCGTCGGTCACATGAACCACGACCCGTTCTTCTCCGGACTCACCGGCGCGAAGCACGTAGGTGTGGCCCACGCGCAGGGACAGGTACGGATTCTCGGGTTCCGTACTGCCGATCTCCTCCGGATCGATGAACTGGAGGTCCTCGCTCTCGAGCGGATCGTCGTAGAAGGTCTCGCCCAACACACCGCAAACCGATTCCCGAGCCGTCCGTTGCGCGATGCAGAGGTTCCGATCCTCGGTCCAGTGATCAATCGCGTCGAGGCGGCAGGTTTTCTGCCCGGATTCGCTGCTCAAGGTCAGGCAGCGAGCGAACGATCCGAGCACGTCTTCGTAGGTCGCGAACTGGCAGGACTGCTGCATGGAACGCGCCGCCCTTTCGCAAGGTCCGGGGGCCGTCGTGAACTGGGCATGCGACACTGTCGTCACCAGCATGCCGGCGCCAATGAGACCGGCGGCCAGAGTCAATTGCGTTCTCATCTCGAGTCTTTCTCCCGTTATCAATGCCACGGGATGTTCCGTGGTGCCCGTTTGACGCGGCCTGGAGAAAAACCGGTCGTGGATCAACTCGCCCTTGCCTTCGTGCTGCCTCGATCGATCAAAATTTCGGCGTGTGTCCTCGCGGGCCGGCACACGCCGCGAGTCCGATGCTCGGGCGATCGCGGAGGTTGCTTTCCGCAGCCCCAGCGAGACCCGCCCTGATCCAGCCTGCGGCGACCTGTTTGCGGACGCGGTACATCGTGGGTAATCGCCCTGCCGCACTAGAACTCCCAGCTGATCCCGAGCGCCGGGACGATCGGCAGCCAGTTGTCCTCCGAGCGAAGTAGCTGGCCGTCATCCGACTCGTAGTCGACGCAACAGGGGTTCTCCCGGTCCAGCGCGTTGGTCAGCTCGAAAAATCCCACGAGCTTTCCTTCTCCTACCTTGAATCGGCGGCTGATCCGAAGGTCGATCGACGCGAAGCTCCCTAGCGAAGCAGCATTTCGCGGCCCCGGATCGAGGACGAACGGGGCACCGTGATCATCCTCGGCATTTCCGGCACGGACCAGCGCCAGGTCAGTCGTTGGCCACCCACTGTGCCAGCTTCCAGCCAATGTGAGTTCCCAGGCGCCCGGCGTCCAGGCCACGCCCGCTTGGATCGCGTGGCGCTGGTCCCAGCTGCGCGGCTCGGTTCGCCCGTCGATGCGTTCGTCGACGTCGGACAGAGCGTAGCTGGCCCACCAGCTGAAAGACTCGCCCGGCGCGTGGGCCAGAGAGACTTCGACGCCGTATGCCCTACCGCTGGTCGGGTCCAATCGAATCCGGTCGGGTTGTAGTTCGGGAATCAGTTCCAGCGGGTCGAACAGGTTCTCGAAGCGCGGACGCAGTTGGCGCAGCACCTTGTAGTAGGCCTCGGTCCGCAGCGTCATGGTGGGAGAAAGGCGACGCCGATAGGACGCAATCCAGTGATCCACCTCCTCCGCCGAACCAAAGCTGTCGACGCCGTCCTCAACCTGCAGCTCGCCGATACCCTGGGGCTGGGAAAAGCGCCCCCAGCTCAACCGCAGCTCAGCGTCCTCGCCCAGCAGGCGCCGTGCGGCAAGGCGAGGACTGATCTGAGAGTCGTCCTCCGTCCGGGTATAGGTCTGGCGATCCCAGCGCACCCCGGCTTCGAGCGTCCAGCGTTCCGAGACCCGCCAGCGGTCCGCCAGATAGAGCGAAAACGACGATCCCCTGCGACGGCTAACCGTACGCCGTGACACGGATGCCGGGCGGCCTTCGAAGATCGGCGTCTCCTCGAGGTAACGAACGTCAGAGGTGTAGTCGTAGCTGGCCGCCTCGTCGCGATATTCGATGCCTACCATCAGCGTGTGGTGGTCGATCGAAAGACGCCAGTCCGAGCGGACACCCGAGAGCGTCACGTCCCGGCGATCGACGACCCGACCGTCGATCTCGTCCGGCCCCGCGAGAATGCCGAGGCGTTCGTTGTCGAGGGACACGTGCGAGACGACGGTGGTGCTGTGCAGGGCCGGCGTCCAGTCCTGCACCACGCTCAGCCAGAACTGGCGGTTTCTCGTATCGCTCGATGAGCGTTCCTGCTCTTCGCCGTCGTTCTCCAAGGTGATGTCCACCCTATCGTCGGCTACGAGCGCGCTGACCAGCACTCGCGTGCCAGCATCTGGCGAGAAGCCGAGCTGGAGGAAACCGTCGTAGTACGAAGGCGAGCCCAGGCGCGCGTTGATGAATTCGTCGAGCGTGCTGTAGCGCGCGGACACCAGCCAGTCCCATTCACCGTCGGGGCCGGTGCCAGCCGTGAGGATCGAGGCGTTGTAGGTACTGAAACCCAGTTCAGTTCGGCCCGGGGCCGCGGGATTGTCAGCATCGATCAGCACGAGGCCACTCGTTCGATTTCCGTAGCGGCTTGGGAACCCGCCGGTGTAGACCTCCATGGACGCGATCGCCCGGACGTCGATCACGCTGAAGATGTTCTGATAATCGCGAACGTGAAAGGGATCGAGCAGTTGATGCCCATTCAGGTAGACACCGACTTCGTCACGCTTGCCCCCGCGCATATGGGATTGGGCGGAGAGTCCGCCCGCGCCAACGCCAGGCAGCCGCTGCACGGCCCGCAGCGGATCATTGCCGAGGTCCGGTGTGCTTTCGATCGCCCGCCGATCGAGGATGGCAGGCGCCATCGTGGCGTCTCGTTCCAGAGCATAGCGGCTGCTGGAGACGACGAGTGGCGACAACTCGACCGGTGCAGGCGCCATACGGACCACCAGGACGCTCGTGCCTCCGGCTTCGACCTCAATCGCTTGCCGCTGCTCGTGGAAGCCGGCCGCTGTGACCAGAAAATCATGTGTTCCGTCCGGTACCTGCGTGAAGTGCAGGAGGCCGACGCCGTGACTCTCGACGGCCGGCAAGGTGCCCGCATCGAGGATGACGGGACCCGCAATCGGCGCACCGGAATCCTGTCGGACTAGGACCAGCAGGTCCCCGTGTGTTGCCACCGTCGCGGCCTCGGCGCGAACCACGAGCAACATGCCCTCCACGGGGCGCAGCTCCAGGCCGTGTGGGGCAAGAAGGGCCTCCAGCCTCTGCTGTGGCTCGTCGTCCGCGGGTTCGCGCAGCACCAATAGATCCCGACCCACGAGACTCGTCGAATAGACGAGCGGCAACCCGTCCCCGCGAAATTCGTCGAGGACGTCGGCGACGCTGCGGCCGGCGAGCTTCGCACCGGCGGCCGCGGTCGTCACCGCCAGGAAGATCGGCAGAAGCATCGCGAACCGCAATTGAAAGCCGTGGGCGGGCATGTGCGCGTGTTTCTCTACCTCTTGTCCACCAGGATCGTTCCCTCCGTGACCGTTGCGCGGAGATCGCTCGTCTCCAGGACGATCGGCAAGGCTTCCATCGGCTCGAGCGTGACCGAACCGCGGAGCGTGCTGCGCGAGGCGATCGCACGTGCCTCGCCCGAGCCAAACCGTAGGCGCAGCCCCGACTCCCGAGCGACCCAGTCGAGAAATTGCGCGAGCGTTCGACCATCAGCGTCGAAGGGAGGGGCGATCTGGCGCGCCCACGTCCAGCGCTCGCTGTCGGCTTCGACGGTGCCGCGATTCGTCTCGGCGCCGGTAACGATCTCGAGCGTCTCTCCCTTGTCTGCGAAGACCATCGCCTGGCCGAGCGACACGCTGATGCGGCCGGATCGGACCAGTGCGTTCATGCGGTCCTCCCGCGCCAGTACGAGGTACTGCGTTCCGACATGGGAAACGCGCCCATGCTTCGTGCGGATCGTCAGTGCATCACTACCATTACCGGAATCAACGTAGAGCTGCCCGGACCGTAGATGGACCGTCTCGTCGTCGACCCGCACCACGGTGGTCTCCTCGTCGAGCCGCAGGCTGAGCTCGGCACCCCAACGCAGCGCAACACGGCCAGCCCCGGTCACGAGCCGACTGCCGGGTTTAAGTCGGGTGTCCGTGACCAGCGGCGCGCCGTCGACCATCACTTCCCCCGCCGCCCGGACCACCGACACGGTCAGCGCGGGCGACGGCCCGGTGGCCGGAGGAAGCTTTAGTAAGGTGAGGAAGGCCAGCGCCAGTGATGCCGCAACCGCTACGGTCAGCTGGCCCAAGCGACGGCGTCGCCGATCTGCCACCGTGGCCTCCCAATGCGCCTCGACGCCGGAACGCACCCGGGCGGCGATATCCTGGGGCGCTACCGGGCGCGGCCCCGCCTGGCGAAGCAACGATTCCAGCAGTTCGTCGGTCAATTCGTTCATGGGATGATCATTCCTCATGGCAGCGTCTCCGCGCCCTGGGCCGTCAGCGCGCTGTAGGTCTCTCGAAATGCGCGCTTCGCCCGAGCCAGCAGCGATTGCGCAGCCTCCCGTCCAACACAGAGGCGCTCGGCGATCTCCGCGACCGAGAAACCTTCGATGTACTTCCATTCCAGCGCATCGCCATAGCTCGGGGGCAGCTGGTCCAGGGCGACCTGGATCAGCCGCAGCGCGTCCCGACGGTTCTGATTCGCCTCGGGGCTCATCGAGACGCCGGCCGCCAGCGAGTCGACGACCGCCTGGACCTCGGGCGAGTCCTCCACCAGAACAATATGTTCGCGGTAGCGACCGATGGCACGTAGATGGTCCACGATGTCGTTGCGGCAGATGGCGCAGAGCCAGGTGAACATCGCCGCCTCACCGCGGTACTGGTCGAGCTTGCTGATGGCCTTGTTGAGGGACTTCAGAACCACCTCCGCGGTTGCCTGCTCATCTCCGTGAAGGCGCGCGATTGCAAAGCGGAAGAGCCTCGGAAAGTTGTCTCGAAAGAACCGGTCGAAGGCGCGGCGGTCCCCTCTAATCAGCCGTCGCGCCATGGCCCGGTCTTCGCTGTGCAGCGTCACGTTCTTGGACTCGCTCTCGTGTTGATACGTCTTGGACGTGCACCCATTGGAAAATCGGTCGCAAGGCGCGGGTCCCCGGTCGCCTCGCTGAGAGGAGACCGCTGGCGACGTCTCTTGGCAGGGAAAAGAAACGATCCTGACCAGCCGAGCGCTCGAGCCGATGAGCACCTTTTTGCCAGGACCGAAAGGTTAGTCAATGACCGTTGACTAATCAAGATAGACCGCGCTCGCGAACCTTCCCTTGCCGAGGCGAGCCCAAGAAGGCCTCCCTCGAGCATGGGAACGCCTCGATGGCGGCGAGGGTTCTTGATCAGCAAGGCAAGGGTCCTCGCGACCTACGATCTGCGCGAGGTGTCGACCGATTGGATCGGCAGCTGGGGTAAAAAGAACGCCCGTAGTCCACCAGCCTCTAGCAACTTCGGCTCGGCCTTGCAGATATCACCGAGGTCGCCGGCAGCAGGCCTTCCGCGCTTGCTCCGCGATCAGCCCAAAAGATGCGCGGGCGACACCGCCAGACTTGGGCGTCCAAGTCAGCTAGGTGGTGCCCAGCGAGCGGATCAATCCCGCTGCCAGTTCTCCTCGAGAAACACCTTGGCGAAGCGCCATTTGCGGACGACCGTGGTGCGGCCCAGCCCCAGCGCCTCCGCCGAATCGTCGATGCTCATGCCGGCGAAGAAGCGCAGCTCGACCACCCGGGCAGCCGCAGCGTCGATCCGCGCCAGGTCATCGAGGCAATCGTCGAGCCCGAGCCAATCGATCGGTGCTTGACCGGTGGCGCACAGCTCCTCGTCGAAGGTCACGGCCAGGACGCCGCCGCCGCGCTTGCCGCTGGCCCGCCGGCGTGCGTGGTCGACGAGGATCCGGCGGACGACGAGCGACGCCACCGCGAAGAAGTGGTTGCGGTTCTTCCACTCCGTGCCCTGCTGATCGACCAGTTTCAGATAGGCCTCGTGCACCAGCTCGGTGGTCTGGAGCGTGGCGCGGTGTTCGCCGGCGAGACGTGCCGCCGCGATGCGGTGCAGCACCGGATAGACCAGCGCCATGAGGCGGTGGTCAGCCCCGCTCTGCCCGTCCTGCCACCGCGCCAGCGCGAGGGTGATGTCCTCGCTGGACGAGGCGGCAGCGTCGCTTTCGGGGGTATCGCTCAAGCTCTCACTCCGTCAATCCTGCCGCCCGTTTTCTGCGTCGCTGCGCCCTGTCGAGATCGAATCACCAGGCACCTCCGCGAGCTCGGCCAATCGGGCCGTTTCGGCGGCAGTTCGCCAGTGGGATTCACCGAGGCTCGCCATGAAGATGCGCTGAGCCGCCTCGAGGTGTTGCCGCGATGCGGCCTCGTCGCCGCTCAGGAGCAGCAGCCGACCGAGGTTCGAATAGGTGTTGCCGGTTCGGGGATGGCCTTCCCCGAGCCATTCGTGACGGCTGGCAAGGGCCTGTTCCAGCAGCGGTCTAGCTTCGTCCAGCTCGCCCAGCTCCATCAGCAGGACGCCGAGATTCTCCAAGATGTCGGCGATGCTCGGCTGCGCCTCGCCCAGGAACTCCCGATGACGAGCCAGCGCGTCGCGGTAGCTGCGCTCCGCCGCGTCGAGGCGTCCGGCGCCATGGAGCGCCTGGGCCAGGTTGTTCAGGCCCATGATGAGATCCGGGTGGCTCTCGCCCCGACCGGCCGCAAAGGCCGCCACGGCCTGCTCGTAGAGCGCAATGGACTCGTCGTAGCGGCCCTGGTCCTTGAACAGTCCGGCGAGGTTGTTGAAGCTGGTTCCCGTGTCTCCGTGCTGGTCGCCCAGCGAGTCCCGGCGAAGCCTCAAGCCCTCGCGAAGGAGCTGCTCGGCCTCGGCGGTGCTGCCCCGGTAGCGTTGGATGCTGCCGAGCAGATCGAGGGCGCTCGCTCGCGCAGCATCGTCTGCCGTCCTGGTCTGATCGAAAATCGCAAGCGCTTCCCGCGCCAGCGGTTCGGCCTCGTCGTAGAGGCCCTTGTAGAAATGGAGGCGCGAGAGGCGCAGCAGGGCGTCAGCGACCACCGGTGAGTCATCGCCGTTGAGCTGGCGCTCCAGCGCCAGGGCTTCGCCGTAGAGTCGGGCGGCCGACTGGTAGCGCCCCATCGCCTGGTAGAGCGAGCCCATGTTCGCGGCGAGCTGGGCGTGCACCACAGGATCGTCGGCGAACTGCTCGGACATCTCCCGGACGCCCTGGTCGACCAGTTCTCGCGTCGGGACCGGCTCGTCGTCCGTGGCCGCCGCGGAGAACAGGTCGATCATGTAGAAAGGGTTTGCCGCCGCCGCATCGCGCTCGCGCTGCGCCAGATCCCGCTCGAGGCGCGCCTGGTCGCGCTGCTGCGCGGCCACGTCACGTTCGCGCAGGACGCGCTGCTGCTGGACCATGGCCACCGCGACGGCGACCAGGACGGTCGTCGTCGCCACCCGGTGGCGGCCGACGAACTTGCCCAGGCGTAGCAAGGGCCCCGCCGGCCGCGCCCGAATCGGGTGCCCGCGCAGCTGGCGATCAAGGTCCGTCGCCAGTGCCTGCACGGACGAATAGCGCCGCGACGGTTCCGCGCGGAGTGCCTTCAGGATGATGGTGTCGAGATCCCCCCGCAGGGCTCGGGCCCAGGGCCGGGCCGATGCCCGACTCGCCTGGCTCGGCTTGCGGGGCTCCCGATCGAGCACGGCCCGCTCAAAGGCCCGCGGGCGTTTTTCCAGCGCCGCGAACGGCCGGCAACCGCACAGCAGCTCGTACAGGAGCACACCGAGCGAATAGACATCGCTGACCGTGCTGACCGGCTGTCCCTGAATCTGCTCCGGGCTGGCGTAGGCGGGCGTGAGACGTCGCTCGCCGGTCCGGGTCGTGACGAGATCCGGCTCCATTAGCTTGGCAATGCCGAAATCGAGCAGCTTCAGCGTACCGGAAGGATCGATGAGGATATTCGCCGGCTTGAGGTCTCGATGAATGACCAGGTTTCGATGGGCATGCTCGACAGCCGCGCAGAGATCCAGCACGAGCCTGATGCGCGCCTCGAGGCCGAGATCCGCGCCGTCGCAGTAGACATCAATCGGTTGACCGTCGATGTATTCCATCACGACGTAGGGGCGGCCGTCCTCGAGGCTGCCCCCGTCGATCAGGCGGGCAATGTGCGGATGGTGCAGCCGCTCCAGTACCGAGCGCTCCATCCGGAACCGCCGCGGGTCGAGGCCGCGACGCAGGAGTTTGATGGCCACCTGGGGGGGCGTGTCGTCACCATCGCGCTCCGCCAGATAGACGAGCCCCATGCCGCCCTGGCCGAGCTGTCTGAGCACGCGATAAGGACCCACGCGATGTCCCGCAAGCGACGGCTCCAGCCCCGCCATCGCGCGCTCGTGCACCACATCGGCATCGAGCCCCGCGTCGTCGGCGAGCATCGCGGCAACGCGCTCGCAGAGCTTGGAATCGTGGCCTGCCGCCGCCAGCCGCGCCTGCTGCTCCGACGGCTCCAGGTCGACGAGTTCCTCGAAGAACTCCTGCGCACGTTTCCAGCCCCGGTCGTCCATGTCCTCCCGCTCGCTGTCTCTGGGCACGCCGATTCGCTGCTCACCGGACGGCCGCATGTTCCGGAAGTGTAGCCCGTCGGCTGACTTCCGCCGAGTGCTCGCAGCAGGGGCGAGCGGTCCGATCTCGCCTGAAGTGGCCCGCTCCCAGCCCGGAAGCGGCGCTTCCAGATCGGGCGTGTCCGCCGCTACGTCGCTTCGATGGTCCGAAAGGACGGCCCGTTTGCGCGTACCTGTGTGAAGCATTGCTGCAAAGCAAACGCAGATCGACGTCGCGCGCTCCTGCGCTGTGATCGATTCTCGATGAGAAAGACGGGAGTATGAGATGGCCACACCGGAACTGATTCTCGCAGCTGCCCTCCTGGGCGGAACGGTCGACGAGCGGCTCGATCCGCTCCCCTACCCGGAGCGCTCGCTCGCTCGCACGGCAGCGGCACGGGTCGATGACGAGACCACGCTGATCCGTCGGGAAACCGGCTACGGCGTACCGCACATCCGCAATGAGAAGGCCGCCGATCCGTTCGCCGCGCCGCCGCCGGCACCGACCGGCGCGAAAGGGCTGCAAGAGCTGCGGGTGACGTTCGTCGACGAGAACGGCTCGATGCCGGAGGGGTGCGTCTTCGAGGTCTCCGGCACCACCACCACGGGCGTGATGCCGGCGGTCGAGTTCGGTGACGGCCCGAATCCGGAGGCCATTGTGCTGGCCGCCGCCGTCGACCTACCGACGATCGTCACCGTCGAGTTCACCTCCGACAGCGACGAGTGCACGCCGCAGGGCTTCTTCCCGCATCGCATCTGGCCGACGGGCGACATCGAGGTCGTGCTCGAACTCGAGCCGCGACCCACGCCCACGGTCCGGGTTCTGGACGAAGCCGGCACCGAGCTGCCACCCGGCTTCACGAGCTTCTGCAAGAGCCGCTTCTGCGTGCTGGATGGGCTTCGTCTTCGTGTCGGCAGGCCCTATGAGGTCGGCGTGCGCCTGCAGGCGCGACCGCACACGACGGCCTGGACCCGGCTCGGTGCGCCCAGCGGCCCCTTCGAGATCCGCTTCGATGTCGAGCGGGTCGTCGAGACGATCGTCAGGGTCGATGTGGCAGGCGGCGCCATCGAGCGTGGCCTGGTGGAACTCTGGCGCGGCGACGAACTGATGGCGGCCAACGAGTACCTGGCGCCCGACATCCGGATTGCCGCGCCGCCCGGGGACTATCAGGCCCGCTTCGTCGGTTTCGGTGGAACGCTCCTGGACGGTACTGGACAGTTCGCTCTTGGTCCGCGGACCGTAGACGTCGAGGTCGACGGCTTGGCCCGAAACTTCAGCTTCGACGTGCCGAACGGGCAGCTGACGCTCGAAGGCATACCGGACGGCGGCGTTGAAGTGATGCTGGTCGCGCAAGACCGGCCGCTGGCGGCGATTCCCCAGCTTCGCCGCGGCGAGCTCCTGCGACTCGACGACGGCGAGATCGAGCTTCGCTTCCGCGGCGCCGGCCTCGACGACGTTTCCGCGTCCGTCGTGGTGGGCGAGCAGACCACCCTGGACCTTGGCGCGATCGCTGCCCCCCCCACCCTGCTGAGCGGCGTGGTGCGCGACCGCGCGGGCGAGCCTCAGCCCAACGCTCCCATCTACCGGTGGACCGAAGACGGCACGGCCGTGAGCCGCTTCGAGACCGATGACGCGGGTCGCTTTTCGGTCCCGGCAGTCCGCGGCGCGACGCTGACCTTCGGCGTGCGGGAGGGCGCTGATACGGTCGCGACGCACCACCGAATCCTCGACCCGCACCGCGCGGCCGAGCTCGATGTGCGCCAGGAACTCCTGCCGTTCCTGGCTCTCGATGAAGCCGGGCCGACCGGACAGCGTCTTCTGGGCGATGGCGACGAACGCTTTCAGATTGTCTTCGTGGGCGAGTCCTACACCGATATCAACGAGACCTACGAAGACCTGAACGGCAACGGCGTCTGGGACGGCACGCTCTTCCTGGACCTGGACCTGGATGGCCTCTGGCAGGAGGACGAGCCGATCTCGTACTACGGTGACCGACCGGCGGCGACCCCTGAAACGAACCCGAGCGAGGGCAACGAACCCTTCGAAGATCTCAACGGCGATGGCTACCCGAACATCGACGACTTCGCGGTCTTCGAGCGGAACGCCCGGGACTTCCTGCGCGCGCTGCTGGCGTCCCCGGATGTCCAGCGCCTTGGACTGGACGTCGAGGCGTTCGCGATCTTCGTCCCTTCAGTGCAGTCGGGATTGGATATCGATGGCCTGCAGGAGCGCGACACGCGGTTCGGCGCGGAGCTGGACGTCGGTTCGGAAGTTCTCCAGGTCGACTTCGGGGCGGTCGGCGAGGTGCTCAACGCCGAGTATCCCTGGCGCAACCTCACGGTCGTGCTGATCAACCAGCCCGTTCGCGTCGGCGTGGAAAACAGCGCGGTCATCGCTCCCGCGGGTCTGGGTCACGTCAGCCCCAACAGCCATGCCCCAGGCCGCGAACTGGGTCACAACCCGGCCGGGCTTCAGGACGAGTCCGACGGGCGACGGACCACGTCCCTGCGAACCCAATTCCCGGGCCGACACTACACGCACCACCGCGATCCGGAGCTCGCGCCCTGGGCTGAAGGCATCGCGCGCGTCGACACGCCCATCGCCGTGCCCGGGACGCGGGGTCTCGGACTCTACGCCGGCGCCCGCCTGGAGAGCGGCGGCGTCTACCGCTCCACGAGCGATTCGCGCATGCGCAACAACGCCCTCGACTTCAACGAACCGTCCCGGGACTACTTCGATCTGGTCCTCTGCGGCGTGCTGGAGGGATTCTCGCCGGCGCCGGCAGCTTCGGGCCCGATCCCCGACGCGGAAGCTGCGAGCCGGCTTGCCGCACGCATCGGCTGCGACCTCGATATGAGCGGCGCGTGGCTGGACCCCGAGCAGCCTGGCCACGGCTTCTTCATCGAGCACCTGGCCCGGCCGAATCGCATCAACGCCTACTGGTACACGTTCCTGGACGGTGCGCCGGTGTGGCTCGTCGGCACCGGTACGCTCCTGAGAAACGAGGCACGCCTGGAGATGCTCCAACCCACCGGGGGCGCTTTTCCGCCGAACTTCGACCCCGCCGCCGTGAACCGTATCCCATGGGGCACGGTCGACCTCACCTTCCTGCCCGAGGGCCGCGCCCGGGTGGCCTGGGACAGCGCGATCGAGGGCTTCGGTGCCGGTTCGCTCGATCTGGCCCGACTCGCCCGTGTACCGCGGGTTCCGCAGGCCTGCCGGAGCGGTAGCTACTACGACCCGACCCAGGACGGCCACGGCGTTGTCGTCGAGGTGGTGCGCGATGCCGGCCGCCTCGAGGTGTTCCTGGCCTGGTATGTCTTCCACGACGGCGAGCAGGTCTGGCTCGTTGGCCAGGGTCCACTGATCGATGACCGCGTCGAGCTCGAACTCGAGCAGTTCACCGGCGGCGACTTCCCGCCGCGCTTCTCGAGCGACAGCGTCGAGCGCCAGCGCTGGGGCACCCTGACCCTCGCGTTCGAGGGCGACAGCGGTGCCGAGATGGCCTGGAGCGCCGAGCAGCCGGGCTTCGCCAATGGTGCGTTGAGTCTCGTGCGCCTGACGGAGCTGAACGGGCGGCGATGCCTGGTGCAGCCGGAGGCCCGGTGAGGCGACGCCCGGAACCGGTCGGGACCGCGTAGACGGTCCCGTTGTCAACGCAATCCCGGGCGTGCGCCCGACCTGCGCCGGATAAGGTCGGGCGATGACGACAAGCACTCCCGGAACGACGGGCGTTGGAGTACCGTTTTCCTTGAGTGCCGACGAGGGCCGTTTGGTGGCCGAGCGGCGCGACAACGACAACGTCGTTCTTCGGGGAGGAGCAGGAGACTTGTTTGCACGCGCGTATGCGGCCGTGGCCGCGGCCTATGGATTTCATCTCTGGCACGTCGGCCCCTTCGCTGGGTACCGTGGAAACCAGATCCTGTTTGTCATCGCCCTGTCGCTGATCTGCGTCTGGAAACCCCACGAAGTCTGGACGAACCCGTATTCGGAGGTATTGCTCAAGCCCCTGGGCCTGCTAAGCCTCACAGTGATCGTGCTCGTCATGCAGGGGGCCGCATGATGGCCGTCGCGTCGGAATTGCCGCGGCTGGTCACCGCAGCCTCACTGCTAGCACCAACCGGTCCCACGGGGTGGACAGCATGATCGCTTATCTGACGGTCGGTGCTGACGATATTGCGGCCGCCAGGCGCTTCTACTCGTCGTTTCTGCCCGCGCTCGACTACGAACTGACGGAAAGCGCCGAGGGCCTCAGCTATGCGCTCCCGGGACAACCGGCGGGCCCTGCCGCCCTGCCGGAGTTCTACGTAAAGGCCCCCTTCGATGGCCGCGCCGCGTCATCCGGCAACGGGGCGATGATCGCGTTCCGGGCGCGCAGCCAGCAGCAGGTCCGGGCCCTGCATGCCGCCGCGCTCGCGGCGGGAGGCACCGATGAAGGCCAGCCTGGATTCCGCGAGTCCTACGGCGCTCACTTCTACGTCGCCTACCTGCGAGATCCGCAGGGCAACAAGATCGCCCTGTTCTCGGACGATCCGAGCGAACCGGGACGAGACGGATAGCCGCCGAAGCAGCGACGGCGCTCCGCGACGAAAGGCCGTAGCACCGGCCGCAGCGCTGCCGCCGCGGCGCCGTGAAGCTCCAGAAAAGCCCTCGCTTTCCAACCGGCAAGAAAGGACAGTCGGTGGGGGACTCAGGCGACCTTGGCCCGATCGGCAAGCCCCTGCGCCAGCAGGAACTCGTCGTAGGTCCCACTGTAGTCGATGATCCCATCGGCGGTGAGCTCGATGATCCGATTGGCCAGCGACGAGACGAACTCCCGGTCGTGGCTCACGAAAATCAGCGTGCCCGGATAATTCTCGAGCGCCAAGTTCAGGGACTCGATGGACTCCATGTCGAGGTGATTGGTCGGCTCGTCCATCACGATCACGTTGGGCTGCTGGAGGATCAGCTTGCCGAAGAGCAGCCGTCCCTGCTCACCACCGGACATGACCCGCAGGCGCTTCTCGCTGTCCTCTTTCGAGAACAGCAGCCGACCGAGCACGCTGCGGACTGCCTGCTCGTCAGCGCCCTCCGGCCGCCACTGGTTCATCCACTCGAAGGCGCTCTCGTCGCTGTCGAACTCCGCCGAGTGGTCCTGGGACACGTAGCCGACCCGGGCGTGCTCGGCCCACTTCACCGCACCTGCGACCGGCTCGAGTTCGCCAACCAGGCACTTCACCAGCGTCGTCTTGCCGATGCCGTTGGTGCCGAGGATGGCGATGCGCGCGCCGGCCTCCGCGGTCAGGTTCAGATCGGCAAAGAGCCGCTCGTCCTCATCATAGGCGTGGGCCAAAGCCTCGACTTCGAGCGCGAGGCGCCGAAGCGGCTTGGCCTGTTCGAATTGGATATAGGGGTTCTGCCGGCTGGAGGGCTTGATCTCCTCGAGCTGGATCTTCTCGATCTGGCGCGCCCGCGAGGTCGCCTGGCGTGCCTTCGAGGCGTTCGCCGAGAAGCGGCTGACGAAGGCCTGGAGCTCTTCGATCTTCGCTTTCTTCTTGGCGTTGTCCGCGTACATCCGCTCCCGGGCCTGGGTCGCGGCGGTCATGTATTCGTCGTAGTTGCCCGGGAACAGCTGGATCCGACCGTAGTCCAGGTCCGCCATGTACGTGCACACGCTGTTCAGGAAGTGACGATCGTGGGAGATGATCACCATCGTCGACCGCGCCGCAACCAGGAAGTCCTCGAGCCACCGGACGGTGTGGATGTCGAGGTTGTTGGTCGGCTCATCGAGCAGCAGGATGTCGGGATCGGAGAAGAGCGCCTGGGCGAGCAGGACCCGGAATTTCCACCCGGGCGCGACCTCGCTCATGGGCCCTTCGTGCTGCGAGACCGGAATCCCGACACCCTCCAGCAGCTCGCCGGCGCGGGCCTCGGCGGAATAGCCGTCCATCTCGGCGAAGCTCACCTCGAGGTCCGCAACCCGAACGCCGTCCTCGTCGCTCATCTCAGGCAGCGAGTAGATCCGTTCGCGCTCCTCCATGATCTCCCAGAGCTCGGCATGGCCCATGATGACCGTGTCGATCACGCGGCACGACTCGTAGGCGAACTGATCCTGCCGCAGCCGACCGATCCGCGCGCCGGGCTCGACGGATACGCTACCTGCGCTGGGCTCGAGTTCCCCTGAGAGAATCTTCATGAAGGTGGACTTCCCGCTGCCGTTGGCACCGATCAAGCCGTAGCGATTGTTGTTGCCGAACTTCGCCGAGACGTTCTCGAACAAGGGCTTCGATCCGAACTGGATCGTGAGAGAGCTGGTGGAAATCATGTTGGGAGTACCTGATGCGGGTTGCGGTCCGGGCTCGCACACAGCTGCTGCGGGCATCGCGCGGCGCGCGAGTGTACCAGAAGCCGCTGCAGGACGACGCGTTTGGAGCTTGACGCCCCGCCTGGCCGGCGCGCCGCGACGAAACAACCAGGTTTTTCTCCCGCTGTCGAAATCAGGGCCCTGGGGTCCCCGGCGGTCCGAGAACGCTGGAGAGCAGCGCCGCCGAGGCCTCTGAACCACTGAGCGTCACGACGATCGGAATGGTGAGGATCATGAGGCCGAAACCGATCCAGCTGGCGGGATGGACCCGTCGGTGCACGACGAAATCGTGGACGACCGGGGTCAGATTGAGAACGAAGATGATCGGCGCCGCGACGAACGGCGAGGCGTCGAACAGCTCGGGAATCCGGCCGGCAGCCGGACCCATGATCGACAGCGTCGCGTAGAGCATCAGCCGCTTGTGGGTGGCCTCCGATCGTCGCCAGGCGATGGCCGCCAGATAGAACCCCAGGAATAGCGTGAAGTTCATACCGTTCGCCGTGACGATGAGGGGTTCGCCGACCCGCGCCCAGTTGAGCAGGGAGATCGGGATCGCGAAGCCGAAGAAGGTGACGACGAGGATCGGGCTCAAACGCCCCAGAATTCGGTGGAGTTTTGCCCTCCCTAGATGCAGGAGCGTGGGCTGCAGGGCGAACAGCACGAACCATGCGCCATGGTCACGGCGTGGCAGTGGTGCAGCGGCGTGATGGGCGGCAGGTCCTCGGTGTCGAGGATCGCCTTGCCGAGAAAGCTCAGGATCACGAACGCGAGCAGAAACCAGGCGAAATGACGGAAGAACGGCTCCGGCCGGCTCCAGTCGTTCATCATGCGTTCCCACCGCGACGCACGGGGCATCATGCGTGCCGGCGCCGAGACGAACAAGCCCGGCCAAGCCCAGGCGCGGTGGCCTGCTGCCGCTGATGGTGCGCGACTATCCTCGAAAGCCGAATAATGATTTCGGGTGTAGCTGGTCCTCTTGCTTCGGTCTTCTGGTTAATGTGGGGCATCCCTTGAATCCACGCAGGAGACGCCCCGATGAAGGCGATGGTTCTCAACCGCTACGGTGCCGACGCGCCGTTCGAGCTCACTGAATTGCCCAGCCCCGAGGTCAAGTCCGGCCACGTGCGGGTCCGCGTTGCGGCGACCAGCGTCAACACGGT
>JBCCZC010000063.1:0-17825 GCA_039188505.1 Pseudomonadota bacterium | reverse complement strand
ATCTCGATCAGGGAAAAACCGGACTGTCTTGCTTTCATGGGCAATGTTGCGCTGAGCCAAACGGCAATTATGCCATGAGACCCCTCGAACCCGCCCCGTGTTCCGGACCACCACGGTCGTGACCAACGGGCACTTTCGCCGTAGCGCGATGTCAGTAGAATCTGAACGATGATTCAGGTGGTGGCCGTGACCCGCCCGCGACAGCAGCACGTGCGGCGCGCGAGCGCAGGCTTGTGTCAGGCCCTCGGTCTGACGATCGACGCGGCCACCAACGCCACCAACGCCAGCGACGCTGCCGTCGGAGCAGGAAAAAGGACATGCCCTGGACCCATAGACTCTACTGCCCGGATGCCCGCGAGGGCGCAGAGCGCGTCGACCTGAGCGCCGAACAGGCGCACTACATCAGCCGCGTGCTCCGCATGGACAGCGGCGCCGCCATCAAGCTCTTCGATGGCCGGGGCGGCGAATACATCGCCTCGATCGAGGGCCGCGGACGCCGCAAGGTGAGCGTTGCCGGTCTGCAGAAGGTGGACGCGATGCCGGAGTCACCGCTCCAGGTGACGCTGTACCAGGGCATTGCCCGGGGCGAGCGCATGGACTGGGTGATGCAGAAGGCGACGGAGCTCGGCGTCGCGGCCATCCGCCCGGTGTTCGCCGAGCGTACCGAGGTGAAGCTCAAGGCCGACCGGCTCAAGCGGCGCATGCTCCACTGGGAGGGCGTCGTGGCCTCGGCCTGCGAGCAGTGCGGCCGTGCGTGGCTGCCGAAACTGCTGGACCCGGTGCCGCTCTACGACCTGCACGTCGATGCTGAACCGGACCGCCTGCGGCTGGTCGGCAGCATCGAGAAGACCGCACGGCTGCTCCCGAGCTTCGACGCGCCCAGGGCGGTCGATCTGGTCATCGGCCCGGAAGGCGGCCTGACGTACCAGGAGGAGAAGTTCCTGGTCGACGCGGGCTGGCAGGCCGCCTCCGTGGGTCCGCGCGTCCTGCGCACCGAGACCGCGGGGCCGGCCGCGCTGGCCATCATGCAGGCACTCTGGGGCGACGGAGCGCCCTGACGGTCGACCGTCGCCGGCCGCTGCCGCTGGCCCGCCCGCACCCCGCCTGTATACTGCTCCCCACGGGGATCGCTCAGCATTCGGGGGGATGCGATGGAACATACCGTCTGGCTTACCGTGCTCGGTATCACCGGCTTGCTCGCGCTGGCCGTGCTCATGGTGCCTGTCGCCAACCGGCTGAACTTCCCGTTCACCGTCATGCTCGCCGCCGTGGGCATCGTCATTGGCATCGTGGAGCACCTCCTGCCGGAGAAGGGGCTGGGGCCGATCTCCGACCTCGTCGAGTCGCTGCACACGCTGGAGATCACCTCCGAGGCGGTGTTCTTCGTTTTTCTTCCTGCGCTCGTGTTCGAGTCCGCGCTCGCCATCGACGTGCGCCGGCTCATGGACGACATCGCGCCGATCCTCACGCTCGCCGTCGTCGGCCTGCTGATCTCGACCGTCGTGGTGGGCCTGTCGGTCTACCAGGTTTCCGGCATGGCCCTGATCGCCTGCCTCCTCCTCGGCGCCATCGTCTCCGCGACCGATCCCGTCGCGGTCGTCGCCATCTTCAAGGACCTGGGCGCGCCCAAGCGGCTCGCGATCCTGGTCGAGGGCGAGAGCCTCTTCAACGACGCCACGGCGATCGTGGTCTTCACGATCCTGTCGGCGATGCTCCTCGGCCAGTCCGACGCGGGCGTCCTGTCGGGCATCGGCTCGTTCCTGAAGGTCTTCCTCGGGGGCGTGCTGGTGGGCTACGTCCTCGCGCGCCTGGTGTGCGCGATCCTCGCGGTACTCGGTGAGGCAACGCTGCCGAAGATCACCCTGACCATCGCGCTCGCCTACATGTCGTTCATCGTCGCCGAGCATTACCTCCACATGTCCGGCGTCATGGCCGTGGTCACCGCCTCGCTCGTCGTCGGCTCCCGCGGGCGCAGCGTCATCACGCCGACGAACTGGCACGGTCTCGAGGAGGTCTGGGAGCAGATCGGCTTTGCGGCCAACTCGATCATCTTCGTGCTGGTCGGTATCGCCGTACCGACGCTCATGGCCGGCATGACCGGCGACCAGTTCCTCTGGCTCGTCGTCATCCTCGTCGCGGGCTTCATCGCGCGCTTCGCGATCATCTTCGGCATCGTGCCCCTGCTGGCGCGCCTGGGCTGGGCCGCCGACGTGGCCGTCGGCTACCGCGCGGTCATGTTCTGGGGGGGCCTGCGCGGCGCCGTTTCGCTCGCGCTGGCGCTCGCCGTCATGGAGAACCCCGCCTACGACGACGAGACCCGCGCCTTCATCGGCGTGCTGGTGACCGGCTTCGTGCTGTTCACGCTGGCGATCAACGCAACGACCGTCCAGTTCGTCATGAAGTTCTTCGGCCTCGACAAGCTGAGCCCGGCCGACGAGGCCATCCGCTGCCGCGTCCTGTCGACGTCGCTCACCGATGTCGGCGAGAAGATCCGCGAGGCCGCCGAGGAACGGGGCTTCGACGAGGCCACCTCGCAGACCTTCAGCCAACCGATCGCGGACCGCGCGGCGGAAGCCGCCGGGGAATCCGATGTCTCGGCCATCACCGACGACGACTGGATGCGCATCGGGCTGAAGACGATCACGCTTCGCGAGAACCAGATCTACCACCGGCTCTTCGACCGCGGCTTCATCGCCGAGCCGGAGCTCGCACGCCTGCTCTTCAGCCGGACGGCGGATCTCCTGGACGCGGTTCGCGCCCGTGGCGTGGACGGCTACGAGGACGTCAGCACCAGCCGCCTCGAGTTCGACTGGCAGATCCGGTTCGCCGCGCGCATGCAGCGTCAGTTCGGCTGGTCCGGCCCGCTCACGAAGCGGCTGGCCCTGCGGTTCAAGACGCTGGGCCTCACGATCAATGCGCTCGACGAGATCCTGGAGACCGAAGACGAGAACATCGTGCGGCCGGATCAGACGGCCGCGCTCCGGGCGATCGTTCAGCATCGACTCGAACGGAATCAGCAGGCCCTGGATGCACTCGTCGCAGCGTACCCCGAGTACGCCATGCAGCTCCGGCAGCTCACGCTCCACCAGATCTCCGGTCGCCTGGAGATGGACGAGTTCAAGCGCCTGCTGTCCCAGGCCACGATCAGCAAGGAGGTCTACTCGAGCCTCGTCGGTGAAGTGAAGTCCCGGGAGAAGGCCTTTCCACGGCCGGTGCTGGACCTCGGCCTCGACGCGAAGGTCCTCGTCGGCAAGGTGCCCTTCTTCGCCGATCTGAGCGATGCCCACAAGGCGGAGATCGCGGCGATGCTGAAGCCGAGCCTGGCGCTGCCGGGCGAAGCCGTGGTCCGGAAGGGCGACAAGGGCGATTCGATGTACTTCATCTCCTCGGGCGCCCTGCGCGTGGCCCTCGACGCCGGCTCGGTGACCCTCGGCAGCGGCGACTGCTTCGGCGAGATGGCGCTGGTCACCGATCAGCCTCGGAATACCGATGTCTACGCGGATGGCTTCTGCGATCTCCTCAAGCTGTACCAGAAGGACTTCGAGGTCCTGATGGACAAGCATCCGGATCTCAAGGCGACGATCGAGCGCGTTGCCGCGGAGCGCGCGGCCGACTAGCGCTTCGTCGGCTGCCGGCGGGGGCCATCGCGCCGGCAGCTGCCTGTCACGACCGGGTCCGGTGCCGCGTCACCGCCTCGTCTTTCGGCGCGACGCCCATATCCCCGGAAGCGCCGTCGGACCTCCGTCGTCACGGGCGCTTGCCGATTCGTTGGCTAACTTTTCACGGTTTTCATCCAGAGACCGCTGACCATGCGCCATATTCCCCTGCTCGTCGCCGCCCTCACGGCTTCCTCCGCGATCGCGGATGTCGACCAACGGGTCGCCAACAACGGCAACCTGATCATGGAGGACATCCCCGAGATTCCCGCCGAGATCGTCGACGGCATCAACCGCTATCAGCAGGTCCGCTCGGCGGCCTTCCGCGACTGGACTGCCGACGGCACCGGCATCTACGTCTCCACGCGCTTCGGCGACACCTCCCAGCTCCACCGCGTCGACATGCCCGGGGGCGCGCGCCGCCAGCTCACCTTCTTTGACGAGCCCATCGGCGGGGTCACGCGAAAGCCTGACAGCGACACCATGGTGATCACCATGGACGCCGGCGGCAGCGAGTTCGACCAGATCTTCGTGATGGAGCCCGCCACGGGCACCGTCACCATGGTGTCCGACGGCGAGTCCCGAAACGGCGCGGTGCTGTGGGCCCCGAACGGCAGCCGCATCGCTTATCAGAGCACCCGGCGAAACGGCCGCTCGAACGACATCTGGGTGATGGATCCGAGCGTGCCCGAGGGCGCCCGCACGGCGCTCGAATCGCCCGACGGCAGCTGGTGGGGCCCGGCCGACTTCTCGGCGGACGGTTCGATGCTGCTCGTTCAGCAGTATGTCTCGGTCAACGACTCGCGCGTCCATCTCCTCGACGTCGAGTCCGGCGAGAGTCAGCTCATCGCCGGCGGCGGCGACACGCCCAGCGCCAACCTCGCCGGGGAAATGCTCCCCGATGGGAGCGGCTACTACCTCCTCACGGACGAGTCGGGCGAATTTCGCCAGCTCGTGTTCCGGTCGATCGACGGCGATCGCGAGATCCCGGTGTCCGAGGGCATTCCCTGGAACGTCGGCAACCTGGCGGTGAGCGACGACGGCCGCCGCGCTGCCTTCACGGTCAACGCGAACGGCTATAGCGAGCTCTACCTCCTCGACCCCACCACGCAGCAGCACAGCCGCGTGGAGGACCTCCCGGGGGGCACCGTCGGCGGGCTCAGCTTCAGCCCCGACGGCACGCGGCTGGCCATGACCGTGTCGACACCGCGCACGCCCGGCGACGTGTTCGTGCTGAGCCTCGGCCGCGGTGCGCTCGACGCGGGCACCGTCACCCGGTGGACCTACAGCGAGGTCGGCGGCCTCGACACCGATCAGTTCGTCGAGCCGGAGCTGATCAGCTACACATCATTCGACGACCGCGAGATTCCGGCCTTCGTCTATCGTCCCGAGGGCGACGGCCCGTTCCCGGTGGTCGTGTCGATCCATGGCGGGCCCGAAGCCCAGTATCGTCCGGGGTTCCGCAGCATCGTGCAGTACTGGGTCCGCGAGCTCGGCGTTGCTGTCATCGCCCCGAACGTGCGCGGCTCGAACGGCTACGGCAAGAGCTACCTCAAGCTCGACAACGGCTTCCTCCGCGAGGACTCGGTCAAGGACATCGGCGCGCTGCTCGACTGGATCGCGACCCGGGACGACCTCGATGCCGACCGCGTCGGTGTCATCGGCGGCAGCTACGGCGGCTACATGGTGCTGGCCAGCGCCGTGCACTACAGCGACCGACTCCGGGGGGCCGTCGACATCGTCGGCATCTCGAGCTTCGTCACCTTCCTCGAGAACACCCAGGACTACCGCCGCGATCTCCGCCGCGTCGAGTACGGTGACGAGCGTGACCCGGCGATGCGCGCGCACCTCGAGAAGATCAGCCCGCTGAACAACGTCGAGAAGATCAAGGTCCCGATGCTGGTCGTCCAGGGCCAGAACGATCCGCGGGTTCCGGTGACCGAGGCCGAACAGATCGTCGCCGCGCTCCGCGACGGCAAGCAGTCCGTCTGGTACATGAACGCGCTGAACGAGGGCCACGGGTACGCGCGGAAGGAAAACCGCGACATCTACACGCAGGCGGTGGCGCTATTCTTCCGCGAGCATCTGCTGCAGTAGCGGCCTGCCTACCGTTTCGGTCGCCGGCGGACATCGCCGGCGATCTCCCTCGCGCGCCCGCTCTCAGTCCAGTTCGTAGGTGGCGCCAGCGCGCCGGTCGTGCCGATAGCGGGCCACGGCCTCCAGGGGCATCATTTCCATGACCGGCGGTCTGTAGCGCACCGAGAAATCGACGAACGCCGCGTCGACCACCACGTCAAAGACACTCGAGTTCAGAACCTCGGCCCGGCAGTGGTGGTTTCGCCGATAGCACCAGTCGTCGCCCAGGTGCTCGTAAAGCCAGGCGTACGCCTGGCTGATCCGAACCCTGGTCCTGGTCGGCTCGCTCGGCGGGTAGATGTCGCGCTCCCTCCCGGATTCCGTGTCGTAGATGGCCAACCGAGGGCTGTGAGTCGGGCTGAAGTGGATCATCGATCGCTGGAACACAGCGTGCCCGCCCGGCGCCGCGGCGACGATCCAGCCGTTGATCGTTCCGACATGGTCGAGGCTTCGATCCAGGACCGCGGTCGTCTCGGCTGACGGACTCCGGTGCAGACCGACGAAGAAGTAGTCGCCTGCCGCGTAGAGCCGGACCACGCTGCCCAGTCGAAACGTGGCGTCTGACGAAGAAAACCACACGTGCTTCCAGGCGCCGTCGCCGACCCGGAGAAAAACATGGAGAACGCGGAGGATGCGCTCCTCGAGTTCGTCTTCGAAATAGCCGGCAAAGAGGGTGACGTCCTCGCCTGCCAGCACTTCAAACGAGGTGACGCGACGGTCTGCATACGCCGCCGGCGCGCCTTCGATGGCCTCGGCGAGGGTGGGCGCATCCGATGGCTGTCCGATCGCCTCGAACGCCAACGCCAGCAGAAGGGCGATCAGGGCACACCAACCCGGCAGGGCGCCAGTCCGCCGCATCGCCACGGGGCGAGGACTACCTCGCGATCTGCGCTCGCAGCCGCCCGGCCAGCGTGTGCGCCAGGGTCTTGTAGAAGCGGGCCGCGAGCTCGGGCCGCGTGTCGACGAGCTTGGCGAGCTCCGAGAAGGGAATCCTGACGAGCTTGACCGGCTGCGTCGCGACGACCGCCGCGCTGGTATTGCCGCCCAGCAGATAGGACATTTCGCCGAAGAGGTCACCGGGGCCGAGATAGGCCAGCACGTCGTTGTTGTAGAGCTGGTGGAAGTCGACCTGAACCACGCCTTCCAGCATCCAGTAGACGGCATCACAGTCCATGCTCTGCTCGAGGATGACGGCCTTCGCCGCGTATTCCTCGACCGACCCGAGCGTCTCGAGATCCTTGAGGTCCTGGTCGGTCAGAAACGAAGTGGTGGGCATGCGTGCGACTCCCGGTTTGCTTGATGCGCAGTCTAACCGAAACTCGTCCGTTGTCAGTCGTCGTGCTGGATCCGGGCCCACCAGGCAGCGAACTCGTCCCGGGAGATCCGACCGTCGCCGTTCTGGTCGATCTCGTCGAACATGTGACGCAGCAGTCCGGCGGTGCGGGTCATGCCGAGGCGACGCACGAGGGCGATGAACTCCGTGGGATCGATGCTGCCATCACCGCCCGTATCGATGTGGGCAAAGTGCAGTGCGAGTTCGTCAGTCATGTTGGCCCGCAAATCCGGTCAGTGTCGGCGCAAGACGATGTAGCGAGCAAGCGCACTCAGCAGCGAGTGGTCGCCGGGCAGCGCGCGAAGATGGTCGAGGGCATCCGCCAGGGCCTCGTTCGCCATCCGATGCGAGGCATCGAGTCCAACGAGCGACGGATAGGTCGGCTTCTCGCGAGCCTCGTCGGACCCCTGCGGCTTGCCGAGCTCTTCCGTCGACCCTTCGACATCCAGGATGTCGTCCTGGATCTGGAAGGCGAGCCCGATGCATTCGCCGAAGCCGGTCAGCGCCTTGCGCTGGATTGAAGGCGCATCGACGAGGACCGCCGGCAGGACGACTGCGGCGCGGATCAGCGCACCGGTCTTGAGCGCGTGCATGCGCTTGAGGTCCGCCAGCGTCATGGCGTGACCGACCGCCTGCAGGTCGATGACCTGGCCACCGGCCATGCCCTGGGAGCCGCAGGCATCGGCGAACGCTGCCACCAGCGGACCGGCCGCAGCGCCGGCACCCTGCACGACCGCCTCGAAGGCCAGGGCCTGCAGCGCGTCGCCGGCGAGGATCGCGGTCGCTTCGTCGAAAGCGATGTGGCAAGTCGGCCGCCCCCGGCGCAGTTCGTCATCGTCCATGGCCGGCAGATCGTCGTGGACCAGCGAGTAGGCGTGGATCAGTTCGAGCGCCGCTGCGATTGCGTCGACCCGATCGGCGTCGATGGCGAGCGCCTCCGCGGCGCCGTAGGTCAGCAGCGGCCGCACGCGCTTCCCGCCACCGGTCACGACGTAGCGCATGGCCTCATGCAGTCGACTCGGCTCGACGTCGGCTCCGGGCAGGAGGCCGTCGAGGAAGGCATCGACGCGATCGGCGTAGCTCGCGAAACGCGGGTCGGGCTCAGGCGTCGTCGAAGGGTTCGGTCTCGTCACCATCGCCCGTCTCCAGCAGCTTGTCCACCTTAAGTCGCGCTTCGTCGAGCGCGGCCTGACAGGCGCGGCTCAGACCCATGCCGCGTTCGAAATGCTCGAGCGACTGTTCCAGGGTCAGATCACCCTGTTCCATCCGCTCGACCAGCCCTTCAAGGTCCGCGAGCGCCTGCTCGAATTCAGGAATCTTGCTATCGCTCTCGGCCATGGTCCTCGGGGGCGTCGGCGCGCCACCCGGGCGGGCCGTTTTCGGGGGTGGCGGGTACGGTACCGCTGGATCGCAAGCAGCGTCAACCGGGCCTGGAGACGTCGCCGTCAGGGTATGATGCCGCGCTGGAGCAACGCGCAAGGAATGGAACATGATCCGGATGAAGACTCCCCTGCTGCTGCTGGCGCTGATCGCGGCCCCAGGGCTCACCCTCGCCGACCGCCTCGTCATGAACAACGGCGACATCCTCAGCGGGACCATCAAGTCGATCGCGGACGGCAAGGTCACCATCGAGCCGCCCTACGGCGACGCCTTTGCCGTGAGCCTTGACCAGGTCGAGACCCTCGACAGCGATGTGGTGTTCGAGGTGAGCCTGGCGGACGCGGAAGACGAGGTCACGGGCACGATCGAGCTCGACGAGACCGGTGGCCAGGTGCTGGTCATCGACGAGCGGGCCAGCCCGATCGATCTCGCGGCCGTCGCCGGCGCGGCGGAGCCCAAGCCGCGCAGCGAATGGAACGCCCGCGCCGACCTCAACGTCACGTCGAACAGCGGCAACACGGACTCCCAGAACACGCTCATCTTCACCGAGGGCAACTACCGGCTCGGCGAGAACCGCCACCACGCGGACCTGACTTTCCGGCGTGAGGAGCAGGACAGTGTCCAGACCAAGGAGCAGGACCTGCTGAATTACACCTACCAGCGCCTCTTCTACAAGACGTGGTTCTTCGGCGGTTCGTTCACCTACGAGCGCGACCCGATCCGCGAGCTCGACCACCGCTACGTGCTGGGCGCCGATCTCGGTCGCGACTTCATCGATCGCGACGGCCGCTTTCTCTCCGCTTCGGTGGGCGTCGGCTACTCCGACGAGGAGCTGGCGGGCGTGACCGAGAATGGCGCGGTCGGCCTGTGGCGATTGCGCTACACGCAGGATCTCTGGGACGACAAGGTCGACTTCTTCCACAACCACAACATCACGCAGCAGTTCTACGGCAACGACAATCTCATCTTCAAGTCGAACACGGGCTTCCGCTTCGACATCACGGACAACTACTACGCCAACTTCTCGCTGCGGTACGACTACGAGACCGAGCCGGCGGCGGGTGCGTCCGAGGATGACTCGACGGTTGTGGTGGGCCTCGGCGCTAAGTTCTGACGGGGCGTACCAGGCGCAGCTGACAGCAGCGCGCCGCCAGCAGCGCCTCCCACCTTGGCGAGGCGAAGACGCCTGGTACGGCCATCAGCTCGCCCTCGTGCTCCAGCAGCGGGAGGCGGAGCCGCTCCCAGGGCGGTACGCCGCGGGCCTGGAGCAGCGCCTTGAGTGTCCGGTGGCCCCGGCCATCGGGCAATGGCAATCGCTCGCCGCCGTCACGAAAGCGCACCACGGGCTCGATGCCGGGATCCATGAGTCCGCCGTCCTCGAGATGGCGCCATTCCAGGGCGCCGCAGTCGGCCGGCAGCTCCAGGTGAGGGCCGCGCCAGACCTGTGACCAGCCGGTAGGCACCGCGAGCGCGTCGGTCGCAAACAGCTCGTCCCGATAGCGTCGCAGCCACAGCCCGTCCAGCTCGAGCGCCACCGCCGCGTCGGGGCGGGCGCCAAGCTGCTTCCGGAACGCCTCGAGGCGTACCCGGGGGATCGCCCGCTGCCCGAGCGCCGCAAGCCAGGCCCGGAGCACCAGGCGCTGCACGCCGTCCGGGAGTTGCGCGAAGCCCGCCAGCGAGAACCGGCGGCCGCCATCCTCCAGGCGACACGCGAGCTCCCGGTCCGCGAACCAATCCAGCATCTCGCCCGACTCACGACAGAGTTCGGCGGTCCTCGCAAGCGCCGCGTCGAGGCCCTGCCGCCGCTCACGCAGCTCCGGCAGCACCCGGCGCCGCAGATGGCCACGCTCGAGGCGCAAATCGTCGTTCATCGGATCGTCAATCGTCGGCAACCCGGCCGCGCGAACCTCCTGCGCCAGCGCTTCCCGGGGCACGTCGAGGAAGGGGCGGCCGAGCCATCCGGCGCCGAGGCTGCGAAGTGGCGTCATCGCGCCCAGCCCCGCAGGGCCGCTCCCGCGCAGGGCGCGCTGGAGGAAAGTCTCGGCCTGATCCTCGCGGTGCTGAGCGAGCAGCAGGAGGGTCTCGGAATCGAGGTGAGCCTCGAAGGCTGCAAACCGTGCGCGTCGGGCCGCGGCTTCCTCGCCGTCGCCAGCGCGGACCACCCGCACCTGCCTGCTGACGAATTCGACTTCGAGCGCTGCGCTGACCTGCGCACAGTGCTCGGCCCAGGCGCCGGACTCCGGGCTGAGGCTATGGTCGACGTGGAGTGCCTCGACGCACCAGGGTCCGCTGCCGCGTGCCGCCGTGAGCAGCAGGGCCGTCGAATCGGGGCCGCCGCTGAAACCCACCACCAGCCGCCGCACGCGGGGCAGCCGCGCCGCAAGCGCGGCGACCCGGGCTTCGAGGTCAGCCGTTGCGGACCTCGCCATAGCTCGCGATTCGATCGTAGCGGTCGGCAACCAGGTCGACCGGGTCGGTGCCGTCGAGCTCCTCGAGATTAGCAAGGAGGCGGGCCTTGAGTGCCTGCGCCATTGCCGCGGGGTCGCGGTGGGCGCCACCCAGCGGTTCGGGCACGACCTCGTCGATGAGGCCATGGCGCTTGAGCGTCCGCGACGTGATACCAAGCGCCGACGCCGCATCCTCGGCAAACTTGGCGTCCTTCCAGAGGATCGAAGCACAGCCTTCGGGAGAGATGACCGAATAGGTGGAGTACTCCAGCATCAGCGTCCGATCGCCGACGCCGATGGCCAGCGCGCCGCCGGATCCGCCCTCGCCGACCACGCAGCACAGGATCGGCACGGTCAGCCGGGACATCTCCAGCAGGTTCCGCGCGATCGCCTCGCTCTGACCCCGCTCCTCGGCGCCGATCCCGGGGTAGGCGCCCGGTGTATCGATGAGCGTCACGATGGGGAGGCCGAAGCGTTCGGCAAGCTGCATGAGGCGCAGCGCCTTCCGATAGCCTTCGGGTCTCGGCATGCCGAAGTTCCGGCGCACCTTCTCCTTGGTGTCCCGGCCCTTCTGGTGGCCGATGAGCATGATCGGGCGGTCGTCGATGCGGCCGACGCCGCCGACGATGGCGTAGTCGTCCGCGAAGTGTCGATCGCCGTGGAGCTCGTGGAAGTCCGTGAGCATCGATGCGACGTAGTCGAGCGTGTAGGGCCGCCGCGGGTGCCGGGCGAGCTGCGAAATCTGCCAGGAGCTGAGGGACCCGAAGATCTGCTCCGTTCGCGTCGCCAGTTTCTCCTCGAGGCGCTCGATCTCCTCCTCGAGATTGATGGCGTTGTCGCTCCCGACAAAGCGGAGCTCCTTGATCTTCGCCTGCAGCTCGGCAATGGGCTGCTCGAAATCGAGGAAATTCGGATCGGACTGCGTTGTCATGCGGGAAACGGTCCCCAGGGAAGAACGACCAATCGGGAATTATAGCGCATGGGTTGACCGCGCCTCTGAGCCAGGCGCGTCACGAAGCCAGACGCTCGCCCGTCGAGGCCCCCTCGCGGGCGAGCTCTCCGGGCCAGAAGAGGCCGATGCTGTTGGTATGAAGCTGGCGCAGCAGCGCATCGATGGGCACGGCCTTGACCGCCGCGATCTTCTCCGCCACGAAGGGGATAAAGCCCGGTGCATTCTCGCGCCCGCGGTAGGGCACCGGCGTCAGGAATGGGGAATCCGTTTCGATGAGCAGGCGCTCGACCGGCGTCAGTGCCACGACCTCGCGGACGTTGTCCGCCGCGTTGAAGGTCACGATGCCGTTGAAGCCGAGCAGAAATCCCTGGTCGAGGCAGAACTCCGCAAGCGCAGGGCTCGAGGTGAAGCTGTGGATCACCCCGCGGCGCCGAACCGCGGGGCCGTGCTCGGCGAGGATGGCGCGGGTATCGTCTTCGGCCTCGCGGGTGTGAATGACCACCGGCCGATCGGAGTCGGCGGCGATCTCGAGCTGACGTGCGAAGGCGGCACGCTGCACCGCCCGCGGCGAGTGGTCGTAGTGATAGTCGAGCCCGATCTCCCCCACCGCGACGATTCGCTCATCCGCCGCCGAAGCGACGATGCGGGCATCGGCATCGGCATCGAACTTCGAGGCCTCGTGCGGATGGACGCCCTGGGTGCCCCAGACCTCCGGGTAGCTGTGCGCCAGCGTACGGACCGCGTCGAAGTTTGCCGGTTCGACCGCAATCGTCACGAAGCGCTCGACACCGACCGCACGGGCGGTCGCGATGATTTCCTCGGTCGGCGCGGCCTTCAGGTAGTCGAGGTGACAGTGGGTCTCGATCAGCGGAAGGCCGAGATCGGGAACCGGACGTTTCTGCTTGCTCATGAATCACCTGTCTGGTTGGCGTCCGGAAGCGAGGGTCCGTACCGTTGCGGAGCGGAGTCCGACGCTGTGGGCCGCGCGATGCCCGGCAAGACGATTGCCGTTACCATATGGCGTCCCGTTATCCCAGCCCCGACATCCGTCATTTGTCGCGCTCCCTAGGTGGGTATAACTTGTGGGTTTCCCAATACCCACCCAAAGGGACTCCCCGTGATCTACGACAATATTCTGCAGACCATCGGCAACACGCCGGTCGTCCGCATCAACCGCATCGCCCCGGACCACGTCACCATGTACGTGAAGCCGGAGTTCTTCAACCCGCTGTCTTCGGTGAAGGATCGCCTGGCGATCGGCATCATCGAGGACGCGGAACGTCGCGGTGTGCTGCAACCCGGTCAGACGGTGGTCGAGGCCACATCCGGCAACACGGGCATCGCGCTGGCGATGGTGTGCGCGGCCAAGGGCTATCCCTTCGTTGCGGTCATGGCCGAGTCGTTCTCGATCGAGCGCCGCAAGATCATGAAGGCGCTTGGCGCGAAGGTGATCCTCACGCCGAAGGAGAAGCGTGGCACGGGCATGGTCCAGGCGGCTGCGAAGCTGGCTGAAGAGAACGGCTGGTTTCTGGCCAGCCAGTTCGAGAACGAGGCGAATCCCGCCTACCACCGGAACACGACGGGCCCCGAAATCATCCGGGCGTTCACCGGCCAGCGCCTTGACTACTGGGTGACCGGCTGGGGGACCGGCGGTACCATGACCGGCGCCGGTCAGATGCTGAAGCTGGCGCGCCCGGACATCCAGATCGTGGCGACCGAGCCCGAGGGCGCGCAGCTCCTCGCCGGCAAGGAGTGGGCTCCGCACATGATCCAGGGCTGGACACCGGACTTCGTGCCGGGGGTGCTCGACCGCAACATCTACGATCACCTGGTTCCCGTCGGCGATGTCGAGTCGCGCGACGCGGCCCGGGCCCTCGCCCACAACGAAGGTATCTTCACCGGGATCTCGGGCGGTGGCACCTTCGCCGCGGCACTCCGCGTCGCCCAGGACGCGCCGGAAGGTTCCGTCATCCTCGCGATGCTGCCCGATACGGGCGAGCGCTACATGTCGACGATCCTCTTCGAGGGCATCGAGGAAGGTTCGGACGACGAGTGGCTGAAGGAAGCCACCGGCCTGGCAGCGTCTGAACTGTTGCCCTGATCTGACCGTCAACCGGCCGGCGGCGCCTCGTCGCCGGCCGATCCTTCCCGCAGCGCCGCCACCTCGCGGCGTAGCGCCCGCACTTCCAGCAGCAGCTCGGCGCGCTCGTCATGTCCGAGATCGATCGCGTCCTTGTCGGACATGCCCTGGGTCTGCTCGTGGTGTGACTGCATGGCGTTGACCACCACGGCGATGAACAGGTTGAGCATCGTGAAGGTCGCGACCAGGATGAAGATGACGAAGAAGATCCAGGCCGCCGGGTAGACGTCCATCACCGGCCGGACGATGCCCATCGACCAGCTCTCGAGCGTCATGATCTGGAACAGCGTGTAGAGCGATGCGCCGAGGCTGCCGAACCACTCGGGAAATCCCTCGCCGAAGAGCTTGGTCGCCATGACCGCGCTGACGTAGAAGATCAGCGCGAGGAGCGCAAAGATCGAGCCCAGACCCGGAAGTGCCGAAACGAGAGCGCGGACGACCATCCGCATGCTCGGCACGGCCGAGACGAGGCGCAGGATCCGCAGGACCCGCAGGGCGCGCAGCACGCTGAAGGGTCCACCGCTCGGCAGCAGCGCGATGCCGACGACGACGAAGTCGAAGACGCTCCAGGGGTCCCGAAAGAAGCGCAGTCGATGAACGTAGAGCCGCAGCACGATCTCGACGACGAAGACCGCCAGGATGATGCTGTCGAGCCGCAGGATCAGCGGTCCTGCCGCGCCCATGATCGCCGGGGACGTCTCCATGCCCAGCGTGATCGCGTTGATCACGATGAGCGTGATGATCGTCTGCTGAAAGCGGGGCGCTTCGATCCAGCGCCGGATGCGTTCTCTCAAGGCCATCCGTTTCCTTGGGCCGGATGGGTGATATCAGGTCACCGTCCGGGGAAACAATGGCGCGTCGAGAAAAACGACGCCCTGCATCGGTGCGATCGAAGGACCGCCGCGACGCAGATCGGCGCTATTTCCTCTTCGGCATGTAGAGGTCGGTGATGGTCCCCTCGAAGGCCTCGGCGGCCATGGCAACGGTCTCCGAGAGCGTCGGGTGCGGATGGATCGTCAGGCCGATGTCCGCGGCCTCGGCGCCCATCTCGATCGCCAGGCCACACTCGGCGATGAGGTCACCGGCATGGGACCCGATGATGCCTGCGCCGAGGATCCGCTCGCTGCCGGCTTCGAAGATCAGTTTGGTGAAGCCCTCGCTGCGGCCGAGCCCGAGGGAGCGGCCGCTCGCCGCCCAGGGAAACTTGCCGATCTCGTAGTCGATGCCCTGCGCCTTCGCCTCGTTCTCGGTGACGCCCACCCAGGCGACCTCGGGATCCGTGTACGCCACGCTCGGGATCACTCGGGCGTCGAAGGCGGACTTTTCGCCGGCACAGACCTCCGCGGCGACCTTTGCCTCGTGGGTGGCCTTGTGCGCCAGCATGGGCTGACCGACCAGGTCGCCGATCGCGAAGATGTGCGGGACGTTGGTCCGCATCTGTCCATCCACGTCGATGAAACCTCGATCCGTGACCGCCACACCCGCGGCCTCGGCGTTGATCTTCCCGCCGTTGGGAGCGCGGCCCACAGCGACCAGCACGCGGTCGAAGACGTCCTCGTCCGGGGTCTTTGCGCCCTCGAAGCTCACCCGAAGGCCGGCGTCCTCGGACACAATGCCTGTCACCTTGCTTGCCAGGAAGATGTTCTCGTAGCGCTTGCCGACGAAGCGGTGGAACGCCTTGGCGAGATCGAGGTCCGCGCCGGGCATCAGCTGGTCCAGCATCTCGACCACGGTCACCTTCGATCCCAGCGCATGGTAGACGCTGGCCATCTCCATGCCGATGATGCCGCCGCCCACGACGAGAATCCGTTCGGGAATGTCGGCGAGCTCCAGCGCGTCGGTAGAGTCCATGAGCCTGGGGTCGTCCCAGGGCATCCCCGGCAGCTTGATGGCCTGGGATCCCGCCGCGATGATCGCCTTCTCGAAACGCACCGTGGTGGTGCCGTCCTCGCCGGCGACGGCCAGCGTATTCGGCGAGGTGAAGGTGCCGGTACCGGCAACGACCCGTACCTTGCGCTGCTTCGCCATGCCCGCGAGACCGCCCGTCAGCTTGCCCACGACGCTGTCCTTCCAGCCGCGCAGCTTGTCGACGTCGATCTCCGGCTTGCCGAAGGTGACGCCGTGCGCGGCCATCGCCTCTGCGCCGGTGATGATTTCGGCGGTGTGGAGGAGTGCCTTCGAGGGGATGCAACCGACGTTCAGGCACACGCCGCCGAGGCTTGCGTAGCGCTCGACCAGCACCGTATCGAGCCCGAGGTCAGCCGCACGGAAGGCCGCCGTATACCCGCCGGGACCTGAACCGAGGACCACGACCTGGGCGCTGACCTCGTCCGCGGCCCCGGCCGGCGGGGCCGCTGAGGACTGCGGCGCCGGCTCGGGGTTTTCGGGCTCGGACTCCGCCGCAGTCGCCGCCGCGGGCTCCAGCTCGACGATGGGCGTGCCCTGCGACACGGAGTCACCCAGCTTCACGAGGATGCGGGCGATCCGCCCAGCCTGCGGCGCCGGAATGTCCATGCTCGCCTTGTCAGACTCGAGCGTCAGCAGCGACTGCTCGACCTCCACCTCGTCGCCCTCGGCCACGAGAATGTCGATGACGGGGACGGCGTCGAAGTCGCCGATGTCTGGGACCTGGATCGTTTCTGTTGCCATGGGCTGCGCTGCCTTGCCGGACCGGTCAGGCCGATGAATGTACCGGAACGCCTCGCGCGGCGGAACCGCGACAAGGATTGCGCCCCCCTCGAGCGCTAGACTTCGAGTATGGAGATCCTCCGCCGAGCCTATGAGCAGGCCGATCCCGCGCCGAGCTCCAGGCGACCCACACGCCCGAAGCCATCCGCCTACGGCTCGAGGCCGGCGCTGACAGGTCCTACCTGAAGGACTTCATCTACGGCGCGATCGACGGGGCCGTGACGACCTTTGCCATCGTGGCGGGCGTGGTCGGCGCGGCCCTGGACGACACCGTGATCATCGTCCTTGGTCTTGCGAATCTCCTGGCAGACGGCTTCTCCATGGCCGTCAGCAACTACCTCGGCACGCGAGCCGAGCAGCAGGAGCGCGAGAAGGCGAGGCGTTCCGAGCTGCGCCACATCGAGAAGTATCCGGAAGGGGAACGCGAGGAGATCCGCCAGCTGTTCTCGCGGAAGGGTTTCGTGGGAGCGGACCTCGAGCGCGTCGTCGAGGTGATCACCGCGGACAAGGAACTCTGGGTTGAGACCATGCTCGCGGAGGAGTTCGGCCTCCCGCGCCACGGACCGGACCCCCGCCGGGCTGGACTGACGACCTTCGTGGCGTTCGTTATCGTCGGCGCGGTGCCGCTGCTGACCTTCTTCGTCAATGCGCTGGCCCCGGGGCTGATCGCGGCGCCATTCCTCACGACGTGCGTCCTGACGGGCATCGCGTTCGCGCTCGTGGGGATCTGGAAGGCGCGGATCGTCGACAGCGGCATGCTCAACGAGGGCTTCGCCACACTGTTCATCGGCGGCAGCGCCGCGGCCCTGGCGTACGGAGTCGGTTACCTGCTCCGGGGCTTCGTCGCCTAGCAGCCTGTCGGACTTATGGAATCGTAGCGAGCCGTCGTGCGGTACGGTGGCAGTCGGCGATCCCGTGAGGAGAATAGCGCCGCCAACGTGGCCCGGGGCGGTTTTCGCGTAGCGAAAAAAGCGCCGGGTCCGTGGCGATCAGCGCGTGCCGCCAACGTGGCCCGGGGCGGTTTTCGCGTAGCGAAAAAAGCGCCGGGTCCGTGGCGATCAGCGCGTGCCGCCAACGTGGCCCGGGGCGGTTT
>JBCCZC010000062.1:0-17976 GCA_039188505.1 Pseudomonadota bacterium | reverse complement strand
TACGTCCGGAAACTTCTCCATCCCTGGCGCGGGTACGGCAGGGGAACTCGTTGCGGTCGCGACAGATAGCGACGGCAATTCCTCTGAGGTCAGCCCCGCATTCCGCTACGCACCGCCGTCCGAATTGCTGCGGTCCGGCTTCGAGGCCGATGAGGGGCCAGCCCGTTGAGGCGCTGACCGACGACCATGACAGCTTGCCGGGCGGGCAACGATGAACGATTCCCGGCTCCGCGCATGACGGCGCTGAGGGGCCTCGCTGGGCTGGTCCTCGGGGGCAAGGTCGCTCCTGACCCCATGTCGCTCCTGCCCCTGCTCGTGGACCGAATAGGTGCTTGCAAAGGGCGATTCCCGTCCGGCCACGGCCTATGCTCGGTCTCCAGCAAGCTGCTCGAGGCCATCCGGCCATGCCGGTCGCAGAGCTTCCGCCAGCAAGGCGACGGAAGCCCGGGCTTGGCCGCGGCCGCAAACTCCGGATCCGGGCGGTCGGTCGGCATGGCGACGGAGCGATTGCGCGTATTCGTTGGAAGACGCGGGACACAGCCCCGGTAGCGGCGGCGCGGCCGCTGGGATCGTTCCCCACGACTTTCCTCCTGGCTTCGACGACCCTTACAATGCCGATGGAGGGCGCGCGAAAGCGACACGCCACAGGGGCAGGCCGGGGCTCGGCGCTGCGCCAGCGAGTTCTCGGTCTTCCTTCATCAGCTTCCAGAGCCTGGATTCAGGCACGACCCCATGAATTGGCAACCCACCAACTATCAAGAACAACCTTCGGTGCGACGTCGCCCGGGCCTGAGCTGGCGCGCGCGGTTGAGCGGCCTGGTGGTCGTCCTTGTTGCCATCGGGTGGTATCTGCTGGGATTCCTGGAAGCGCCTGAAGAGACCGGGGCGCCACCCCTCGCACCGCCGACTACGGACGTGTCGGCAGACCGATCGCGCACCGGCGTCATCGATCGCTCCGCCGCGACCACGCCCGCCGCCGTGCCTGGCGCGAGCATCCCGGCTTCGTCCCGGCCGCAGGGCGGCAGCCAGGCACGGGAAGGCGAGGACGCCCGTGCGATCATCGAGCGTCTTGGCGCCGTTCCGAGCGCGGAGGGCCTGGACAGCGCCCACGCCGAAGGTCGGACGCTGCTCGAGGCGGGACGCACGGCGGATGCGTATCTGCTGTTTTTCTACGCCGCGCGCCAGGGCCACGCCCCCTCTGCGCTGGCCCTCGGTACGATGGCTGATCCAGGCCGCGCGACGGCGGAGGCGGGTGCGTCGGCCGAGCCCAATCTCTTCGAGGCGCACAAGTGGTACAAGAAGGCGTCCGAGCTCGGCGATAGGACGGCCGAAGCACGGCTGGCCGATCTCCGCGGCCGCGTCGAAGCGGCTGCTGCCGCAGGCGACGCCGAGGCCGAACGGCTCCTTCTCCAGTGGCGTTGAGGAATATTTGCATGTCCCGATTCAGCTTTTTGGTCCTCCTGCTGCTCGCGCTCGTCGCCTCCAGCGCGGTGGCACAGTCGTCCCGCAGCCCGCTGCTCATGGAAGGCAAGGAGACGCTGTATCAGCGCGTGCTGGCGAAGCCCAACGCCCGGCTCAGCGCCGAGGCCGGGGGCCGGGCGTCCCGGGCGGTCGTGCCATTCACCGTTTACTACGTCTATGCGCGGCAGTCGATCGACGGCACCGCCTGGGCCGAGGTCGGGCTCGATCGCCATGGCGCCGTCGCGGGCTGGCTGCCCGCGTCCCGCACGATGGACTGGAATCAGGGGCTCACGGTTGCCTTCCGCGACCCCGCAGGAAACGATCGCAGCCTGCTGTTCCGCAGCCGCGAGGAGCTGGGCGCGCTGGCTCGCACCCAGGACCTCGACACCTACGGCGCGCTCTATGAGGCTGCCGAAGCCGGAACGTCGACCCCGGATTCGCCGGTAGTCGCCATCCAGCCAAGCGGCTATGTGGACATTCTCGAGGACTTCTACCTGGTGCCCATCCGTGATTATGCGGACGTCTATCTGGGTGCCGAGCGGGCGCGCATGCTGCAGGTCTCCAGCGTGCCGCTGGACCCGGAGGGGCTCGCGGACCCGTCGCGCACCTGGCCCGCACCGCCCACCGCGGCGCAGTCCCGCTACCGTTCGGGGATCGTCTTCGTCATCGATGCCACCCTGTCGATGGATCCGTACATCGCCCGGACCCGAGAGGCCGTGCGGCGGGTCTATGATTCGCTGGCCGACGCCGATCTGGTTGGCGGCGTCAGCTTCGGCCTGGTGGCGTTTCGCGATGATCCTTCTGCCGCAGACGGTCTCGAGTACCGCACGCGCATCTTCGCCGATCTCGAGGACGGCCGTGACGCGGCGAGCTTCTTCTCCCGCGTCGATGCGCTCAGTGCCGCCGACATCTCGAGCCAGGACTTCACGGAAGACGCCTACGCGGGTGTGAAGGCGGCCATCGAAGGGATCGACTGGTCCGGCCACGATGCCCGCTACGTCGTGCTCGTTACCGATGCGAGCGCCCGCGCCGGCGGCCACCCGCTCTCGGGCACGGGTCTGAGCGCCGAGGGAATCCGGCAGCTCGCCCAGGACGACGGTATCGCGCTCTCGGTCCTGCACCTGCTCACCGACGAAGGCGTGGACGACCACATGGTGGCCGAATTCCAGTATCGAGAGCTCTCGCGCTTTCCCGGCATCGGCGAGCTCTACTACGGGGTGCCGACCGGCGACGTGACGCGCTTCGGCCGGGCCCTCGATGCCCTGGCCGGGCAGATCACCGAGCAGGTCCGGGTGGCCTCTGGCGGGCCGTCCGCCAGCCAGGACGCCGACGCGAGCGCCAGCCGGGTGGACGCCACGGAGGATGCGGAGCTCGCTGCGCTGCAGGAGCGCGTGGATCGGCTCGGCTACGCGCTTCGCATGCGGTATCTGCAGGCCCAGGATGGGGACGGGGTCCCCGAGGTATTCGACGCCTGGCTCCTCGACCGGTCCTTCCGCGACCCGTCGCGCCCGACGCTCGACGTGCGTGTGCTGCTCACCCGTGATCAGCTGAGCGACCTCCACGAGGTCATGGATCAGGTGTTGGACACCGCTGAACAGGGTCTCCTTTCCCCGCGGAATTTCCTGAACGATCTGCAGAGCCTTGCAGCGACGATCGCCCGGGACCCCGAGCGCCTGGGCGCCAGCACGCGCGCCGGCGGCGCGTCCGGGAATCTCGCGGATCTGGGCTTCATGCGGGAGTACATCGAGGGCCTGCCGTACACCGCCGAGATCATGGACGTCACCCTCGACGACTGGCAGGACTGGTCGGCGCAGCGCCAGATCGAGTTCGTGCAGCGCCTGGATGAGAAGGCCACCTACTACGAAGCGCTGCACGACAATACCGACCTCTGGATTTCCCTCGATGGCGGGCCCGTGGACGGCGATTCGGTGTTCCCCGTCCCGCTCGACATGCTGCCCTGAGCCGTGGTCCAGGCCGCGGAATCGAGCGCTCCGACGCAGGAGCGGGTGCTCATCTATCACCTCCGCGAGGTGGTCAAGACGCGTGAGGCAGAGGGTGTCGCGTTCCGGCTGACCGTGCCGAGCATCCAGATCGCGCTCGGCGAAAAGATCGCGCTGATCGGCGAGAGCGGCTGCGGCAAGAGCACGCTCCTCGACATGCTCGCCTTCATCCTCAGGCCCAGCAGCGCCGGCGCGTTCCGTTTCCGTCCCGAGCGTGGCGGTGAACCGCTCGACATCGGCGGCTACTGGGATCGCGCTCGACGCAATCGGCTGGGCGATCTGCGCAAGCAGCGCATCGGCTACGTCATGCAGACCGGGGGGTTGCTGCCCTACCTCGACGTGCGCGAGAACATCGGGCTATCGCGCCGTCTCCTCGGCCTGCCGGAAGACGGCACGGTGGAAGAACTCGCCAAGCACCTCGCCATTGCCCAGCACCTCGACAAGAAGCCGGGCCTGCTCTCGACCGGTGAACGCCAGCGTGTGGCCATCGCCCGGGCGCTGGCGCATCGGCCCTCGATCGTCATTGCCGACGAACCGACGGCTTCGCTGGATCCGATCGCCGCGGAGAAGATCATGGCGCTCTTCATCGAGCTGGTGGAGGAGATGCACATCACCGTGATCGTCGCCAGCCATGCCTGGCGCCACGTCAAGAAGCTCGGCCTGCGTCAGCTCGCCCACCGCACCCGCCGCTCCGACGACGGGCGGGTCACTGAGACCATCGTCCATGGCTGACGCCCGGCCACGAAGCGCGGGTTCGGCAGCCAGCCCCCGCGTGCCGGGTCCGTTCAAGCGCCTCCGTGACATCCTTGGCCTGGCGACGAGCGACTATCTGAATGAATGGCAGATGTCCGCCTGCTTCGTCCTCGCGCTGGCCGCCGTGCTCGGCCCTATGCTGGTGCTCTTCGGGCTCAAGTTCGGCGTCGTCGGCACCATGGTCGAGGAGCTCGTCGAAGACCCGCGCAACCGGGAGATTCGCCCCGTGGGCAGCGGGCGCTACGACGCGAACTGGCTGGAGGCCCTGGGAAGCCGCGACGACGTCGCCTTCCTGGTACCCCAGACGCGGAACATCGCCGCGACCATCGAGCTCCAGAGCGAGCAGGCCTCCCAGATCCTCGATGTCGAGCTGATTCCCACGGCGGTCGGCGAGCCGCTGTTCGACGGCGGCACGCCGGTCCCGTCGGAGCCGACCGAGCTGGTCCTCTCGACGAGCGCTGCCAACAAGCTGCAGGTTGTCGCTGGTGATCGCATCAACGGCAGCGTCGCCCGGCGCTTCCGTGGCCAGAGCGAACGCGTGTTCCTCGAACTTCGCGTTGCCGCTGTCGCCCGGCCCGCGGCATTCCAGCGGGAGGGCGCTTTCGCGGCGCTCGCGCTCGTGGAGGCCGTCGAGGACTTTCGCGACGGCCGGGCCGTCCGTAGCTTTGGCTGGAGCGGAGATCCGCCAGACGGGCCACGCACCTACCCGAGCTTCCGCCTTTTCGCCCGTTCCATCGACGACGTTGCGCCACTGGCCGCCTTGCTCGGGAGCGAGGGCCTGGAGGTACGCACCGAGGCCGCGGATATCGAGGTGGTCCAGTCCATTGATCGCAACCTCACCGCCGTTTTCTGGGTGATCGCCGTGATCGGCCTGGTGGGGTTCTTCCTTTCCCTGGGGGCCAGCCTCTGGGCCAACGTCGACCGCAAGCGCCGCGAGCTCAGCGTTCTTCGCCTGGTGGGCTTCCGTACCGCGGATATCGTCTGGTTTCCGGTCATCCAGTCTGCCCAGACGGCCATCGTCGGCTGGGCCACGGCCTCGGGCATCTACCTGGGCGTCGCCTGGCTGATCAACGCGCGGCTGGCGCCCGAACTGCAGGCGGACCAGACGCTCTGCGTGCTGCTGCCGGAGCACTTCGCCATTGCGCTTGCATTGACCCTCGGCTCGGCGATCGTCGCCGCCACGCTCGGCGGTCTGCGGGCTTCCCGAATCGATCCCTCGGAGGGGCTGCGGGACATCTGAGAGGGGCGAATAGTCCCCGCGAGGATTCGGAGATTTGCGGTCGTGGGGCCGCCGTCAGGCAGGAGCGCCTAGGCGACGAGCTGTCTGATGCTGGCCCAAGCGCTCCGAAGGCGATCGATCACCTTCCGCTTCACAAAATTCAGGGGCACCAGGAGTCTGCTTTTCCCCTTGGGCCTGGAGAGCAAGCAGGCGATCGCCAGGGTTACGAAGCCCAGGATGTATACCGCTGAAACGGAGAAGATCAGCCAGTTGATGGCTAGATCGATCCTGTCGACGGTTCCGGCCAGCTCGATACTCAGCGGCAGGGAACGGTGCACGCCGAAGAGCCCGAGCAGCGACAGGGCCAGATACTGAAACGCGGGGCTTTGAACGGTCTTCATGCTGTGCAAGCCCGGCAGGCGCCGTCAGCAGTCGTGCCTGTCCGAAGCGGGTACTCCGGGTTGGCATTGTCCGACTGACTATGGAGATTTGGCGGGTGTCCGCGGGCAACGGTCGTACCCGGGGCGAAGGATGAGTGGGTCAGCCTGACGCTGACCCGCTCTAGACTCACTAGGAGTGACCCTTTCAGGCGGCTGCCTGCTCCTTGATCACGTCCTCCGCGACGTTGCGCGGGCAGGTGGCGTAGCGCTCGAACAGCATCGAGAACTGGCCACGACCCGAGGTGATGGTGCGCAGGTCGCCGATGTAACCGAACATCTCCGACAGCGGCACATCGGCCTTGATCCGGACGCCCGTGACACCCGCTTCCTGGGACTTGATCATCCCGCGGCGACGGTTCAGGTCACCGATGACATCGCCAACGTGATCTTCCGGCGTGAAGATGTCCACGGCCATGATCGGCTCCAGCAGCTCGGCGCCGGCTTTCGGCATCGACTGACGGAAGGCCGCCTTGGAGGCCAGCTCGTAGGCCACCGCCGAGGAGTCGACCGCGTGGAAGCCACCGTCAAGCAGGGTCACCTTCACGTCGAGGCAGGGGAAGCTTGCGAGAACGCCCTTGTCCATGCAGCTCTTGAAACCCTTCTCGACGGCCGGCCAGAACTCGCGCGGCACGTTGCCACCGGTCACCGACGACTCGAAGACGAAGCCGCTGCCGGACTCGGCAGGCTCGATACGGTAGTCGATCTTCGCGAACTGACCCGAACCACCGGTCTGCTTCTTGTGCGTGTACGAGTCTTCCACCGAGCGAGTAATCGTCTCGCGGTAAGCGACCTGCGGCTTGCCGGCCTCGACCTCGACACCGTGCGTCCGACGCAGGATGTCGATCTTGATGTCCAGGTGCAGCTCGCCCATGCCGCGAAGAATGGTCTCACCACTCTCCTCGTCGGTCTCGACGATAAAGGACGGATCTTCGGCAACCATCTTGCCGAGGGCCACGCCCATCTTCTCCGAACCCGCCTTGTCCTTCGGTGCAACGGCGATGGAAATCACCGGATCCGGGAACACCATCGGTTCCAGGGTGGCCGGGTTCTTCGGATCGCACAGCGTGTGGCCGGTCTGGACATTCTTCATGCCCAGGACCGCGACGATGTCGCCCGCCTGCGCGCTGTCCAGCTCCTCACGGGAGTCGGCGTGCATCTCGACGATACGGCCGATGCGCTCGTTCTTGCCGGTCGCCGTGTTCAGGACCGTGCTGCCCTTCTCGATGATGCCGGAGTAGATCCGGATGAAGGTCAGCGCGCCGTAGCGGTCGTCCATGATCTTGAACGCCAGCGCGCGCAGCGGCTTGTCGACGTCGACCGTGGCGAACTCGCCGGTCTCTTCGCCCTCGAGGTCAACCTCGGGCTGGGGCTCGACTTCCGTCGGATCCGGGAGGTAATCGACGACGCCGTCGAGCACGAGCTGGACGCCCTTGTTCTTGAAGGCCGAGCCACAGAACGTCGGGAAGAAGTCGCACTTGATGGTGCCTTTGCGGATCAGGCGCTTGATCGTGGCCTCGTCCGGCTCGACGCCTTCGAGGTACTGCTCCATGACGTCGTCATCCTGCTCGACGACCGTCTCGATCAGTTGCTCACGATAGCTCTCGACATCATCGACCATGTCGGCCGGAACGTCGGTGATCTCATAGGCCAGCGGATCGCTGCTCGAATCCCACACCCACGCCTTGCGGGTCAGGACGTCGACAACACCGACGAAGTCGCTCTCGGTGCCGATCGGCAGCGTCATGATCAGCGGCGTTGCGCCCAGCACGTCCTTGACCTGCTTGGTCACGCGATAAAAATCGGCGCCGATGCGGTCCAGCTTGTTCACGAAGATCAGGCGTGCGACCTCGGACTCGTTGGCGTAGCGCCAGTTGGTCTCGGACTGCGGCTCGACACCGCCGGATCCGCAGAACACGCCGACACCACCGTCGAGCACCTTCAGGGAGCGGTAGACCTCAACCGTGAAGTCGACGTGCCCCGGGGTGTCGATGATGTTCAGGCGGTGATTGTTCCACTCACAGCTGGTCGCCGCGGACTGGATGGTGATCCCCCGCTCGCGCTCCTGATCCATGAAGTCGGTCGTCGCTTCGCCGTCGTGGACTTCACCGATCTTGTGAATTCGTCCCGTAAGGCTGAGAATACGCTCAGTGGTCGTGGTCTTGCCGGCGTCGACGTGTGCGAAGATGCCGATATTGCGGTAGCTGGCCAAATCAGCCATATCCAAACCCTCCATATGGCAGTTTGCGGGACACACACGCACGCAAACAGCGCCCGATTTGGCCCGCCAAACGGTGTTCAAATTGAACGGTGACGCTGCTGTCACCGCGAAGTGACGCGGACGATACAGCTAAGCGACTGAGTAATCTACCTAATTCTGCAGTTCGATCGTGAACTTTGGGTTAAATCGGGGGATAGATGTCGCTTCGGACGGGTCACCTTCGCCTCCGCTGCCGTCGTCCTTCGGTTCTGGTCGGACGCCAGACCGGGGTTCCACCCGGTGATTGACGCCCGTGCGCGGGCGCCGCACTCGGGTCCTCAGTCTTCCCAGGACTGAGGCGGATAGTCGGGGAACTCGATCTCGAAATCCTGCGCGCCCATGGCCAGCATCTCATCGATCTGCACCCGGAGCCGGCGGAGATCCTTGGGAATGGCGTTGCGGAAGCTCGAGAGCTCCCGCCAGCGCTCGTCGAAGCTGGCGGGCCGTTTCCCGGTCTCATCCAGCGTTCGCAGCAGCGGGCCGACCACCTCGAATCCGTCCGCAACGCGGGCTGCCTGGGCGGCCTCGAAGGCAGCAAGCTGCTGGAGATAGGGCAGTAGCACTTCGGGCGGGGCCTTCGGAGCCTCTCGCTCGGCCATGGCCTCGAAGTAGCCGACGGACTCCGCCATGCTGATAGAGTCCGCGCGCCCCCAGCGGTGGCGATCGTCCTCGTTCACGAGTTGGCCTGTCTGCGGATCGATGATCAGCACCGTCGGCGTGGCGTAGTAGATCGGCACGCCGAAGCGCTGCACGACGTCGACTCCGGCCTCGTAGTAGCCGATATCCACCAGAACCGGCTCGTAGTGTTCGGCAATGAGCTCGGCCAGCGGCGACTCATCGAGCCGGCGGGCCAGCGCCTCGGAATCGTGGCACCAGTCCGCTCCGAGCACGACGAGGGCCAGTCGGTCGTCCGCGGCTGCGCGCTCGAGCGCCGACTCCACATCGCCCAGGGCGTCCGCCCGGCTGGGATAGAGATCGTCCTCGCTCCCACAGGACGCGGTCGAAAGCAGCAGCAGGAGTACCGCCGCAAGTGCGCGCTTGAGGGATTCGATCTGCATGACGTTGCCTGCGGCATCTTCGGAACCGGCCTTTTAGCACGAAACGCACGAGCACGCTCAGGCCACCTTGCCCCGACCGCAGGGAGGGGAAAGGAGCGCGCCGGCTCGAGCCGCCACGGACCGAGAAGGTGGTGGGGCGGGTCGGGGGGATGGCACACTTCGGAAAGGGCGATTGGAGACAGGTCATGAAAAGCGAAGCAACAGCCGCGGATCCGCAGCGAGTCGCAGCCTTTGCCGAGGACGTCGCCCAGGAGCTCGTTCACGGGAAGCGATACCGGGTCGCAGGGTTCGGGACCTTCTCCACCTGCCAGCGGAAGGCCGCGCCGGGGCGCCCCGCCTGTCGGATCGCCATGTTCCGCGCCAGCGCGGAACTACGCGCCTACGCAGCGGGTGGCGATCCGCCGGAGCTGGGGACGCCGCACCAGGAGGCCGTTCGATCGATTGCCGTGGCGATGCTGGCACCTGACGGCGTGCACGTACCGGGGCTCGGGCGTTTCGCGGTCGAAGGGCAGGGAGCGAAGCGACAGAAGCTCGTCTTTCAGGGTGCGGCCGAACTCAACGAGCAGCTGTAGCGGACCCTTCGCCAGAGCCGTAGACCCGGGCGATTGGCCGCTGCGAGATTGCCGCGAGACGGCGCGACTACGAACCTATGAAATCGTGGCGAGCCGTGCCGGCGCGGTAGCTTCGGCCGGGTCGCTAGCCCGCCGCGAAGGCGGGGAGCTCCCAGCGATCGAAGTGTCGGTAGTCGCGGATCAGGTCCTCGAGCTGCTCGGTGGTGATCGTTCCAGTCTCGATCATGTGCCGGACGATCTCCTCCATGGTGATCAGCCGGTGGAGCGTCAAGCCGAACTCGTCCTCGATGCGCGGGCCGTCGCTCCGCCGCTGGAGCTGGCGATCGACGATGACGATCAGGTCTGTGACCTCGAAGCCGTGATCCCGGATGATCCGGATTGCCTCGCGTTTGCACTCGCCGGCGAAAAGCAGATCGTCGATCAGGATCAGTTTGCCGCCCTCGGGCGGCCGGCCCTCGATGAGCTTGTTGCTCACGAGCTTCTCGGCCGTCTTGCGCACGTACAGCATCGGCAGGCCGGCGTGCAGGCTGGTCACGGCCGTCCACGCGATGCCTGAGGTCGCAATGCCGATCAGACCACTGCCCCGACAGGATCGCGTGGCGATGTCGGCCATCCGTCGACCGACATGATCGAGGATCGCTGGCGATGACATAAGGTGCCGTGGTTCGAAGCGGCAGGACCGTGAGTCGTCCTTGTTCTTCTCGCTCGGGCCGAACTGGAGCACCTCGAGCGCCACCACTGCCTGGGCCAGGACCAGATCCATCAGGGCTTCCCCAGTCGATAGTAGGTATCGTGGAAATCGCCGTCGCTTGCCCGGTTGAAGGTCAGGTAGAGCAGGCGGCGCGGGCTCGACGTGGCGTTCGGCGCGCTGCGGTGCGGGGCCAGGGCGTGGAAGACCAGCAGGTCGCCCGCCGCCATGCACAGCAGGTGCGGATCGACGCTCCCGACGCGATGCGCTTCGATCACATGGTTCTCGTCCAGGGTTGTCGCGAAGAGCTCGCGATGCAGACCCGGATAGATCTCCATCGCACCGTTCGCTTCGCCCGCGTCGTCGATGGCGATGCACACCGCGAGCTGGCTGTCCGCTGGCAGATCCATGAACGAGATGTAGGCGAAGTCCTGGTGCAGGGGATAGCCGACGGTTCCCGGTGCCTTGAAGATCAGCTTGTCCTTGAACAGGCGCGCCGGTTCGCCGAGGAGGCGCTCGACGAGGGTGCGCACGCGTTCGTCGTCGACGAGGGCCGCGAATGGTGGCGAGATATCGAGCACCGGGTCCAGCCGCTCGGGAATCCGGCTGCCATCGGTCCGATCGCGCCGGTCCACGCGGAACGGCAGGGCCTCCTCGGAACCCCCATCCGTTCTTGCGCCGACGACCTGGTCGGCCCAGAGACGTTCGCACTCCTGTCTGAATCCGGCGATCTCGGCCCCGGAGAACACGGCTGGGACGTGGACGAAGCCGGTCCGGTGGTAGTGGCGTTCCCAGCGATCAAGCTGTGCGGGCGCATGCATCACCGGCCGCCCCGATTCGACGTTCCGTCGACGAGGGCCGGTCCCAGCAGGCCCTCGATGGCACGCAAGCCGAAGGAACGGTACTGCCGTAACTTGGCCGGGTCCGACGATCCCTGACCCATGGTCTTGTTCGCGTCGAGCACGAAGACGTCATCGCCGTGCACCACATAGTCGAAACGCCCGTAGTCCAGCCCCAAGCGCTCGCGCAGCTCACGCAGTTCCGGCGGCGGCCGCGTCGGTCCGGTGTCCGTCACCATGGTGCTGAACTTGACGACGTGGTGCCTCGAACCCAGCCGCCCGGTCATCGATGCGTCGCCAAGAAAGGACCAGTAGCGGACGAAGAACAGATCGCCCTGCCGTTCGGGCAGAAAACGCTCGACCACGAGCTGAGGATTGCGCCAGACCCCGCGGGGCACCTGCGCCACGGATGGGAAGAGGGGATACCGGCGGGGATTGAGCGTCCGGGTTCTGGCCCAGCTCGACGTCGCCCTCTGGGCTACGCCCCGCCGCTGCCGCTCGGTCTCTTCTGGAATTCCGCCGTAGTTGTGGTTGGTCTTGACGATCACGGTGCCTTTCCAGCTGCTGGTGCGCTCGAGCAGTAGCCGACTGTACCGGCCCCGGGTGATGTCCACGGCATCTCGGTTGATCACGAACGGGTGGTCAGCGACGGCCTCGCGATAGGCGGCGGGGAGCACCGTCAGGTCCACGTGCAGGAACAGCACGTCGGCTGACGGGATCTCCGCTGGCCCGGCATGATGAATCAACTCGATACCGCGTGATGGCCAGCCCGCCGCGACCGCGTGCAGCAGATAGCTTCTGCTGACGTCATGCTGGAGGATTGCGATCCTGGTCAAGGAGTCGGTCTTCATCGAACCGGGCAGGCGATAAGTATACGGGCTCGGCCTTGACGCGACGGGCTGGCGTCGATCGTCAGTACCATGAACCGTTCCAGCGTCCCGGAACGTGGGCCAGGGCTGGAAGCGGGTTCTCCAAGCGGGTCGGCGAGTCGGCTGTGAGCTACTCCTCGACCAGACGCCTGTAGGCCTCCCTGTGCTCACGATGATAGTCAATGGTGAACCGGGGAAGCTTGGCCAGCCGTGATGAGATCAGCCGGGTCAACTCGTCGTCTGGTTCCGTTGCGGAGTACGTCTGCCACCAGGCATAGGCGTACGGGTGACCGAACAAATAGGGCGCTTCTTCGGCTACTCTGCTGCGCCATTCATCATCGATGAGACCGGACTCAGAGAGGCGATAGAGGTTCTCCCATCGCTTGTGCGCTGACCAGTAATAGGCTTCCAGGACTCTCTGTTCTTCAAGGCTCAGATCCTCTGGTGCCTCGATTGATTTGGCCCACACCGCCGCCGGATTCTCCCCGAGAAAGATCTCCTCCGATTGCGTGTAGTAGATCGCTTCCTCGAACAGCAACTGAGTTCGCAGCAGCTCGGAGTTCTGCTTCATCTGAAACCCGACCATCACCAGCCCGGCGATGATGCCGGTCGATGCGCCAAACTCCATCCAGTCTTTTGCCGTTTTCATCTCTCTCCCGTGAACTCTTCCATCACGCAAGGGGCCACCTCAGGACGCTCCTACGAACCGAGACGCTAGCTGCCCTTGCCGAACCAATTCGAACTGTTGCGCGAGAATAGAAGCGCCAGGCTGACGAGATACATGGCCAGCTGAACGAAGCCAAGACCCATGTTCAGCGGGTTGGACGCGAAGGAGTCGAATGCGGGCAGGATGGTCAGGGGGATATGGATGATCAGGAGGCCCGCGAGCGTCCACCTCGCCCAGTTTCGCCCCTTACCCGCCTGATGGATGACCAGCAGTGAAACGGCATAGATGGCCGCCTTGCTGAAGATCAGGAAATCGGGAGAGCGGACTTCGATATGGCGCATGACGGTCATGCCCGTACGGATCACGCCAATAGCCACGATCACGTACAGGAGCTTGATCGCAAGGGACACGGGGCGTGGCGCCTGGTCGATCTTCGAATTCATGGCTCGTTGCGTCCACCGGCACGAGTGGGGCTCGGATCAGGAGAACTCGACTGGCCACGAACTCGCCGGGGTGTGGGTGTCATCGCCGATCCGGGAGCGGTGTTCATCAGGGGCGTATCTCGATCGGTGTGCCGGCGTCGACCGCGAGCCACACCGCGTCCATGTCGCTGTTGCTGAGGGCGACACAGCCGTCGGTCCAGGAGAAGAGCTGCATCACGGGCCCGGCCCAGCCCCAGCCGTTGGCCTGGCCGTGAATCATGATGTCGCCGCCCGGGGGAACGCCAAGCCGCCTCGCGTTCTCGCGATCCTGCTCGTTCGGATAGGAGACATGGATCGACTTGTGATATCAGCTTCTCGAGTTCTTGTAGTCGAGCACGTAGTGGCCTTCGGGGGTGCGCCCGTCCCCCTCCCTTTCCTTGTGTCCCTGAGGATCCGAGCCGAACGTGACCCGATAGGAGTTCATCAGTCGCCCATCCTTGATCAGCTACAGCCGCTTCTCGCTCTTGACCACGAGGACACTGTCCGCCTTCTGGGCCGGGGCTCCCGAGGCCACAGCTGCCATCGACACGACCAGCAGTACCAGGGCCCAGCGGAGCCACGCTGCCAGGCGCGAGGAAGGCGAAGACTCACTCATTGACGACGATCACGGGCGTTCCGACCGGTGCCCAATCGAAGATGGCCTTGGCGTTGTCGTCGGTCAGGCCAACGCAACCCTGAGAGCCAACGGACTCGGTCAGATAGGCGTGCCGATAGGAACGCAGTGTCGCCATCTGAGTGCCGTGGATCGCCTTGCCGTCTTCGGTGAAGAACAGGGTGTAGGGCATCTCGGAGCCGTAGGTCTTGCTGGTGTACTTCTCGTGTTTCCGGAACACGCTGTAGCGACCCGCCGTGGTCTCCTTCCCGTCGCGACCCGTCACGATATCGAAGCTGTAGACCTCCTCGCCGTTCTCCTTGGCGATGAGGACTTGGCGTTCGATGAAGACGTGGATCTCCTTGCTCGTAGAACTCCCGTTGCTCAGGGCTCCCGAACTGCTGACCAGCAGGCTCAAGGCGAGGGTGAATCCGCGGAGGAAAGGCCAGGGTGCTTGGGACATGCTCGATCTCACGGTGCTGCTCTGGTGCGGAAGGCAAGAGCCCGGTCGGTCGATTCCACGTCAAGCGACGAAGTAGGGCCGAGTCAGGCGACGACGTAGACCATACCAAACCGCGCCTCGGTCGATCTGCTGGTGACGGCGTCAGCGACAACTTCGCCTGCTTCCAGACCCGTCGCGGACCCGCAGGTGTCGGGAGCCCGAGTCGGCGCGGTCCACACCGCGTCCACGACCACCTGCTGAACGCGACCCCGGATGGTTCCGCACTTCCGGGTCCGTGGGTGCAGGAACCCGACGACCTCCTGGCCTAGCCAAAAAGCACGCCGTGAATGATCCGTCCGGGCGTGAACGCCAGCAGCCCAGCGATCCAGATGGCGCCGAAGTAGGAGCCAAGGATGTTCTGACGGTGCTTGCGCACGTCACCCCGCCGAATACTCCGGTAGGCGGCGAAAATCGTCACGAGCACGACGATGGAGAAGATGTGGCCGTAGCCGAAATGGTCCAGGAGTATCCGCGGCCCATTGCGGGCGGGCATCAGCAGCGTTGCCACGGCCGTGCACAGCATCAGCACCATGTAGGCCTTGCCCAATAGCCGATGGATGCCGGTCCCCTTGCGGCTGAGCAACAGGAAGGTCCCGATCAGAAACGCGGGAAGGATGGTGGCCAGATGGACGTAGGCCAGCTGCAGGTAGCTCAAAGCCGTCTTCCGAGGCGCTTCTCGATGAGTCGTTTTTCGAGGCGAACGCTGAACGGCTTCAGCAATTCGTAGGCATTGAGCCCGTGGCAGATGACCCCGACACCCCAGCCGCCAGCCACCCAGAGGAAGATCGGGTTGTTGAATCCCACCGCGATCCCTGCGATCAGCATCAGGATGACGAAGGAGGCGAGGTGACTGTAGAAGCCGATGAGGCCTTTCACATACGCCATGGCCTCTCTCTCGTCGTCCTCGATGGTGGCGCGTGCCGGCTCAAGGTCTTGGGTCATGGTCGGAGCTCCGGGTTGAAAGGTTGATACATCCACCTCGAAGACCGAAGCCAGTGCTTTCTGCGACTCCAGGCTTGGCGACTGGCCCCGCTCGATGCGCTGGATCGTCCGAACGTTGAGTCCGGTCAGCTCCGCAAGATGGTCCTGGGACCAGCCGCGTTGCAGGCGCAGTTTTCTGACAATCATTTCGTGGGTCTCTGCGAGGTGGATTTCATGTTGGGAGCCCGAGCCGGCGAGGTCCACGGCACGCCCACGGCTTCAGCCCGACAGTGGTCCGAAACGGCTTGCAATGAGGCCGTGGGCCGCGTCCCTTCCTCGATTCGGGCAGCATATCGCTCAAGGCGGCGGGGTACGCCCTCGTGGGCCGGGGGCGCGCATGGCATCGCTCTGGATGCGCTGCTCGTCCTGGATGATCCCCACACAGGTCGTCGATATCGTCACCAGCATTGATCGCGCCCTCAAATTCAGGGGCGGCGAGTTGATGCCCCGAAGGCACGCCACTTCGAGACGGCGCTCGGGCGGTGTACCGGTGTCTCGCTTCTCTCGACCGAGGGGCGGGACCGCTGCTTCCCTAACCGGCGTCACCACGCGCTGAGATCTCCGTCCAGACCACACGCCAAACCGGATTCGTTGTGCCCGCGGTGACCCCTCGGTACGAGAGGTACTCGGCCAGGTGGGGGGCCAGGCCGGGATATTGATCGAAGGTCGCGGCAATTCCGGCCTGGCCGAAGCTCAGGCTGCTTTCGGGCAGCAGGCCCGTGGAATTCTGGATCACCAGCTTGCCCCACTGACTCACGTACATGGCGGCCAGCCGGCGAGCCAGTTCGTGCTCCGTTTCGCTCAACTCCGGCGTTGCCTGTCTCAGCTTGACCGTCAAGGCCACGAGTCGTTCGTTTTCGGCAATGGCTTGGGAGATATCGAAGATCGCCGCCGAGTTCCGATCGCGCGCCTCTCCCTGCGCGATCGTATTGGCCTGCTGAAGCTCGTAGACCAGAAATCCGATGCCGAGGATGACCCCAAAGTTCGCGGCCAGCGCCAGCCAGTCGTTGAGATGTTCAGTCTTCATGGTTCGCCTATCGATTCGTGCGGCGTCATCGCCGGTTGAGCACTCCCGGGGCCCACGGGTCAGCGGGCAGTCGACGCCGCGCCCGAATGCCTCGGCCGCGGACGACTTCAGCGTTCGCCGGGCAATCGTGGTTCCAATCTGGACCGGGCCCCGTCCCTGTCTCTGCTTGCGCTGACTGCGGGAATTCGCCTTCTTGTAGAGCTCCGAGAAGGCGTCCCCCTGAGAACGGCAGGAGTCTAGGCCTTCAGCGCCCGTGCATGAAGAGTTTCGGGGCGGGCGACCAAGCATTCGTCGCATCAGCGATGCCGTTGATCCACGAGACCAGACGGGTGACGTCTGCACCGGTGACGTTCTTCGCGATTGCGATACCGATCGCGCACGGGCGCTTCCAGCCCTTGCGGGAGCAGGTGTCCGGGGCAACCGGTTTCATTGCGGCCGAAGGCATGGCGACGTATGCTTTTGCGCGTTCAAAGCGCGCGCGGCAGGATCGCCGGAGGCGCTACCCAGGCACCAGAAATCGCCGAATCGGCTGGGTCAACAGGGGGACCAGCCAGCAAGGGCGATTCGAGACACGCTCGACATCCGTCACCAAGCTCGGTGTGTCTGTACCCCTTATGCGACAACGCGGCCTCTCGAGGTCGGCGAGGGAATGCACCCATGAGAGCGCCAGCGATTGCCCTTTGGTCCACCCTGCTGGGTATGTCCGGAATAGCCCACGGGCAGATCATCGTGGATCCCGACAACGGCGCCGCGGGCAACCACGTGCCGGTGGTCTCCGTGGTCTACGAGATCGGGGGCGTTCAGTTCACCCAGACCGCCGAGAACGTCGCCCCGACCGATGCGTCGAACAACGCGGACGCGACCTTCAACACGACGTGCAACGCTGGCAACGTCTTTCTCTCCCAGATCAACGTCACCGACGGGACGACCATCGCTGTTGCTGATCGCATTGGCGGGACCATCGACGTTGCCGAGAACTACAACGGCACGACGGGCGTCGCCGTGGTCGAGAACGCCACCCAGACCTTCGATGGCGATGCCGGTTTCGTGGACGCGATGCGGCGGGTCTTCAGCAATTCGGATGTCTGCGATTATGTGCGGGACGATGCCGGGGGTGTCGTCGGCGTCGATTACGTCACCACCCTGGAGCAGCCGGTCTTCCCCGACGAGTTCATGATCGTCCAGGAGCGAAACGGCAACTCCACCTTCGATCTCACGCCGGTGGACGAGAACGGCAACGTCATCGCCGGCGCCGACACCGTCGAGCTGCGGGGCACCTACGACTGGAATACCGGTTACCGCCCCAATACGGCCACGCCCAACAACAATCAGCCGCAGTTCTTCACCGTATTTCGCGTCAGTCTGTTCTTCACGACCAATCCGGGCGCCGCGGCGCCGATCTTCGGGTTTCAGGTCGTCAACGACGGTCAGGCCGACGTCAAGTTCTTCGCGGCGACGGACGGCAAGGACTATGGCGACATTGCCGGCTACGTCGACGCCCGCCATTCGATTTCGCCGGATCTCTTCATCGGCACCGTGGGTCCACCGGATCGCGATCCCAGCGACCAG
>JBCCZC010000061.1:0-18201 GCA_039188505.1 Pseudomonadota bacterium | reverse complement strand
TCCACCGAAGTCACGATGTTGCGCAGCTCCCACTCATAGGCGTCATAGCCTGATTGCAGGCCGAGCCCCGTCGTGCCGGAATTCTGCGCGCCGACCGGGCGGGCGCCGCCGAGACCTGCGCCCGACGTGGCAATGAGGCTCGACCCGATGGGCCGACCGGTTCTCGAGCCGGTGATATTGATGTTCTGCCGACGAACCCAGCGGGCCCGGCGATCGAGCGCCGCGAAATCACCGTACTTCTCCTGCAGCTCGGCGGCCCGGACGTTCACGGCCGCAAGCTGGTCCCCGTCGAGGGTCTGCATGACCTGGTTGAGACGCTCGGTGATCTCACGGTTGTTGCGTTCGTTGGCGAGCAGCATCCAGGCCGCCGCCTCCATGGGGTCGGGCTCGGTCCCGATCCCGCCGAGCGTCATCAGACCGACCCGATACTGGGCCTGCTTGTTGCCCCAGAGTGATGCGCGCTGGAAGAGTTCGAGCGCGTGGGTATCGAAGCCCTTCTTGAAGCTCTGCAGGGCCTCGCAGGTAAAGAAGCGGTCGGGGCGTTCGCCGATCACGCCGTTGCCGCACTCGGAATCTTCGGGGCCGGTGCCGACCTGCGCGTTTGCCGTCTCGCCGAGCAGGAACCCTGCGAGCGCGAAGGTCAGGACAAGTCGAGTGAATGCTTCCATGGCAGAGACGCTCCGGCAATCCGTTGCCCTGACAGTCTACTACCTCGGCGGCCGTCTTGCGGGACGGACCCGGGCGGCGGGAGACCGCCCGGGCAATACGATTACCGGTCGTCGTCCGCCTCGTCAGCGGCGGGCTCTACATCCGCTTCGATCACCTCGAAGTCGCGATACTCGACAGAGGTGACGATATTGCGCAGCTCGATCTCGTACTGGTCGTACTGGTTGCCCATGGCAACGCCGATCGTCCCGGAGTTCTGGGCCCCGACCGGGGCGCCGCCGCCGAGGGCCGCGCCCGAAACCGCCACCAGGCTCGAGCCGATGGCCCGGCCCGCGCGCGAACCGGTCATGTCGATCTTCTGCCGTCGCACCCAGGTTGCGCGGCGATCGAGGGCCGCAAAGTCGCCATACTTCTCGCGCAGTTCGGCGGCCCGGTTCTCGACGATCCGACGCTGGTCCTGTTCGAGCGAGCTCATCACCTGGTTGAGCCGGTCGGTGATCTCGCGATTGTTCCGTTCGTTGGCAAGGAGCAGCCACGCCGCGCCCTCGATGGCGTCGGCGTCGGTCCCGATACCGCCCATGGTCATGAGCCCGACCCGGTACTGCGCCTGCTTGCTGCCCCAGAGCGAGGCGCGCTTGAACAGCTCGAGCGCATGCGTGTCGAAGCCCTTGGAGAAGCTCTGCAGCGCTTCGCAGGTAAAGAAGCGGTCCGGCCGCTCGTCAACGACGCCATTGCCGCACTCGGCGTCCTCCGGCCCGGTACCGACCTGGGCCTGCGCCACAGCGCCCAGCGTGAGCAGCGCAAGGCCCGCCGCCCTGATCAATTTATTCCGTGCTTCCATGTCCAGAACCTCCAGAAAACCGTCGCTTGAAACTACCGGGAACACCCAGGCCGCGCATGGTCCAGAAGTTGAGGTCAGCACGGGGTGATGCCCATTACGCGCAATCGTGCACAAAACCTGATCATTTCGGCCGCGGAAGACAGCCTCACCGAAACGGGCTAGGCTCGTCCCGGGACAAGAAAGGGATCGACCACGTGGCCCAGGACCCGCGCCGGGAGGGGTATGAGCGCGTCGCGCGCTACCTCGCGCAGGGCGCCATCCATCGCGAGGTACTGACGAGTGAGGGCCAGTTCGTCATGGCCTTCAACGACGACCTCGTCCCGCTCATCGCCAACCGCCTGACCGGCGCGTCGCTTGCAGAGATCCGGGATCGGATCGCGCCGGGACTCGAGATCCGTCTCACGGAGCGCGGCTTCGCCAAGGGCGCCGAGCGGCTCGTGCCCGACGGCGGCCACGACGATACGAACTACGACGCGATCTGGGTCCGCGATTCCGGCTGGATCTATTTCGGCTATCGGCGCATCGGTGCAACCGACGAGGCCCGTCGCCTGCTGCTCGCGCTCTGGGACTACTACGCCACCGCGGCCCAGCGGGAACGCTTCGACCGGGTCATCGCGGATCCGGCGCTCGCGCTCGACGGCACCATGCACGTGCCCCATGTCCGCTTCGACGGCAACTCGCCCGACCTTGACGACGTCCTCGTCGACGGCGAGCCCGAGGTCTGGAACCACCGCCAGAACGACGCCCACGGGATCTTACTCGCCGCGGTCGCGCACGCCACCGCCGACGGCCTGATCGCCGCGGAGGACTTCACCGCGGATCGCGTCACGGTCCTGCAGCAGCTGCCGGTCTACTTCGAGCGGATCGCTTACCACGCCTATCCGGGCGCCGGCGCGTGGGAGGAAGTGAACAAGGTCAACGTCTCGAGCATCGCGATGGTCGTGCGCGGGCTGGAGCAGTGGCGCGCAGTGCTCTGCGCGGACGACGCGCTGGCGGCGAGGATCGGGACCGATCCGCGCCAGCTCGATCCACTGATTGCCAGCGGCTACGCGACGATCCACGCGGGCCTCCGCCAGGGCGGCGAGTCGACGACGCTGCACGGACCCTACGCGGTCGAGTTCCGCCGTGCGGATGCCGCGCTCTTCAACCTCTTCCTGCCCCTACCGCTCGCGGAGCTCGCGGAGGGCGAACTGCGCCTCGCCGCCGCCATCCTGGAGAAGCTCTCGCGGCCCTTCGGCACGATTCGCTATGTGAATGACAGCTACCAAGGCGCCAACTACTGGATCCGTTCGGGCCGCGAGGTCGATCCCGAGGGTGTTCCCACGGCGACGGGCGACTCTTCGGACCGCGCCGCGTTCCTGTCGCGCTTCCGCCGCCTGCGACCCAACACCGAGGCGCAGTGGTTCTTCGACTCGAAGCTCGCCATGATCCGCCTCGCCCTCATGCGCCGGACGGACGATGCCCGCACGGCGGAGATCGATCGGTTCCTCGCGGAATGGCATCTGAAGCGGGCGCTCGGTCAGGTCACCGGCAACAGCCACGCCGGCGTCATCCTCGGCGCCGACGGCAGTCCGGTCGGGCCGCTGGCCGTGCCCGAAAGCATCAACCAGGTGCTGATCGATGGTCGGCCGGGCTTTCTGCCCTCGCCCATCACGCCGTTGAACTGGGCGAAGGCAAGCCTGGCGATGGCGCTTGCAGACGTCGCCGATGTGATCTGAGGGCTAGTCGGAAGGCCTATTCAGGAGGACCGTCCGGTAATCTCGCCGTCGGCATCTTGACGGTCGGCGGTGGCTTCCCCGAATCGAGCAGCACCGCGTAGCGCGCCGTCGCCGGGTCGGATTCCAGCGCGAACTTGCCCGAGATCGTCAGCGGCACGGAGAGCAACGCGCCGATCGGCCCGAACATCCAGCCCCAGAAGACCAGGGACAGGAAGACCACCAGCGTCGACAGTCCGAGCTGCTCGCCCATGAGCCGCGGCTCGATCCCGCTACCCATGAAGACGTTGATCGCGGCGAAGCCACCGGCCACGCCCAGCGCGGGGAAGAAGCCGAGCTCGACGAGCGCGAGCAGGACCGGCGGAATCGCCGCGATGATCGAGCCGATCGTGGGAATGAAGTTCAGCGCGAAGGCGACTACCCCCCAGAGCAACGGGAAATCGACGCCGAAGATCCAGCAGAGAAACCAGGCGAGGATCCCGGTGATCACGCTGATCCCGAACTTGATGACCAGATAGTGGCGAATTGCCTGGACGAAGCGCGTGGCGCGCAGCTCGGTGTCGAGCGGCGATGTGCTCAGGCGGCGGATCCGATCCGGCAGGGCCGACACCTCCAGCAGCATGAAGATGACCGTCAGCAGAATGAGCAGACCGTTGGTGAGCAGCTTGCGCGCCTGGTTGAACGCGCCCCCCACGAAGGCCACCGCGGCCCCGGGTTCGAGGAGCTCACGCACATCGTAGTCGCTGGTATCGATACCCCAGCCGCCGAGCCACGTCTGCACCTGCCCGACCTGCTGCAGGAGCTGCGACTGATAGAAGGGAAAGCGCTCGGCGAAGGCGCCCGAATTGCCCGCGATCAGGACGAGGAAGAGGGAGACGGCGCCGAGCAGCATGAGCACGGCGGTGGGCAAGGCGATCCAGGTCGGCACGCCGCGAGCGGTCATCCACCCCATCGGCGCGGCTGCGAGCAGCGCAAGGAACCCGGCGAGCAGGAACGGCAGGACGATGGCGGAGGCCGCCTTCATCGCGCTGAAGATAATGATCAGGCTCGCCGCCATGAGCAGCGAATCGCGCACCGAAGGCTGTGCCATCACGCTCTTCCTATCGGACGACACCGGAGCATCGCACGGCGATGTTGCGTCGCAAAGTCAGGGCATTCGTGCGGCCAGCACAGCGCGAATCGATCGCAGCACCTCCGGTGTGCGTGCCAGGACCTCGTGGCTCCAGAAATGCAGGACGCAAAAACCCTGCCGGAGCAGGCTGCGTTCGCGCCTGATCCCTTCTCGGTCCAGAACGATCGCGAGGCGCCGGTCCGCAATGGCAATCACGCCGACACCCGCCGGCCCGATGGGCGCCGCCGGGAGCCAACGGCAGAGCTCCAGCCGCAGCAGCCGCTCCGCCTCGCGGCGCGACGCCTCCAGCGCCCGCCCGATGTCCCTGGGTTCCATCGTCGCCCTCCAGCGTCAGGGTTCATCCCGGACGCGTGCGGCGAACGCAAACCCGATCAGTCGGCCAGGAATCTCCCCAGCCAGCCGTTGACCTCCTCGTGCCAGCGGATCGAGTTGTGGGGCCGGAGCACCCAGTGGTTCTCGTCCGGGAAATAGACCAGGCGGCTCTCGATGCCCCGGCGCTGGAGGGCCGTGAAGGTGGCGAGGCCCTGGGTGACCGGCACGCGATAGTCGAGCTCGCCGTGGATCACGAGCATCGGGGTTCGCCAGTTCTCGACGTGGTTCGCCGGATTGAAGCGTTCGTGGTTCTGCGGCACCGAGAAGTACGGCCCGCCGCTCTCCCACTCGACGAACCAGAGTTCCTCGGTGGTGAAGTACATCGAGCGCATGTCGAAGATACCGTCATGGTTCACCAGGCAATCGAAGCGGTCGGCCCAGTTGCCGGCGATCCAGTTGATCATGTAGCCGCCATAGGAGGCGCCCAGCGCGCAGACCTTGTCGCCATCGAGAAAGTCGTAGCGCTCGAGCGCCGCGGCGAGACCAAGCTGCAGGTCCTCGAGCGGCTTGCCGCCCCAGTCACCGGTGATGGCGTCGGTGAAGTTCTGCCCGTAGCCCGTGGACCCGTGAAAGTCGATCATCACCACGGCGTAGCCCTGGCCGGCGTAGGTCTGGGGATTCCAGCGGTAGTGCCAGTGATTGGAGAAGCTGCCCTGGGGGCCGCCGTGAATGAGGAAAGCGATGGGGTAGCTTGCGTTGGCATCGAAGCCGACGGGCTTGACCAGGAACCCGTAAACGTTATGGCCGTCGGCGCCGGCGAAGGAGAACTGCTCGTACTCGCCCAGTTCGACGCCGTCGAGGACGCGCTCGGAGAAGCGCGTGAGCTGTCGCTCGTCAGCCCCCGTCAGGGACCCGACGAAGAGCTCGCTCGGCGAGGTCAGCGTGTCGCGAGCGAACACGACGCGATCGCCGGCGACGTCGAAAGAACTGATGTATGCGTCCTCGCGGAGCCGGCGGATCTCGCCGCCGTCGAGCTCCAGCTGCCACAGCGTCTTGTGCCCGACATCCTGAGCATTCAGGAGCAGCGACGACCCGTCAGCGGTGAAAGCCATGGACGACGGCGAGCGATCCCAGTCCGTCGTCAGCGTGCGCGTGGACCCGGATTCGAGGTCGCGCAGAACGACCTCGAACTGGTCGGCCTCGAAGCCGGCTCGCGCCATCGCCAGGTAGGCCAGCTGGCGACCGTCCGGGCTGAGGATCGGGGCCGTGTCCCAGGCGGGATTTTCGCGGGTGAGGTTCACGACCTCGCCATCTCCATTCATGGGCGCGGCGTAGATGTCGAAGTTGGTCGACGTCGGCTCCGCGGCGTCGCGCAGGCGGGCCGCGAAGTAGATCGTCTCCCCGTCGTTGGCGATCGCGTATTCCCCGCTGCCCCCCCAAACCCTGGACGGTACGTCGGCGTCGAGGCGACTCACGCGCACGGGCTTCCCTTCGGTCGCGCCGTCCGCGCCGACGGTCAGGGCGAAGAGCTGGGACCGGCGGTCATCGAGCCAGTAGTCCCAGTGACGCACGAAGAGCTGGTCGTAGGCCTGAGCGCTGACCTTGGATGAACTCGCCTCGGCATTGCGCTCGACGGTGCAGGCGAGCGTGTCGCAATCGAGGAAGATGGACAGGGAGACCACCAGTCGATCGCCGCCCGGTGAGAGCCGGAAGCTGCCCACATCGAGCGGCAGATCCGTCACGGGCTGCGCCTCGCCGCCGTCCACGGCGATCCGCCAGACCTGGTTGTGATCCCCGCGCTTGCTGAGAAACAGGATGTGGCGCCCGTCCGGCGCCCAGGCCGGGCTCGACTCGCCCGCATCGTGGGTGGTGAGCCGCTGCGGCTCGCCGCCGTCGAGGCTGCTCAACCAGAGATCGGTTCGGCCGCGGTCGACGTCCATATCCGTCGACCGCAGGGTATAGACGACCTGCGTGCCATCCGGCGAGACGACGGGACCACCCACCCGATCAATCCGGACGAGGTGTTCTGCGGTGAAGGGTTCGGCGCTGGCAGCGAGCGAGAGCAGCAGCGCGGGGACGGCAAGGGGGCGAATCATGGCGGCTCCGGATCGTTGGCGGTCAACGCCGGAAGCCTAGCAGTCCGTCGGACTCAACCAAACTACTCGGTGGGCGAACAGAGTCCGTGAAGCAGGAGGTCGATGTGCGGGCGGAAGCGCTCGACCATGCTCCCCCGACCTCCCATGAGCCGGTCGAGCTCGAGGCTGACGAAGCCGTGCATCACGCTCCAGACGTGGAGGGCCAGCTCGATGGCACGTCCTTCCCGGAAGCGACCGTCCTTCTGCAGCACCTCGATCGCGGCGATCACGACCTCGAACGACCACCGCGAGTCCCGCCAGAGCGCCTCGTGCGCGCGGTGGTCGGAAATGACGCCCGAGAACATCAGGCGGTATAGGGCCGGGCGGCGCTCCGCGAACGCCACGTAGCACTCGGCCATCGCTCGAAACTGATCGAAGTCGACCAGGTGAACGCCGTTCGGGCACCCCTCTCGAACCGATGCCCCCAGCTCCGCAAACCCCTGCCGGGCAAGCTCGGCGAGCAGCGCCTCCTTCGACTCGAAATGGCGGTAGGGCGCCATCGACGACACGCCAGCCCCGCGCGCCACGGCGCGCAGGCTGAGCTGCTCGGGACCGACCTCATCGAGAAGCGCATGGGCGGCGGCGATGCACGCATCGCGGGTTGCCTGAGGGGCCTCGGTGGTTCGTCGAAGGGGCTGGGCCATGGTCGCTGTCTCGTCACCCGTCGCGGGGACATCTCGTTGACATTTACGCCGTATACTATCATGCGTACAGTGTAAACATCACGTCCATGACCGACTTCAAACTCCATAGCACCACCGCAAGCGGAGCCCATCCAGGCGCCCCGATTCTCATGGTCCCCGGCGCCTTCTCGAGCGGCCGGATCTGGCATGACACCTTCGTGCCGTTCTTCGCCGAGCGCGGCCACGACGTCCACACGCTGACCTTTGCCGGCCACGGCAGGCCGAGGCTGCCGCGGTTGCGGTGCGGTCGGCAGCGCTATCTCAACGATCTGCGCCGCGCCGCAGACCGGATCGGCGGCGAGCCGCTGGTCCTGGCGCATTCCATGGGCGGTCTCACCACGCTGCGGCTGCTCGCAGAGCGGGACCTGCCGGCCGCGGCACTGCTGTCACCCGTCCCGCATACGGGCCTTCGATCAACGCTGCATCAGGTGCTGAGAACCGACCCGGGCAGCTTCGCGAAGTTTGCCGCGCTTGGCCTCGAGCCCGGTGTCCGGCACCTCGGTGCGCCACCGCGAGGCATCTACAGCGACACGGTCGATCCGGCGTTGGCCAAGCGCGTCACTGCGGATCTCGCGCCGGAGTCGCCGCGGATGCTTCCGTTCCTGCTGAGCGGGTATCCGGTCGCCCTCGAGCGCGTGCGCACACCGGTGAAGTTCTTCGCCGCGACCGGCGACCATGTTGTGCCTCCGGACGCCGTTGCGGAGACGGCAGTGGCGCTCGATGCGCCGATGCAAACCTACGACGGCATGAGCCACACCTTCCAGGCCGAGCGCGCCTGGCGAACCGTTGCCGAGGACGTCGCCGCCTGGTTTGACGAAAGCGAAGCAGCCCGGCGAGGAGCGAAAGCCGCATGACACCGCATCCCACAAGACTCCGCGCGATCGTTGATACTCTCGCGCTCGCGGCGCGCGCGCCGCGGGAAGGCCTGCAGCCGCCGAAGCGCTCCCTCAGTCTGCGCGAGCTGGGCGTCGGACCGCGAGTGGCGGGGGCGTTGCTGCGGCGTCCGCCGCGGGCTCCCGGCTGCGATGGCAACAGCCACCCCGTGATGCTGGTACCGGGCTTTGGCGCCGGCGAATGGTCGATGGGATTTCTGGCCAGGACGCTGGAGCGCCACGGCTTTCTGACCACGCCCTGGGGCCTCGGCACGAACGGCGGCGACGTGCCGGCGCTGGCGCCGCAGGTCACGGACCAGGCGCGAGCATTCGCCGACGCCCGGGGCGAGGCGATCACACTCGTCGGCTGGAGCCTCGGCGGCTATTTTTCACGCGAAGCCGCGCGCGACCTACCCGACGAGGTGGCCCAGGTCATCACCCTCGGCACCCCCGCGTGGGGTGGCCCGAAGTACACGGCGGCGGCCGGGTTCTACACGGGCCAGGGGCTGGATCTCGACGAGATCGAAAACGGCACGTTCGAGCGCTTCGAGCGCCCCATCGAACAGCCGATCGTCGCGTTCTGGTCGCGCCGCGACGGCGTCGTGAGCTGGGAGTGCTGCATCGACCACTGGAGCCCCAACGTGGAGCATGTCGAGGTCGACTGTACGCACGTGGGCCTCGGCTTCGACCGCGATATTGCCCTCGACCTCACGCGGCGCCTCTGCGGGCTCCTCGAGAAAACTGAACAGGAACACAACGCATGAAGAACTCCAATCCGGTCACGCCGGTCGCCGCCGGCACGCTGCTCAGCGGCGCGGCGCAGCGCGATGGCGCCCTCGAGCTCGCCGTGGACGACAGCTGGCTCCAGGGACGCAGCTGGTACGGGGGCGTGCAGCTGGCGCTGGCGATCAAGGCGGCCCGCCAGGCCCATGGTGGCGACGATCCGATCCGCAGCCTCCACGCAACGTTTATCGGACCGATCGGCCAGGAAGCCCCGGCGACGGCGACGGCCGAGGTCATCCGTGCCGGGCGCTCCGTGACCCACATGCGCGCCACGGTCCGTCAGGGCGACCGCATCGCCTTCGAGTGCACCGCGATCTTCGGTGCCAGCCGCGAGACCGAGGCACGCCTGGACTCGGATGCCGACACCAACCTGGGCCCGGAGAAGGCGTTCCGGCTGAAGTTCATGCCCGGCATCACGCCGAACTGCGTGCAGCACTACGACATGCGTTGGGCCCGCGGCATGCCGCCGTTCTCGGGCGCGGACGATCCCCGGGCGACGATCTTCGCCCGACCGGCGGACGAGGATGCGACCTTCGACGAGACCGAGTTCCTGGCCCTGACCGACGTGATCCCGCCGCCGGTCATCAGCATCATGCACAAGCCGTCGCCGGTCAGCTCCATGAATGTCGCGCTCGAGCTGATCCGCCCGGAGGTCATCTTCGGCACCCGCCAGTTCGTACGCTTCGAGTCGGAGCTGCACGACACCCACTCGGGATACGCGTGGCAGACCGCGAAGATGTACGACGAGGCCGGGACCCTGCTGGCCATCGCGCACCAGTCCGTGGCGGTATTTGGGTAATCCGAGCGTTCTTGGCGGCGCATTGCGCCGCGCGCGGATTACGCCCCGGCGCCTGCGTGCGCCGGGGCCGGATCTCCCGCAGGCAAAACCGCATCCCCCAAACGACAGCGCATGCGCCGGCCCGATTTCACGCCCGCTTGCCTGCGTGCAAGCGGGCCGGTACCGAGTTTAGCCTGGTCCGCTACGACCGGCCTCCACGCCACATCCCCGTTACCGACGGACAGCCCGGGGCCGGCGCAAAGGTCTTCGTCGGCACGAACCCCAGCCGCCGATAGAGCGACTCGTTCGGCGGATTGCTGTTCTCCAGGTAGGCCGGTAGCCCGATGGCGTCGGCCATGGCGAGCGTCCTCCGGATGAGCGTCGCCGCGACGCCCTGCCCTCGCGCCGCGGGGAGTACCCCGACCGAAAAGAGATAGAAGTGCGGCTCGACCGGCCGCTCGCGACGGAGCGTCGCGTCCACTGCAAGCGCCCGGCGAAGGCTGCCGCCGTGGCGAAGCAGGCGCGATGAGACCCGCATCTGCGCGGGAAGCGACAGCGTTTTGCGGCCACCGGGGCAGAGCCACAGGGTCCCGCCGCGACCGGAATCAAGCAGGCAGTGCCCGCGCGGCAGATAGAGCTCCCGGGTCAGCGCGGCGAAGACAGCGGCAACGGCCGTCTCCGTACCCAGCGTCCAGCGGGACACGGGGTCATGCCGGAACGCATCCCCAATGATCTTGCCCAACTCGTCCGCATCGGCGGCCGTCGCAAGGCGCCCCGCGGTGACGCTAGCCATGAACCGGCTCCGATCCGCGCCCGGCGCGCAGCGCATAGCGCAGCAGCCCGACCGTGATCAGCGCCGTACCGCCGATCGAGGCCCACGCGACGGCCTGCACGGTCATCCCCCAGCCGGACCAGGCACCGGTCAGTCCGAAGTACAGCAGCAAGGCGCACGCCCCGCCGTTACTGACGATGCCGGTCCAGGCCGGCCCCGGTAGAAATTCACCCCGCCGGGCGGCAGCGAGGCCGAAGCCGTAGCCCACGCACAGGGCGAGGTAGGCCCAACCCAGGAGCCTCACGAAGAAATTGAGGTGGTCGCTGGGAATGCCGGCTGCGGCCAGAAGCCGATCCGGAAACAGCAGGAGCGGCACGCACCAGACCAGTACGGTAACCGCGATCTTCGACAGGTAGATCCAGACCAGCGTTTTCATTCTCGACTCCCAACAACTAACGTGACTATCAGTCGCGTTTAGAGACGTGACTATCCGTCATGTTTGCGCTAGCGTCAACCCATGAGCACATCCTCACTCCGTCGGGAGCCCGGGCAGAGGCGATCCCAGCAAACCGTTCGCGCCATCATGGCAGCTGCAGCGGACCTCATCGGCACGCGGGGAACGGACGACCTCTCCATGACCGAGCTGGCGCGCGCAGCCGGGCTCTCGAAGCCGGCGCTCTACCGCTACTTCCCCAACAAGCAGGCCATCTACCGCCAGCTCGCCCTCGACATGTTCGCGGAAAACCAGGCGATGGTTGCCAAGGGCTTGGCGCGAGAAGACGCCGACCGGGCTCGGGTCCTGCGTGAGGCCATCCGCGGCTACTGCGCGATGCAGCACGCGCGCCCCTACCGCACGCACCTGCGCGCGGCGATCAGCGCCAATCCGGAACTCGCGGACCTGGATATCGCCGACAGCCGCACGAATGCGGCGACCGTGTCGCGATCCCTCGCCGACACGGACGTCGGACCACAGGACCGCGACGACACGCTGTTTCTCATGATGAGCCTCGTCGATACGCTGGCCCACGTGACGAGACGCGTGCCCCAGGACGAGGCGGGCCGCCTCATGGACCGGTTCGGCACGGTATTCGCCGAAGCCCTGGGGCTGCCGAGGGGCGCTCAGGGCGACTGATCAAGCGGAATGGTGGTAATTTTTTACCCACATTGAAAATGAAATAAACCTCCCGCAGAATGCGGGCACTTCCATGGATCGGGAAACGCAATGATCGTATTGCTGCACGGCTGGAGCGATAGCTCTCGGGGATTCCAGCGCCTGGCCCGGCGCATCCGCACGCTCGGCATCGAGGACGACGTCCGGGAGATCTGGCTCGGCGACTATGTGTCGATGGACGACGAGGTCACCTTCGACGACCTGGCCGCGGCGATGGAGGATGCGTGGAAGCGCGAACGGTTGCCGGCCGCAGCGCGCAGCGTCGACGTGGTCGTCCACAGCACGGGCGCGCTCGTCGTGCGGCACTGGATGACGCGCTTCCGGACTCCCGAGAACAACCCGGTCCATCGGCTGCTGATGCTCGCGCCGGCCAACTTCGGCTCGCATCTCGCGCACAAGGGGCGGTCCTTCTTCGGCCGGATCGCGAAGGGCTTCTCGGGCCCGAAACCGTTCCAGACGGGCACGCATGTCCTGCGCGGCCTCGAACTGGCCAGCCCCTTCTCCTTCCACCTGGCCATGCGAGACCGCTTCGGTGACCGCCGCTGGTACGGGGCCGACCGGGTGAAGTGCACGGTGCTGGTGGGGACCGAGGGCTACTCGGGCATTTCCGCGGCGGCCAACGAGGTCGGCGGCGACGGCACCGTTCGTGTGTCGACGGCCAACCTCAACCCCGCGCACGTGACGCTCGATTTCGAGGCCAATCCGACAGAACCACGGATCAGCGTCACCCGGCCGAATGGCCGCACGGCCTTCGCGCGGCTGTCGAACCTCAACCACTCCACCATTGCCGTGAAGAAGGACGTCGCCGCCACCGAGGATCTGGAGGAGCGGATCCGGCGGGCGCTGACCGTGACGGACGCGGAGTTCGATGGCTACTGCGACGACCTCGACGCGTTCAGCGCGCTGCGCCGGCGGGCGGAACAGTTCGATACCTACCGCCAGGGCTACCAGAACACCGTCGTCCACCTGACCGACACCGACGACCACGATGTCGATGACTACTTCATCGAATTCTTCGCCAAGAACCGTTCGAATGCCCGCGCCTCGGACGTCGATGCGAAGATCACCCGGCGCCTCCAGGAAGACGTGATCGTCTCCGCGCACGCCTACAAGGCCAATACCGCCTACCGGTCCTTGTACGTCAACTGCCACGAGATGCGCCGGACCATGACGGACCACGACCGGGGCCTGTTCCTGTCGCTGACCGCCATGCCGGACATCGCGGATAACGGCTTCGTCGGTTACCGGACGCTCAACTACGACGACATCGGCTCGCGGGAAATCGAGGCAACGGACATTCCGGCCTTCTTCGCGCCGGACAGAACCGCGTTGGTCAGCATCAGAATTCGCCGGGAGCGATCGGAGGATGCGTTCAAGCTGTCGCATCCGCCGAACCGGTAGGGTCAGGGGCGATCAGCGACGCATGTGTCGCCGTCCTGAACGACCGACGGCTTCGCTGGCGGGCTGGACGAAAGCAGGGGGTGCTCGATACCCGCGCCAGGTCCGGCGAAGCAACCGACGCCCTCAGCAGATCCGCGGCAACTGTTCCCCGTGGAGCCAGTCGACGACGCGCTCGCCGCCGATGGTCGTTCGCATGCGCACGAGCTTCAGCGGATCCTCGACAACGGTACCGATGATCGCGGCCTCCGCAGCGAGCGGGTCCGCGCGCAGGGTCGCGACCAGACCGTCGGCCGCGTCGGCAGCGGCAATCGCCAGGAGCTTGCCCTCGTTGGCGACGTTCAGCGGGTCGAGGCCAAGCAGCTTGCAGGCGCCCCGGACCTCGGCCTCGCCGCTCGAGGGTCTCGCGCAGCTCGAAGGCTTCGGCGGTGAGCGCCCGGGCTTTGCTATCCGTTCGTCATTCGTTGATCTGTCGGACCGGAGGCCGAAGCTTGATCGGGACGAAATTCAAGAATCGCTTACGCAGTCCGCGTGGCCTCGCCCCGGACGATTCACCTGGCCGCAGCATTGCTACCGGGTGCGGATGCATTCTGGACCTTCAGTCTTTGCCAGGACGACGCCCGAGGCTGCCGGTGTCGCCATGCTGATCGACGTTGCGCACTGCTCCTGCTCCGCCGAATTGGTGGCGGTTGCTAACCGCCGTCGTTCAGTGCACCCAGGCGCCAGGGGGCGCAGGGGTCGAAGCTGGCGACCACGAAGCGCAGCGCGTCACGATCGGTACCGCCGCTTGCCGCTACCGGACCATCGGGCGAGAAGTGCCAGTCGGTGGGTGCAAGCACGCGCCAGTCGCCGATGACCATGCTGTTGTGATCGTCGATGGTGACGCGGTGGAAGACCGGGCCTCGTGCCGTCATGGCCACGCCGAGTCCGCAGCCCGGGTCGAGCGTCCAGGATCGTCGCGGGGCGGTGGCGGTCCCGTTGCCTTCGAGGGCTGCGGCGATGGCCCGCGTGTCGAGTAGGGTTGCGATCAGTCGCGCCGCAGGCGTGGTGCCGAGGCGTGCCCGGATCTCGTCGATCAACGGGTCGCGCCCCATGGCCAACGGCCCGACCTCGACCGGCTTTTCCGCCCAGGGATGGCAGGGATCGAAAGGTTCGAGGGAAAACGCGCCGAGCACGACCATGGCCAGGCTCTCGCCGCGCACCAGCTGGATCGGTGTGTCCGCGGCGGTCGGGCCATGACCCAGGGCCGCGCGCACGACGCGCGCCGCGAGGGACGAGTTGTTCACGGCCACGTCGAGCGCGGCGTCGACGCTCTGCACGTGATCGAAGCCGTTGATGAGCGAACGCAGTCCCGTCGCCAGGTCGCGGGCATCGCCCGTGCCTCGAAGTTGCTTCAGCCGGTCGAGACGGCGCGGCTCGCCGACGAGATCCGGCCAATCGACGGTGAGCCGCCACGCCGCGGCCAGGGCCTGCTCCCGCCACAGCCGGCCGTCCCGGCGGGCGGATTCCTCGGGATTCTCTTCATGCGCCCAGGCGCCCTCGACGGCGCGGCGGGCAGCGACGAGCTGAGCCGCGCCGCAGACGGGCAGAAGCGCAGAAACCTGTTGCAGCGCCTCGTTGATGGGCTTGCCGACCAGGGCGGCAGCAACGGCTGGGCGCCGCTGGGCGACATTCAACCCCTCGGGTCCTGGATCGATGATGATGTCGGGATTCACGAATTCGGTCCCTTTCCTCCACTCGGTGACCACCCCGAGCGGCGCTCACAAAAAGCGGGCCGGGTGAGGGTGCGCTCCGCGACGGCCGGCGCGGGGCGACCACCGGTATGCTGCCGCCCGCCGGACGCTGCGGTCAGCGAGCACGGCTTCATGGAATGAGCGCCCGCTGCTTCCCTGCTGGCGAAAGATCAGGTGCCATGCTCTGCGGACCTCTGGCCATTGGATGTAGCACCAACCTTCGCGAAGCCGAGCATTCGCGACATTGATCAGAATCAACAATCGCGTGGCGTTCGACCGGAATCGAAAGCAGCGGTCGCCGCGGCTCCGCGAACGGAACCCCTCGGTAACGAAAACGGCCCGGGCAATGCCGGGCCGTTTCGGTAGAGCATTTGCCGCTTCGATCAGCCGACGAGGATGCCGCCGTACTGAACGAAGAAGGGCACGAAGACCAGCGACAGGATCGCCGAGAGCTTGATGAGGATGTTCAGGCTCGGGCCCGACGTGTCCTTCAGCGGGTCACCGACCGTGTCGCCGACGACCGCGGCCTTGTGGTTCTCGGTGCCCTTGCCACCGAGGTTGCCGGCTTCGATGTACTTCTTGGCGTTGTCCCACGCGCCGCCGGAGTTCGACGAGGCGATGGCGAGGACGCCACCGGCGACCAGCGAGCCCGCGAGCAGGCCGGCGAGCGCCTCGATGCCGAAGAGGAAACCGGTGACCAGGGGCGCGCCCATGATCAGAATGCCCGGGGGCACCATTTCCCGCACGGCGGCGGTGGTGGAGATGGCCACGCACTGCTCGTAGTCCGGATCGCCGGTGCCTTCCATGATGCCGGGGATCGTCTTGAACTGGCGACGGACCTCTTCAATCATCTTGAAGGCCGCCGAACCGACCGACTTCATGGTCATGGCGGTGAACAGGGCCGGCAGGACCGCGCCGATGAAGAGACCCGTGAAGACCATCGGGTCGAGCAGGTTGATGCTGCCCAGCAGGTCGTAGGTCGGGTCGTCTTCCTTCATCAGCAGGTCAGCGCGCGTCAGGAACGCGGCGAACAGGGCCAGCGAGGTCAGGATGGCCGCGCCGATGGCGAAGCCCTTGCCGATGGCCGCCGTCGTGTTGCCGGCCGCATCGAGAACGTCAGTGCGCTCACGCACGTGCTCGTCCATGCCCGTCATCTCCGCGATACCGCCCGCGTTGTCAGCCACCGGGCCGTAGGCGTCGATGGTCAGGGCGATGACGAGGGTGCCCAGCATGCCCAGCGAGGCGATGGCAACGCCGTACATGCCGGCGAGCATCCAGGGGACGTAGATGGCGATGGCGATCGCCAGGTACGGACCCACGGAGCTCTTCCAGCCCAGTGCCAGTCCGAAGATGATGTTCGTTGCCGTTCCCGTCTGGCAGGACTCGGCGACTTCCTTGACCGGGCCGTACTGGTCCGACGTGTAGTACTCGGTCAGCAGACCGACGACCAGGCCAGCAACCAGGCCAGCGAGGAAGCAGAAGTACACACCGGTGTTGGTGTAGGCCTCGCCGAGGATTTCGAAGTCGGCCGGTACCAGCTGCTTGGTCACGAACCACATGACGATGGCCATGAGCGTGCTCGAGATGATCAGCATGCGCTTGAGCGCCGGGCCGACCTGATCTTCGGTGTTGACCCGGATCAGCAGCATCGTGAGCAGGCTCACGGGGATACCGATGGCGGAGATCACGATCGGATAGAGCAGCGCGTCGACATTGCCGGCGAAGGCGATGGCGCTGATGACCATGGCCGCGCAGGTGGACTCGGCGCAGGAGCCGAAGAGATCGGCACCCATGCCCGCGACGTCACCGACGTTGTCGCCCACGTTGTCGGCGATGACGGCCGGGTTGCGGGGATCATCTTCCGGGATGCCGGCCTCGACCTTGCCGACGAGGTCGGCGCCGACGTCAGCGGCCTTGGTGAAGATACCGCCGCCCACACGCGCGAAGAGCGCGATCGCGGAGCCGCCGAGGCCGAAGCCCGCGATGACTTCCATGAGGATATGGTTCGGCAGCTCGGCCGGCATGATGAACTTGAGCCCGAGATAGACGAGCAGCATGCCCAGCGAGGCGAGGCTGACCAGCGCGAAACCCATCACGGCACCGGAGTGCAGCGCAATGTTGAAGGCCTTTGACAGGGACTGGTTGGCGGAAACCGTCGTGCGGACGTTGCCCGCCGTTGCGATCTTCATGCCGATGTAGCCCGAGGCGATCGAGATGATCGCGCCCAGGAGAAACGCCACAGCCGTGTAGATGCCCTCGTTGACGTAGTCCGTGTGGTGGTCGTCGATGAGAAGCGCGATGATCGCGGCGAACACGACCATGAAGATGGCCATGAATTTGTATTCCTGCTTCAGGAACGCCATGGCGCCGGAAGCGATGGCCGCGTGGATCTTCTTGAGGCGACCGGCGATGTCCTGGTCGTCGACGCCCATGTCGACGGGTACCTTGCTGACTTGCGCCGAGTAGTAGAAGGCGACGCCGAGCCCGAAGAGGGAGAGCGCCAGGATGATTGCTACAGACATGCCGAAAAATTCTCCGTGTCGATCTGGATTGCGCTGCGCTAGGCAGCCGGAGGCGGGTAACCCTAGATCCGAGAATCGGCTGCCCGATCACCCGCGATCGCCCCCGTGACCATGCGTCTTCGCGTGGTCTTCCAGCTTGTATTTGAGGACCACCCGGGCAATGCATACGTGCCCAGGCAGCGCGCAAGTCTAGCACAACATTACTTTTGGGGCCCCTTCCCGACTGCGACGTTGGTCGCGGGGGCTCATGGCCTCCCGGACCGACGAACGGCAAGGACGTCCGACGCTCGAGGAGCGACCGTAGCGCGGGCCAACCGGAATCGAGATTCGCGCGCGCAGCATCGCCGAGCGTGGCGCCCAGCTCGAAGTCCTCGCCGCGGACCGCGAAGGTCCGGGACGGTGGTGGCAGTCGGCCCTCGATCTGCCGATAGGCATCGAGGCGTGCGGCGGGTGCCCGGGCGTGGGGGAACCTGGCAAGGTGCCGAAGGGTCTCGGGTGCGAGCCGGCCCAGGCTCCGGGCATTCGCGGAGGATCTGGAGCAACTCGTGGTAGTGTGCGGAGTTGTGTGCAAATTCGTTTGCAGGGAAATGGTGGTCATGGCATGAGGTTGGTTGTCGAGACCTAACCTCAGCTAAGGAGCTGACTGCCATGACCACCAAGAGAAAGCCTACCGTAGCCGCAGCCGAAG
>JBCCZC010000060.1:0-18339 GCA_039188505.1 Pseudomonadota bacterium | reverse complement strand
CAGCTCCTCGAGGCGCTGGACCTTCTTCGCGCGGCCGGCATGGACGAGTGTCTCGAGCTGCTGCACTTCCATATGGGGTCGCAGATCTCGAATCTCGCGGACATCCAGCTGGGGGTTGCCGAGGCCGGACGCTACTTCCAGGAGCTCGGCAAGCTCGGCGTCAGGCCGCGGATCATCGATGTCGGTGGCGGCCTCGCCGTCGACTACGAGGGCGCAGGCTCCCGGGGTTACTTCTCGATGAACTACCACGTCGAGCAGTACGCCGCGGCGATCGTCGAGGCCATCGGCCAGGCCTGCGACGCCGAGGGTCTGCCCCACCCTGACCTCATGACCGAATCGGGCCGGGCCCTCACCGCTCATCATGCGGTCCTCGTCGCCGAGGTCACCGCGGAGGAAACACCGCCGCGCCAGGTGCTGCCGCCCGGAGCGGAGCCCGAGCACGCCAGCGTCGCGGGACTTCGCAGCGTGCTCGATGAGCTAGACGACCGGGAACCGCGGGCGCAGTTCGAACAGGCGCGCTACTACTTCTCGGACGTCAAGGAGAAGTTCGTTCACGGCCTCGTATCGCTCGGTGAGCGCGCCGCGGCGGAATCGGTGTTCTTCGCCATCTGTGAAGCGGTCCAGAACGCCCTGCACGTGGACGTGCCGGGCGATCGGGAACTCGGCGACGAGCTACGCCGACTACTCGCCGACAAGTACTTCTGCAACTTCTCGATCTTCCGGTCGCTACCCGACATCTGGGCGATCGACCAGGTGTTTCCGATCCTGCCCGTCTCCGGCCATGGCTCCCGACCGGAACATCGCGCGATCATCGAGGACCTGACCTGCGATTCCGACGGTCGCATCGACCAGTACGTGGAAGCCGATGGCGTCGACGCCACCCTACCCGTGCACGGCTACGATCCCGACGCCCGCTATCTCCTCGCCGTGTTCCTCGTCGGCGCCTACCAGGAGATCCTCGGCGATGATCACAACCTCTTCGGCCGGACCCACAGCCTTGACCTCACCTGCAGCCAGGACGGCTGGACCCTCCATAATCCCGTGCGCGGCGACGACGCCGCAGCCGTCCTCGCCGACGTCGGCTTTCAGCGCGACCGCCTGCTGGGCGCACTCGAGGAGCGCATCGTTGGCGCCGCCCTCGACGCGGATCGCCGGCGCACCTTCCTCGAAGCGGTACATCACAGCCTCGACGCCTACACCTATCTCACCACCGACGACGTCGAGAAGGACTAACTCGACAGCGTTGCCGGCCCGGCGATCGGGTTCATCAGGCAGGAAGGGGCGGGGTAGAAAAGGCTCCGGCGGGTGCTTGATCCAGCACACACCACGCCTATCGGCGGTCGACAGACCTTCAATCAGCCCGCGGCGGCGCCGCGAAGAGCCTCGAGCAGCACCCAGCAGCCGATGGCGATGAAGCCGACGCCCGCCATGATCTGCAGCTGCTGCTCCGAGACGAAGCGCGCCAGAAGCGCACCGGCAAGAACACCGATTGCGGTTGCCGCGATCAGTGCCGCGGAAGCGGCGGCAAAAACGGTCCACCGCTGACCGTCCTGGTCTGCAGCGAACAGCATCGTAGCCAGCTGGGTCTTGTCCCCCAGCTCCGCAACGAACACGGTCGCGAAGACCGTCAGGAAGAGTTTCAGGCTCACGGTTGCGCTCCTTGTTCGAGGCCCACAACGAAAAAGCCCCGCTCGCGGCGGGGCTCTCTCGAAATCGTTGGCTTGCCGACGCTCAGGCTTCGGCAGGCTCGACCGTGACGAACTTGCGGTTACGCGGTCCGCTCTGGTGGAACTTCACCTTGCCGTCGACCAGCGCGAAGAGCGTGTGGTCGCGGCCGCAGCCGACGTTCTCACCGGCGTGGAAACGCGTGCCACGCTGGCGCACGAGGATGTTGCCTGCGTTGACCGTCTCGCCGCCGTAGCGCTTGACGCCGAGATACTTCGGATTCGAATCGCGACCGTTACGCGTAGAGCCGCCTGCTTTCTTATGAGCCATCTCGTTCTCCGTGTATCAGCCGGCGATGCCGGTAATTTCCAGTTCGGTGTAGGACTGCCGGTGGCCCGCACGCTTCAGATGGTGCTTGCGGCGCTTGAATTTGATGATCTTGACCTTGTCGCCGCGACCATGGGCGCGAACGGTCGCCGTCACCTTGCCGCCGTCGACCGTCGGCGTACCGACCTTGACGTCTTCGCCATCGGCGATCATGAGGACCTGATCGAGTTCGACGGTGGCGCCTTCCTCGGCGTCGAGCTTTTCGACGCGAATCACGTCACCCGCCGAAGCGCGATATTGTTTGCCACCCGTTGCAAATACAGCGTACATCTTGAGGAAACCTTCGCCCAAAAGACGGAGGAGAATACCGGCGATCGCCGGACGAGTCAATGGGGACCGCGGGCGGACCCGCCCCGCGCGGGCACCCGTCTGGGCGAGCGCGATCGCGCAAGCTACCATGGCCACCCCGCAAAGCAAGGCCGGTCCTCCATGCGCCGACTCCTGCCCCTCCTCCTAATGCTGCCCGCCCTCGCCCTGGCCGATGCCGAACGGGCATTTCGCGAACTCTGGGAAGAGGACTGGGAGTTCCGCCTGCGCGAGTTCCCGCGTCTTGCCAGCTCGGTCGGTGACGACCGCTTCGCCGACCAGCTCGGTAGCTTCACGGAGGAGTCGTTCGAACGCCGCCACCGGTATCGGCAGCAGGTCGCAAAGCGCCTCGCAGAGATCGACCGTAGCGCCCTCTCGCCGGCCTCCCGGATCAACTACGACCTCTTCAAGCGGCAGATCGACGATGCCCTGGCGGATTTCGACACCAACGCCCATCTGATTCCGCTGAACAGCGACTGGGGCTTCCACATCGCCCTTGCGCGCCTCGGCGACGGTGGCGCGCGCAGCACGGTCGAGGATTTCGAAAATTACCTGGCCCGCCTGCGCCAGGTCGCGCGCGTCATGGCGGAGAACATGGCGCTCATGCGGCGTGGCATGGCGCTCGGCATGGTGCAGCCGCGGGTGGTGCTCGAGGGCCGCGATGTGAGTATCCGGACCCACGTGGTCGACGATCCGCGAGAAAGCGTCTTCTTCGCGCCCTTCCGCCAGATGCCGGATCACCTGCCCGCCGAGGACCGTCAGCGCATCGCAGATGCCGCCGTCGCCATCATCGCGGACGATGTCGTACCGGCCTATGCAGCCTTCCTCGAGTTCTTCAATGGCCCCTACCTCGAGGCCGCCAGGGATGAACTCGGCGCGGAGACGCTCCCCGGCGGCAAGCGCTTCTACAAGGCGCAGATCCAGCGCTACACGACCCTGGACCTGAGTCCGGACGAGATTCACGAAATCGGCGTGGCTGAAGTGAAGCGGATCCGAGGCGAGATGCAGGCGATCATCGACGAGCTCGAGTTCGAGGGCACGTTCGACGAGTTCCTCACCTTCCTCCGCGAGGATCCGCAGTTCTATGCGCAGTCCGCCCGCGAACTGCTGGCCGAAGCTGCCTACTACGCGAAGAAGATCGACGGCCGGCTCCCGGCATTCTTCGGCCGGCTCCCACGGCAGCCCTATGGCATCGAGCCGGTCCCCAGCGACCTCGCGCCGTTCTTCACCGCAGGTCGCTATGTGCCGGCCGGCGCGAGATCGCGCCGCGGAGGCCTCTACTGGGTCAATACCTACGATCTGCCGACGCGGACGCTGTATACGCTTCCCGCGCTGACCCTCCACGAGGCGACGCCGGGCCACCACCTCCAGGGCGCGCTCGCCCGGGAGCTGGGCGATCTGCCGCCCTATCGCCGCCACGACTACATCTCGGCCTTCGGCGAAGGTTGGGCGCTCTACGCCGAGTGGCTGGGCATCGAGGCCGACATCTATGAAACCCCGTACGAGCATTTCGGCCGGCTGACCTACGAGATGTGGCGGGCCTGCCGGCTCGTCGTCGATACGGGCCTGCATGCCAAGGGCTGGACGCGCGAGCGGGCCGTCGACTTCATGACCGCCAACACCGCCCTTTCGATCCACGAGATCAACACCGAAGTCGACCGTTACATCTCCTGGCCGGCGCAGGCGCTCTCCTACAAGCTCGGGGAGATCAAGATCCGCGAGCTACGCAAGCGCGCCGAGGCCGCCCTGGGGACGGACTTCGACGTCCGCGACTTCCACGACGTGGTGCTGGGCCAGGGCTCGGTGCCGCTCGACGTCCTCGAGCAGATCATCGACGCCTGGATCGCGGCCCAGGGCTGAGCCGCGGCGGATCAGGCCGCCGCCGCGAGCTCTCCGCGCTGCCGATGGTCAGCGAGCACCGTGGCCACGCAGGTGGGGAGACGCTGCGCATCGGGCACGTGGAGAGATCTGTTCGGCCCGTGAGTGTTGGACTCGGCCCCGAGGATACCGGTGATGAGGAACTGCGCCTCCGGGAAAGCGTCGACGAGCATGCTCATGATGGGAAATCGAGCCACCCTGCCTCAGCCGGCCAGGGCGGCCAGCCGCTGGCCCAGCGCCGGAAAGCCTCGCTCCGTGGCCAGGTCCGCGGGCGTGCGGCCATCCTCCATGGCCGCGACGCGCGCGCCGGCCGCCAGCAGCACGTCCACCGCGGCATCGCTCCCGCGGGACGCCGCGAGGTGGAGCGGCGTGATCCCGGCGCCCGCGACGGCATTGGCGTCGGCGCCCGCGGCGAGCAACGCGCCTACCGCTTCTGGAGCGCATGCGCCGGCCAGGGCGGCATGCAAGGGCTCGTTCGCCATGGGATTCGCGGAGACCGCCGCGATGTCGGCGCCCGCGCCCGCCAGGTGGCGAATCACGTCTACGCGCCCGGCAAAAGCCGCCAGGTGCAGGAGGGACCAGCCATCGCCGCTCCGGAGCGAGGTGATCGCATCCGGCTCGACCGCCTCGAGGATATCGAGGCGCCCGAGCAGACACGCGTCGAAGGGATCTGGCGTTCCCCGGTCGGCGAGCGCGGTGGCCAGCGCCCCGTGACCGCATTCGGCTGCTAGCCGGATCGGTCCGTGGCCTGACGGCAGCCGCAGTTCGAGCAGCTCCGGCGCGGCATCGAGCGCCCGCAGGACCGCTTCGGCGTCGCCCGCCTTGATCGCTTCCCAGAATGCTTCCTGTCCCATGCCCTTTCCCCTCGACTTTTGCCCGCAGCTACACCCGGCCCCGTGTCCCGGACCTGCTATCATTCGCCGCAGTTGATGAGGAGCGTACCGTGCAGCAGCTCAGCGGTCTCGACGCCACCTTTCTCCACCTGGAATCGCACCGCTCGCCGATGCACATCGGCAGCGTCTATCTGCTCGACGCGGAGCACGCACCGGGTTTCTCGCACCAGGCAATCATGGACCACATCGCGGCGCGCCTGCCGCTCGTGCCGCTGTTCCGGCAGCGACTGATCGAGGCGCCCCTCGAGTTGACCGATCCCTACTGGGTCAACGATCCCGACTTCGATCTCGCCGCACACGTGCCCCGCGTCGGGTGCCCGGCGCCGGGGGGCAAGCAGGAACTCATGGAGCTGGCGGGCCGCATCTTTGCGCGCCCGCTCAACCGCATGCGTCCGCTCTGGGAGATCACCCTCGTGGACGGCGTGGATCGGTTCCCGGGCCTGAGCCGCGGCTCCTTCGCCGTCATCACGCGGATGCACCATGCCGCGGTCGATGGCGTGTCAGGCGCCGAGATCATGGGTGCATTGCTCGACGTGGATCCGGCCGGTCGGGGGGCGCCGCTGAAGGACAACTGGAAGCCCGAGGCGATTCCGAGCTCCACCTCGCTCCTGCGCAAGTCCTACGCGCAGCTCGGGCACCGTTCGGTGGCCTTCGCCCGCTTCGTCGGCGATCTCGCCAAGGGTGGCGTGAAGATGGCCGTGGCCACGCGAACCGGTCGAATCGACCCGCCAACCCTGCCCATGCGCGCCCCACGTACGCGCTTCAATCGCGTCGTCTCCACCGAGCGCGTCTTCGGCAGCGTCGAGTTCACGCTGGATGCCATCAAGGGACTGCGATCCCGCGTCGCGGGGAGCACCGTCAACGACGTCCTGCTCTCGATCTGCGCCGGTGCACTGCGGCGTCAGCTGGACCGGTCCGGTGAGCTCCCAGAGCAATCGCTGGTAGCGATGGCGCCGATTTCCGTCCGCGCCACGGACGCGCAGCAGGCCATGGGAAACCAGGTCTCGGCCATGCTCGTGGAGATCGCCACGGACCTCGATGATCCCCGCGCGCGACTCGAACGCATCCACCGCAACACGCGGAGCTCGAAGGTGCACGGCACCGCGCTCCCCGCAAATCAGATCATGGAGTTCGTCCCGTCGGCCACCGCGGCCATTGCCGCCCGGCTCTACACGCGCATGCGGGTCGCGGAGAAGCACAAACCGTTCTTCAATCTGGTCATCACCAACGTGCCGGGACCACCGATGCCGCTCTATTTCGCGGGCGCACGCCTCCGCTCCGTATTCGGTACCGCACCGCTGATGGACGGGCTGGGGCTGATCCTGGTGATCTTCAGCCACGCCGGTCGCATCTCGGTCGGCATCACGGGCTGCAAGCGGGCACTGCCCGATGTTGCGAGCTTCGAGGCGGACCTGGAGGCGGCATTCGAGGAATTGGCAGGCGCTCCGACCGAACTCCCGGTGGCGACCAGGCCGCGACCGAGAGAGCCGCGGGTGGAACCACCGGAAACCGGCAGGCCGCTCGAGGATCTGCGCGCCGCAATCCGCGCGCTCGGCGACAGCGTCGACGCGGCGCGCGACCGTTCCCGGGGGGATTCGTGAGCGACCAGCTGCCGGGCCCGTCGATCTGGCTGACCATGGCGGAGGCTCGCGCCATGCTCGAGGGGTCGGCCACCGCGGCCCTCTGGCCGTTGCTTCGGCGTTTGCCGCGGGGCGATGGCCACCCCGTCCTCGTGCTCCCGGGATTCCTTGCGACGTCCCGGTCTACGGCGATGCTCCGCTCCTTCCTCCAGGAGCAAGGCTACGCGGCCCACCGGTGGCGCCAGGGTCGCAACCGCGGCTTCAGCCCGACGCTCGAACGGCGCATGCAGGATCGCGTCAAGCGCCTGACCGACCAGCACGGCGAGCGCGTCAGCCTCGTCGGCTGGAGCCTGGGTGGCATCTACGCCCGGGAACTGGCCCGGGACCTCCCGGACCACGTGCGGCAGGTCGTGACCCTCGGCAGCCCCTTCGCGGGCCGGGGCACCGGCACCAATGTCCGCTGGCTCTTCGATCTCGTGAGCGACACCACCGTCAACGACGTCGACCAGGACTACCTCAATCGCATCCGCAAGGCGCCCCCGGTGCCGACCACGGCCATCTTCAGCCGGACCGACGGCGTCGCCACCTGGCGCGCGAGCCTCGAGGAGATCTCCCACCCGCAGGTCGAGAACATCGAAGTGGGCGGGTCGCACATCGGGCTCGGTTTCAATTTCCGGGCCCTGTGGGTCATCGGTGACCGCCTGGCCCAGGCGCCGCAGGCCTGGCAACCGTTCGCCCCCCGGGGAGGCCTGAAGCTGCTGTTTCCGTGGGTCGAGAATCAATTGACCCAGCGCCGCGGCGGCCTTGCCCGGGCGCTGACGGAACTCCGATCGACCGTCGACAGCCTGGACGAGCGCTTCGCTGGCTGATCCCGGGCATGCGCAGGAGCTGAAGGCCCGATCCAGCGCCCCTTGCCACCGCTCGCCTCAGCGACGCGACAACGCCTACGTCATGGGTATGAATAAAGTAGGCAGCAGCCGGGACGCCGACCAGCGCGAAGACTCGACCATGCCGCAACGCGCGTAGCGCCTGCGCGCACGCCTGTTCTTCACCGCGACATCCAGACAGAGCCGCGCTGATCCAGCGTCCCTGGCGCGCCTTTCAGCGTCTGCCATCAGGAGCGAGCCGATCCCGGACGCGCGGAAGCGAACAGTAGCCCTTCCCCGGGGTCTGGCCTCGCCGGACGAATCAGCACCTCGGCACTTCGCATCTTCGTCCGCTCCGTCAGTCGATTGCGTGTCAGCCGCTCCCGGGGGCAAGGTCAGCAATCCGGCCCGAGTATGGCGCCGGCCTGGGGAAGCGGCCTGCGATACTCACCGATCAACCAGCTCATGATGACGCTTCAGGCTGATGCCTTCTCGTTGCTCGACGGCCAGGGGGTGCTGGCTTGACTCCGGAAAGGTGAGAAGCGGGCGATGCTCGTCGTAAAGCTTCACTTCGACAGGCTCGCCGATAAGCGTTACATAGCCCTTGATGTTGTTGGCTATGCGGCCCGCGAACGGCGGAGTCTTATCCGCCCCACCGTCCCATTTCCCGACGTGCAGATCGTGATCGGCCTGCGAGACCTCGACCCACAGCCCCCAACCAAAGGTGTCATCGTTGTACTGCAACGGCACCTCAAGCAAGCAGCGAATGAAGTACCTCTGGTCGTCGAGGGTGCAGAAGTCACGGTTGTGCCGCACGCGCTTGTACCGATCGAGGTAGTCGAGTTCCCAGGCGTCATCCGGCATCTGAAAGGCGAGATCCTTCTGAAGCCCCGCGTGTGTTTCGCCACAGACTTCGCAATGGAACGAATCGTCGTGCGTGTCAGTCATGTCGGTTCCCGATCATTTCCGGGCCCAAGGCGCGAAGGGATCCGGGTTACGAGGATCTGCGGCCGGTTCCATCCCGAGTCTGCCAGAGCGTTGCTCACGGCACATAGACCATATTGATCTCGAATACGAAGCCATCACCCGATTCCGAAACGTTCGCACTCAGCACCAGGTCGCTGTGTCCTTCTCCTTGGGTCCACAAATCAACCAGAACATCCCAGCGATCGCCCATCCAGAGGCTGATCGATGTTGCCCAGGTGTCCGCCGGTAACTCGACCAGCTCCTCGCCGTAGTCTCGAACATACTCCTCAACCTGACGAGCCGTATCCTCCGACACGGGCGCCACATCCGACACGCCGCCCGCGAGGCGGTAGTCACGTTCAGCAAATGCCTTCACGACTGCGACGAATATCGGGCGCCAGACCGTAGGCACCGGCAGTTCGTTCGAATCATCTTTCATCACCGGCACGACTTCGCTTGCATGGGATCTCTTCATGGCGCTCGTCTTTGTGAGTGACAGCACGGCGAGCTGGCACAGCATCCGCCGAGGCCGTGTGCGGCAGGGAGGGCCGGGGCGAAGGGCCAGCGGCCGCCTGCGGCTACCTATTGGCCTGGCTCACCTTGTAGTGACGACGGAGCCAGCGTTTCCACCACCGTACGCCAGTACGAATGGTCAATGCCATGCCGCTGGGCGCTATCCATGGGGTTGGCGGGGTCATCGATCTCGACCCGTGGCAGCGGATCGTCCGGGTCGACATGGAACCAGACCTCCGACCAGAGCCCGTCTTCGCCGAATCCCGGCAGGAACGCACAGAAGTAACCCGGCAGCCGCGGTACCCGAAGATCTGGGAATTCGCCGGCACGGTACCGCTTGTACCACTCGAAATTTCGCTTCGAGACGCCGATCCAGAGGTGGAAGGAAAGACTGCCATCCGCTTCGCTAACGAACGGCAGCTCCAGACAGCAGCGGATGTAGTGCTTCCGATCCGCGATTCGCGCGAGCGTCTCGCTTTCCTCGACATACTCGTTTCTTTCCTCGCCCTGCAGCACGAAATAGTCGGCCGGCACCTTCCAACCAAAGGACTTTGGCCAGCCGGCATGCTCTTCGCCGCAATCCGTACACTTCCATCCCATCGGGCTGACGTCCTAGCTGACCTGCGACGGAGCCCGCAGGGCGGAGAGCAACAGCGCCACGTGGCGCCGCTTCGGGATCAGGGACAGGCTAGCTATCGGATTGGTACATCGCGAGGTTCGTGTCGACACGCAAGCCCCTTTGGTCCTCGATGAGCCAAAGACTGTAGTGGCGTATGCCACGGCAGTTCATGGACTTCGCAATACGGATCAACGCCTTGACTCGACTGTCTTCTGTCTCCGGGCAACGACTCTGCCTCGGGCGAGGAGGCAAAACCACGCCAGGCTTGTCCACGCACCGATCCATTCCGATCCGAATGAGGAAGTCATCGACAGCCTCCCGGATCTCCCCCTTCGGAAGAGCGTCGTAGGGCACCCGAGTGCCTCGCGGCTCGACCTCTCCCAGGAGCGCAGTCGAGAGCAGCAGTGTCCATGTCATGCTCATGATGCCTAAGGCCTTACCGGCAATGCGACTAGTCTGGCGGGGCCCACCCGCCGCCATGTTCGGTCTCTCCGGACGGACCGATCAATGAATCGATGCCCTCTTCCACTAGCGTACGCGTCACCTCGGCGAGCGCAGCTTCATCAGAGGCGAAGGGCTCGTCCCACACCGTAGAATTTCCGAAGCCGTCTTCCACCTCCAAAATCCACTCCGTCGAGTCTCCGGAATAGATCAGGACCTCGACTGTCTTGCCGTCGCGCTCAATGGTCTGACATAGCGGTGACATTCGTATTTCTGGCTCAGTGTTCAATTCTTCACTCCAAAGGTCGGCAAGGTCGCCCAGCCGTTGAGATTGACCGCGCCGCGACTGGCGACATCGGACGGCGTCTGGTTGGCAGGCAGAATGGAGTTAGGCGATGGGTTGGTGCGCACAGACGTTCCTATTCCCCTGAGCTCAACGAACCGGTTGTCGGCGAGTCTGAAGGTTCGGGTGGCCGCCCCGCTCGCACAACAGACAGCATCCCCCGCTGCCCACTTCGCACCGGACAATTGCAGAAGGCCGCCTTCGAACGACATCGTTTCAGGAAACCACGACCCCACCCTACCAATCTCCTGGGGCTCGAACTCAACAAAGCCGCCATCCGGACTCGCCAAGAGGTAGGCGAGGAAACGATGATGATTGATACGCGTATGCCGCACGGTCCCCTCTGCGTAGCTGAATAGCGCTATGTGGTCCGATAGACCATCGGCGTTCAGATCGATCTCCATCGAGGCGACGATGATTGGCGGACCGTAGTCCAGCTGTCGGTGCCGCTCGAGGAGTTCGGACATCGAAGCTACCGAAACCGTGTAGGCAAGAACAATCAGCGTTTGGAGCATACTGTCCCGTAGCGGTTCGGCAGATTTGCGCCGGAGCTCGCAGTGCGGAGAGAACCTCCCCGTAGGAACGTCGACGTTTCCAGCGCACGGTTGGGTGCTAGGTGCATAGCGGGACCGCGGACGCCTTTTCAAACACCCACGTTTCCGATTCGAGAGTCAAAAAACCGATTCGGTAACCGCTCGCTTGAGCGCGATACCAAACGGCGTAGCTCGAACGGTTCAGGCGAAACCACTTGGGCTCAAGGGAGCGGTCTCGCTCGATTCCTTCCACCGCACGAAGTAACGACTCATCCACCGGAGTCTCGACTTCAAGATAAGTCCCTCCAGGCGCCCGAATCCCTTCTGGAACGCAAAGGTAGCCATCTGAGCGAAGGCAGTCGGTTCCCTCTTCGCATACAAAGCTTAGGAGCGCTGAAAAGATGAGGGCTTGCGGAAGCATCTAACGGTTCAACTGAGTTGTGCCGGAGCGCGTCGCGTCACGGGAATCTGCGCGCAGGGACGTCGTCGAGTCCAACGTCGAGTTGAACACCAGGCCCCGCGCCAGCTTGGATATAGGCGCCCCCTAGCCGATGGCAAACTTGCCTCTCGGAAGGCGTTGAGCGTCCGGCTATCCAGGATTGTTCTCCCGGTTTGCATCTGCCCTGCGAGTGGCGCCGAGGACGAGCAGTCCCATGATGTTGATGATCGGAACGAAGCCGACAACGAACCAGACAGCACGATCGAACTCTCGCCGTTTCGCCATGCTGGCAAATACGAACGGCAGGACTAGCGAAAGGAGGGATGCCGCGAAGCCAATCTGAGTAGGGTTCGTGATTTCCATTCGGTTCTTGGGGCCAACGTTTGAGCTATCCGGCGCGCATTAGCGCGGCGGTGTTGATTTGCTAGGCAGCTGCATCACTGCCGAAGCCAAAGTCCGAGATCACGCCGCTCTTGTGCTTGTCCAGCTCGACATAGAGATCCGCAAATAGCGCGTTCTGGGCGCAAAACGGCTTGCAACCCTGCTGATCCAGAAACTGAGCTGCTTCTCGGGCAAAGATACTCCATTCCCGCTCGGGCAGGCTTCCTCTCTCGTACAGTTTGAATAGCTTCCACCATTGATTTGCGTAGCAACGCAGCAAGAAGTTGAACTGAACAGCCTCTTCGGCGTTCAGCAAATCCACGTTCTGACACCCGCGATCGAGCAAGGAAGAGAGTGCGGGATTGCTGGCGACAACAACGTTGATGTCATTGAATCCGGTCATCGTACTTTCGTATGTGGCCGTCGCGACGGCAGATGTGTTCTGCTTGATCTGAACCGCAAGGTAGATCAGTGTGACGAGCACAGCCGAGGCGCCGAGTACTTCGCCGATGGCAGCTATGGCTTCCCAATTCATGGTGTCTGGCTCCCGCTGCCTAACGCCTCAGTTCAGCTGCGCGCCGCAGGCGCGTCAACTGGAGGCCGCTCGCAACCGGAACGAGCTGTAGCGCCGCCAGTCGCAGGCCCATTGGAAGGCTTAGCCTTGGCTTCGAGCTCGAGCTGACGAACCTGATCTTGGAACTCTCGGTGTGCCTTCGCCGAAACCACTTGAAGCCGGCGCGCGCGGATGGTCTTTGACACCGAAACACCGGCCATCGCGACGAACGCCACCAGGCAAAGGACCTTTAGCGCTGCGCCCAAGACGCCGGGCGTCTCGATGCCGAGGATCACGTACCTACCCAGGACATAACCGAGTATCAGATAGCCGAGAGTTGAAAGGACCTGCTCTTTGTTCTGGTGAATCCACTCAGTCATTTGTGTCGCTACCTAACTCTCTGGCCGGTCGCAGAAGTGAGGGATAGCCACCGGTAACGGCTTCGGCGGCGAGGCATGCAGCCGTTCTGGCGTACCCTCCCTCCCTATCGCAACACACTCGACGAAAAGCACCGGCCGGCCATTGATCCAATCTGCTCGAGTACCTAATGGTATCAGTGGTCGCAGTTGATTGACTCGGCGCACCCGGTGGCAAGGGCAGCGTACGTCGTGGACGCTGAAATCTAGGAACAGCCTAGCATCGCATGAAATGACGCTTGCCCATCGCGGCCTGTAACTCCGTTCCGCCTAGTCTCTGGGCTTGAAGTCGGAGACGCGTTCGAGCTCTTCGTAGAGCCGCGCGACGTCCGGATCGGTCGCCGGTGGCGCCTGGATCATCAGCTCGACGTAGAGGTCGCCGGCCGGCGATCCTGGCATGCCGCGGCCCCGGGCGCGGAGCTTCTGGCCCGAACGTGCGCCTGCCGGCACCGTCAGCTGGATCGCGCCGCTGAGCGTCTCGACCTGAACCGGACCGCCGCGGGCCGCTTCCCAGGGTGCGAGGTCGACCCGCGTATGCAGGTCGCCGTCGTCGAGGCGGAAACGGGCATGGGGCCTGATTCGCACCGTCAGCAGCAGGTCGCCAGCTCCACCGTGGCCCGGTTGACCCTGGCCCTTGAGCCGGATCTTCTGTCCGTCGCTCACGCCGGCGGGGATGGCAACGGAGAGGGCGCGGTCACCGAGGTTGATGCGCTGCTTTCCACCGCGGTAGGCCTGCTCCAGGTCCACCGAGAGGTCGGATACGAGGTCGCGGCCGCGCTGCGGCGGCGGCCGACGCGGGCGTCCGCCACCGAAGCCGCCGGGTCCACCGGCACCGGAGAAGCCGCCGAAAAGCTGTTCGAACAGGTCCGAGAGGTCCGCGTCGCCACCCATCCCGAAGCCGCCAGGCTGGCCCGTGAAGCCGGGAATCGGTCCGCCTTTGCGAATCTGATCGTAGGCGGCCCGCTTCTTCTCATCCTTGAGAACGTCGTAAGCCTCGCCGATTTCCTTGAAGCGCTCCTCGGCGCCCGGGTCGGGGTTACGATCCGGGTGGTACTTCTTGGCGAGCTGACGGTACGCAGAACGGATCGCGTCGGTATCCGCTTCTGGGCTCACGCCAAGCACCTTATAATAGTCTTTCAGGCCTGCCGTGTGGTCCATGCGTTATCTTTCCAATCAACAAGTTGCGCCAGTTAACTGGTGAAAATGTTGGGATCCACGGCGTCAATTTCAAGATCACGCAACGAGGACACTGCATGACCATCCAGGCTGGCGACGCGCTTCCGAACGGCACCCTGACCACCATGGCTGACGGCCAGATCAAGCCCCTCGGCACCGACGAGCTGTTCGGCGGCAAGACCGTCGTGCTTTTTGCGGTTCCGGGCGCTTTCACACCGACCTGCTCGGCCCAGCACCTGCCCGGGTTCATCGAGCACGCCGACGCGCTCCGCGCCAAAGGCGTCGACACGATCGCCTGCCTGTCCGTGAATGACGTCTTCGTCATGGACGCCTGGGGGCGGAGCCAGGACCCGGACGGCAAGGTCACCATGCTTGCCGATGGCAATGGCGACTATGCGAAGGCGCTGGGCCTCGAACTCGACGCCACCGGCTTCGGCATGGGGCTGCGCGCCCAACGCTTTGCCCTGGTCGCGAAGGACGGGGTCGTCGCCTCGCTGCACGTGGAGGCGCCTGGCGAATTCCGCGTCAGCAGCGCCGAATCGGTGCTATCCGCGCTCGACTGAAGCTTACAGTTTCCACGGGCGGCCGCTCGGCGGCCGCCTGACCGGTCAACCGCGCGTGTAGGCGCTCAGCAGCAGATCCCAGCCGCGGTTCACCGCCGGCTCTCCGGGCGCCAGCTTGTCCAGCGAGCGGCGGAGCCGGGCCAGGTTGGCCTCGCGCCACGATCCCGGCTCGCGCAGCTCCCCGCGATCGAAATCGATGAGATAGACGTCCTCTGCCCCCACGAGCAGAACGTTGTGAGCGTTCAGGTCGGCGTGGTACACGCCGTGGTCATGGAAGCGTCGCAGGCAGCGCCCGATCTGTTCCCATCCGCCGTCGCTGACCGCTTCCGGCAGTCGAGCGGACAGGGTTTCGGCACCCTCGACGCGTTCGACCAGAAGGTCGGCGCTGTAGGCAAAACCGCGGCGGTGGTAGCGGGCGGCGACGGGCCGCGGCACCGGCAGTCCGAGTTCCTTGAGCTCCGCCAGCAGGCGCCACTCGCGGAACGCCCGGACACGCTCCTCGCCGAGAAACAGGTATCGGCTCTTCACGATGCGGCCGACGAGCCCGCCACGGCGGAACGGGCGCCAGACCCAGCGCACCTGGTCGTCCTCGACGAAACAGCTATCGCCCCGACCGCGCGGCGTCGCCGTCAGCGACCAGCGCTCGGCTGAGAACAGCGTCTCCAGCGGCGCGATCGGCAATTTGTCGTCGACGAGCAGGACAGCCCCGGTCGCCAGGGCGATCCGGCGGCCGCGCTCGCCACTGGCGTCGCTCGCTTCGGTGGCCGATAGGCTGGACATGGGCTGGGGCTCCGGGCTTCGCTTGGCACACCGGGGACGACGGATCGGCCGCACCCGGAGAGACACCATTGTAGGGAAATCGACGGCAACGATGCACAATAGCCGCCCATGAAATCGGTCTGCATCCTGCGCCTGTCCGCGATCGGTGACGTCACCCACGTGCTTCCGGTCGTGCACGCCCTGCGGGACCGTCATCCCGATGTCCGCGTCACCTGGATCATCGGTCGCCTCGAGCAAAAGCTCATGGCGGACCTCGAGGGCGTCGAGTTCATCATCTTCGACAAGCGCGAGGGCGCGGGCGCCTACCGGGAGCTCCGGCATCAGCTCGCAGGTCGACGCTTCGATGTGCTTCTCCACATGCAGGTGTCGTTGCGGGCGAACGTCGCCGCCTGGCTCGTCGCCGCGGAGCGAAGGATCGGCTACGACCGGGAACGTTCCCGCGAACTGCACGGCCTGCGCCTCACGGACCGGATTACGCATGTGCCCGACCAGCACGTTCGCGACCTGCTGGCGAGCTTCCTCGTCCCCCTGGACGGCGAGGCGGCGCCGCCGCGCTGGTCGCTGCCGCTGGGCCCCGAGGACCTGGCGTTCGCCGACGAGCACGTCGACGCGTCGCGCCCGACCCTGACCATTGCGCCCTGCTCCTCGCACACCGCGCGAAACTGGCTGCCGGACCGCTACGCAGCCTTCGCGGATCATGTCGCGCGCACCGGCTGGCAGGTGATCCTCTGTGCCGGCCCGAGCCCCCAGGAGCGCGCCTTTGCCGATACCATCCTCGACCACGCCAGCGAGCCCTTGCTCGACCTGACGGGCAAGGACACGTTGAAGCGCCTCGCGGCACTCCTGGGTCGGTCGAGCCTCGTGCTCGCCCCGGACACGGGCCCCGCCCACATGGCCAATGCCATGGGCACGCCCGTGCTGGGGCTCTACGCCGCAACCGATCCCGAGCGCAGTGGTCCGTATGATTCGCGGGACCTGTCGATCAATCGCTACCCCGATGCGGCGCAGGCGTTTCGCGGCGTGGAGGCGAGGTCACTGCCCTGGGGCAGCAAGATCGAACCCGAGGGCGTCATGGCGCTCATCACCGTCGACGAGGTCGTCGATCGCTTCGAGCAATGGTGGCTCAAGCAATAAAATCACTGCCGCGCCTCTACTTCGATGCCCTGCGGACCGCGCGGCGATCGTTCGACCGTTCGACCCGCTTCGACCGATTCACGCTGACGATCGCGGGGATGGCATCGCGGCAACGCTCGTATGGGAAGTGGTGCGAGGTGATCGGCCATCGCAGCCCCGCCGCCGTGCTGCCGCCCTGGTTCTTCGTCATCGCGCAACGTCCCCTGATGACGGCGCTGACCGGCCCGAACTTCCCGTTCCCGGTGACCGGAATGATCCATCTCGACAATCGCACGGAAGTTGACCAGCCCCTGGACTGGGACGAGCCCCTCGACATCCGCCTGGAGGTGACCCACGGTGGCGTGCGCCCGTCAGGTCACGTCGTGACGCTCGCAGCCGAGTACCTTCAGGACGGAGCGCGCGTGGCGCTGAATCAGGCGACTGCCCTGGTGCGCTGCCCGGACCCGGATCGCCCGAAACGTCGACCGGGGTCGCCGGCAGGCCCGGCGCCCGCCGGCATCCAGCTCGAGTTCGGCGCCGGCGACGGGACGCGCTATGCGCGCGTGTCGGAAGACTGGAACCCGATCCACTGGTCCCGGGGCTTTGCAGGCATCGCGGGCTTCGATCGGCCGATCGCCCACGGCATGTTCGCGGCGTCGAGGGTCGCGGCGTTGCTGGACGCCGAAGGGCTGCCGGTCCGCCGCCGCTTCGACGTGGAGTACCTGCGGCCGACCCTGCTGCCCTCCACGACCGTCCTCACGCGACAACGCGGGGAGGACGGCACGGCCTTCGCCCTGCACGCCGCCGATGGCGATCGACCGCTCCTCCGCGGTCAGGCGGCGTAGCGGCCGGCCCGCGGCCTACGCCAGCGCCCGATCCAGATCGTCGATGAGATCGTCGACGTGCTCGATGCCGACGGACAGGCGCACGAGCGCGTCGCTCATGCCAAGCTCGGCCCGCTTCTCCGGCGGCACCGAGGCGTGGGTCATGATCGCCGGATGGTTGACCAGGCTCTCGACGCCACCGAGCGACTCGGCGAGCGCGAACAGCCGGGTGCGCTCGAGCATGGTCCGGGCCCCGTCGAAGCCCCCCGCGACGACCAGCGAGACGATCCCGCCCGGGCCGTGCATCTGCTGCTGCGCAAGGGCGTACTGCGGGTGCGACTCGAGCCCGGGGTAGATGACCTTTTCGACCTTCGGATGCGTCTCGAGCCAGCGCGCAATGGCCAGCGCGTTATCGCAGGTGGCGCCCATGCGCAGCGCCAGCGTCTTCACGCCGCGCAGGGCCAGGAAACTGTCGAAGGGACCCGCGACCGCGCCGATCGAGTTCTGCAGGAAGGCGAGCTCCTCCGCCAGCTCCTCGCTCGCGGCAACGACCATCCCGCCGATCATGTCGGAGTGACCGTTGAGGTATTTCGTCGCCGAATGGACGATCAGGTCCGCACCGAGTTCGATCGGGCGCTGGAGCATCGGTGTGGCGAAGGTGTTGTCCGCCACGAGGAGGATGCCGTGATCGCGACAGATCTCCGCGATGGCGGCGATGTCGACCAGCTTCAGCATCGGATTGCTGGGCGTCTCGAGCCAGACCATCTTGGTTTCCGGACGAAGGTGACCGCGCAAGGCTTCCGCATCGCGCAGATCGACGAAATCGAAGTCCAGGCCCGCGGAACGCTTGCGGACCCGTTCGAACAGCCGGAAGGTGCCGCCGTAGAGGTCGTCGAGCGCGACGACGTGATCGCCGCTGTCGAGCAGCTCCAGCACGGTCGACGTTGCCGCCATGCCCGAGGCAAACGCAAAGCCCGCCACGCCGCCTTCGAGATCGGCCACGCAGCGCTCGTAGGCCATGCGGGTCGGGTTCTGCGTGCGCGAGTACTCATAGCCCTGGTGGTCGCCCGGGCTGCGCTGGACATAGGTCGATGTCGCGTAGAT
>JBCCZC010000059.1:0-18831 GCA_039188505.1 Pseudomonadota bacterium | reverse complement strand
GCAGTTTCCCCTCTGCGTCTTCCCCCTTCGTCGTGAGGCGGGAGCCGTTTGGGTCTTAGTACGGCCTCCCGTGCGTGTTCCGCTGGCCGCCCCTGGCTGTTGGTGGTGGGGGTGGGGCGCCGGGCCCGCCGCGCCAGCTCAGTCGATTCGTAGCTCAGCTCCCACCCGTTCTCCGTTGCCATCCAGGTCAGGAACTCATCCAGCGTCCGGCCCTCGAGATCCTGCGGGCCGAGCGCGGCAAACGTCCAGTTCCACAGGTCATCGTCAGCCCCGATCGCGGCGCGCTCGACGGCGCCGGTGTCGTCCACCGTGAGTTGTTCGCCCGCGGGAACGGGGCGGTCCTTATCGCCACTGTAGACAACCATGCCCTCGCGGACCTGCAGGCGCGCATGCGCAGGCTCGACGCGGACGATGAATCGGGTTCCGATTTCCTCGAAGCTCCCGTGGTCCGTCACCACCGTGATGGCGGCCGCGCGGCGGATCACGCCCGAGTCCACGTAGATGGCGCCGGCGTCGACGCGCAGGGTCTGCGGGTCGAGGAGTTCCAGCTCCGTGCGGGGCGCCAGGCGGATGCTGTGCCCGGTCCCCCAGGCGAGCGCTGCAAGGGACTCATCGCTCGTTCGCAAAACCGTTTCCGACCGTACCTCGACGCCTCGCGAGCCGGCGCTCAGACGGACCGGGTGATCCGTATCGCGATCCAGCCAGAGTTCGCCGCTGACGCTCGCCACCTGGCCGAGCGTGGACGGCTGCAGGGGCAGCCATTGGCTGATCAGGCCGAGGCCGATCCCGAGGGTCGCGACCACGGCGGCCAGCGAGAATCGGCGCCGGCGCCGGCGGGCCACAACTTGCGCCTGCCAGTGGGCCTGGGTCGCCTTGAAGCTACGCATGCGGCGGAGATCCGGGACCGGAGTTCGCTCGGCCTCGAGATTCAGCAACCGCTCGAACATGGCCTCTTCCTTTGCGCGATCGTCAGGATTCATGGGACTGGATCTCCGATGAGGGGAGCGTCGCAACGCCGCGGTAGGCTTCCTTGAATGCATTGCGGGCACGCGTGAGGAGTGACTCGACCGCCTTGGCCGAGGAACCGAGTTGCTCGCCGATCTCCTGCATGCTCAGCTCCTGGCGGTATTTGAGGAGGAGCACCTCGCTGTAGCGGGGCGGGATCGCGTCGAGCACGATGTTGACCAGAGCGGCCAGATCGCGCTCGCGGGCGCGCTCGACCGGTGTCTCCTTGCCGGAGTCCAGGGACTCCAGGGCAGCCTCGAGCTCCGAGACGTCCGCGAACCGGCGCATCGACCGGCGCTGGAGGTCCACCATCCTGTTGCGGCAGATCGTGAACAGCCACGTCGTGAGCGCGGCTTCACCGCGGTAGCTGTGAAGCCGCTCCATGGCCGTGCAGATCGTGCTCTGGGCGAGTTCTTCAGCGAGGTCCTCGTCACCACCGGCCCGCGCGAGCACGAACCGATAGAGGCGTGGAAACTGGCCGTCGAAGAACTGCCTGAAGGCGGGCTCGCTGCCGTCAAGCAGGCGTTGCACCAGGGCTTTGTCGTCGTGTTGGGTCAAGGGGCCGCTTCGCATGGGTTTCTGGATCTTAGACGGGCGAACAGGCTCGATCCTTCGCTCGTGCCGTGAACGAAACGAATTGTCCGCGTAGGCCCTCCCGCAGGCCGGCAAGGCGCGGTACTATCCGGCGCAGGGGATCATGCAAGGACGCAGCATTTCGCGGTCGTGCCGCTCCGGGCCGGACTGCCACCAGAAAACATGTCGCTGACCGAGGTCAAGATTCGCGCCCGCGCGCTGCGCCTGGGAATGTTTGTGTGCCGCCTGGATCGACCGTGGCTGGAGACGCCGTTTCCGATTCAGGGCTTCATGGTCCGTGCGCCCGAGCAGGTGGAGCAGGTCCGCAGATTCTGCGAATTCGTGTTCGTCGATATCACCCGGGGCGAGGCGCCGGACCGTGGCCACATCGTGCATGACGACGGTGTCCGGCCTGACCCGGTCTCGGTCGCGGAGATCGATCAGCTACGGCACACCACCTACGACGAACGTACCGACATCCGCGAGGAGTTCTCGGCCGCCTCGAAGACCTACGAGCACCTCAACGAGCAGATCAGCGAGGTGCTAACCGACCTCAGGCACGGCAAGAAGCTCGACCTGGAGCGCCTTGCCGAGGGCGTCAATGCCATGATCGATTCGATCCTGCGGTGCCCCGATGCCTTCGCCTGTCTGACAGACCTCAAGCGCAAGGACGTCTACTCCTACCGCCATTCCCTCGGCACCTCCGTCTGGGCCGCGACCCTGGGTCGACACCTCGGAATGGAGCGTCCAGCCATGCAGAAGCTCGCCCTGGGTGGCCTGCTGCTCGACGTCGGGAAGACGCGGATTCCCCAGGAGCTGCTCAACGATGAGGATCGGCTATCGGAAGACGCGATCATGATCATGCGCACCCACGTCCAGCACAGCGTCGATATCCTCAGCGAGACCTCGGCGGCTGACGACCAGGTCATCGAGATGGTCGCCACCCATCACGAACGGTGGGACGGGGGCGGTTACCCCAGCGGTCTACGCGAGCGGGAGATTCCCCTGTTCGGGCGGATCGCCGGCATCGTGGACACCTACGACGCGCTGACGAGCGAGCGGCGCTACGCGGAGGCTCTGTCGCCCCACAGCGCCGTCAATCTGCTTTATGAATGGCGTGGCGTCGACTACCAGAACGAACTGGTCGAGCAGTTCATCCAGGCGGTAGGCATCTTCCCGACGGGCACGCTCGTGGAGCTCAGCACGGGCGAGGTCGGCGTCGTCATCTCGCTCAATGGCATTCGTCGGCTGCAGCCGAGGATCATGGTGTTACTCGACGCCGAGAAGCAGCCGCTGGCAGAGTTCTTCGAGGTCGACCTCATGGAGCGCGCCAAGGCCGGTGATCGGTCGATCAGCATTCGCCGGGGGCTGCCGCCCAGCGCCTACGGCATCGACCCCGAGGACTTCTACCTGTGATCGAGGACAAGCTCACCGGTCTGCAGGATCGGGTCGCTTTCATCAGCCGCTTGAAGATGCACTGCGAGCGAGCGATCACCATGGGGCACCGCCTGGGTCTGCTGGTGATCGACCTCAACCGGTTCCACCGGATCAACGACTGGTTCGGGTTCCGGGTCGGCGACGACGCGCTGCGCCACGCCGCGACTCTCATCAAGAGCGTCGCTCGCAAGCGGGACCTGGTCGCCCGGATCGGCGGCAACCAGTTCGCCATGATCCTGCCGGGCATCATGAACGAAGGTCATGCGGTTCTGGCCGCCTCGAAGCTCTCGCGCCTCCTCGAGGAACCGATTCACCTGGCCGGCCACAAGGTTGTCCTGTCGGCATCGACCGGGATCGCGCTGAGCCCCGAGCACAGCACGAACTTCGATCGCCTCTTCGCGAAGGCCGAGCGCGCCATGCGCGACGCACGCCTGCAGGAAGCCCCATTTGCCGTCTGTCAGACGCTCGAGGACGAGGATGACGACGACGCCCTGCTCATGGAGTTCGAGCTGGAGTCCGCCTTCGCCTCCGGCCATCTCCAGGTCTACTTCCAGCCGAAGATGGACATGAAGAAGGAGGAGCCGGTCGGTGCCGAAGCGCTCATGCGCTGGCATAACGGCATGCGCGGTTTCGTCTCGCCCGAGATCTTCATCCCCGCTGGAGAACGGGCGCGGCTGATCAACAACATGACCCAGTGGACGATCAACTCGGCGCTCCAGTTCGCCAGCGAGTGGACCAATCGCTTCGGCCAGCTGAGCGTTGCCGTCAACCTGAGCCCGGCGGTGCTGGCCGATCCCAATCTCGCCGACAACATCGAGTGCTGCCTGGGCGTCTGGCAGGTCCCGTCCGGCTCCCTGATCCTCGAGGTGACGGAGAGCTCGGCCCTGGCGGAGCCCGCCGAGAGTTTCAAGACGTTCGAGGCCCTGGCGGAACTCGGCGTCCGGATTTCGCTGGACGACTTCGGTACCGGCTATTCCTCGCTGGCCCACTTCCGCAATATCCCGGCGCACGAACTGAAGCTCGACCGGACCTTCGTGCAGCACATCACCCAGGACATGGCCGACTGGAAGATCGCGGCCCACGTCATCGAGCTGGCGCATTCCTTCGACATGCAGGTCACCGCCGAGGGGGTCGAGTCCTACGATGCCTTCGATACGCTGCGGAATATGGGCTGCGACTTCGCCCAGGGATTCTACGTCGCGAAGCCGATGCCCCATGCGGCCTTCCGGCAGTGGCTCAAGGAGTACCAATCGCTCGACGACAGCGCTGCGGGGCCGACGAAACGGTAGCGGCGGTTTCGCGAAGGATTTTCGGCCGTCGTTCGTCTCACGAGCGATGGACCCACAACCCGAGGGGCGGACCCTGATGCGAATCGTCTTGTTTGTTCTCCTGTTCCTGGGCAGCGCAGCCGCGGCCCAGGTCCCGCACGTCAACTGGGAAAACCACCCGACCCGGGCGCTCGACCTGAGTCCGGACCGACGCACCCTTGCCGTTGCCAACTCGGCGGACGCGCGGGTGCAGCTGTTCGACGTCTCCGAGGGCAGTCCCGTGCCGATCGGTCACGTGAAGGTCGGCATCGATCCCGTCTCGGTGCGCTTCCGGACCGACAGCGAACTGTGGGTTGCCAACCACATCTCCGACTCCGTATCGATCGTCGACATCGATCAGCGGACGATCATCGCGACGCTAGCTACGCTGGACGAGCCCGCAGACATCGTCTTCGCCGGGTCACCGCAGCGCGCCTTTGTTTCCTGCTCGCAGGCGAACACGATCCAGGTCTTCGATCCGATGAATCTGGCCCTGGCGCCGGAAGCCATCGCCATCAACGCCGAGGACCCGCGCGCGCTGGTGGCGAGCCCGGACGGAAGCCGCGTTTACGTGGCGATCTTCGAGTCCGGCAATGCCACCACCGTCCTCGGGGGCGGCATCGAGGACTTCGACGTCCTGAACTACCCACCGAACGTGACGCGCCGGGCGAATACGCCCCACGGCGGCCAGAATCCGCCGCCCAACGACAGCGCCGTCTTCTTCCCGCCGATGAATGCGGACCTCCCGGCCGCGCCGCGCACAGGACTCATCGTGCGCAAGGACGCGCAGGGTCGATGGATGGACGACAACAGCGGCGACTGGAGCAATTTCGTGAGCGGTGGCCTCGCGTTCCAGTCCGGCCGGCTCCGGGGCTGGGATCTGCCGGATCGCGATATCGCCATCATCGACGCCGATACGCTCAGCGTCGATTACACCCGCAGCCTCATGAACATCGGCATGGCCATCGGCTTCAATCCGGGAACCAGCGAGGTCACGATGGTCGGTACCGACGCCATCAACGAGGTTCGCTTTGAACCGGTGCTGAACGGGCGCTTTCTGCGGGTCAATCTCGCTCGGGTCGCGGCGAGCGGGGGGGAAGGAACAGTCTCGGACCTGAACCCGCACCTCGACTACACCGGATCGACGGTGCCGCTGGAGCAACGGCGCCAGAGCATCGGTGACCCGCGGGCGATCGTCTGGAACGCCGACGGCTCCCGCGGTTACGTCGTGGGCCTTGGGTCGAACAACGTCATCGCAATCGATGCCCAGGGCGGTCGCGTCGGGCAACCGCTGACCGTCGGCGAAGGCCCCGCCGGGCTCGCAATCGATCCGGCGCGCGAACGGCTCTACGTCTGGAACCACTTCGAAGCAACCCTGTCGACGATCGACACCGACAGCTGGAGCGAACTGGGTCGCGAGGCGGTGTTCAATCCACTGCCCTCGGCGATCGTCTAGGGTCGGAAGTTCCTTTACGACACCCAGGCGACCTCGGGCCTCGGCCACGTCTCCTGTGCTTCGTGCCACGTCGACAGCCGCATGGACCGGCTCGCCTGGGACCATGGCGATCCGTCCGGCGAGATGAAGGCGTTCAATCAGAATTGCGTGACCCAGGACGCGGACAGACCCTGCGACGACTTCCACCCGATGAAGGGCCCCATGGTGACCCAGACCATGCAGGACATCATCGGCAACGAGCCGCTTCACTGGCGTGGTGACCGGGACGGCATCGAGGAATTCAATGCGGCGTTCCCGGGGCTGCTGGGCGCAGACGCGCAGCTGACCGCGAGCGAGATGCAGCGGTTCAAGGCCTACCTCTCGACGCTGACGTTCCCACCGAATCCGTTCCGCCAGCTCGACAACTCGCTGCCGACAGATCTGCCGCTGGAGGGACACTTCACGACGGGCGCCTTCGGTCGCCCGGGGGAACCGCTCGGGAACGGCAATGCACGCCGGGGCCTGGAGCTGTACACCAATGGTCAGCTCGACGATCCCTTCGAGTGCGCGAGCTGTCACACGCTGCCAACGGGCATGGCGGTCAACGGCCCGATCCTGATCAACGGTCAGGCGGCCGGGGGCTCGATCATGCCGGACGGTCCCAACGGGGAGAATCACCTGGGCGTCGTGACGGTCGACGGTTCGACGAATCGGGCGATCAAGGTCGCACAGCTGCGGAACCTCTACGAGAAGGTCGGTTTCGACACGACCCAGACCGACAATCGCGCCGGTTTCGGCTTCCTGCATGACGGCACCACGGACTCGCTCGCGCGCTTCGTCACCCAGTCGGCCTTCGAGATCGGTTCGCGACAGGAGGTCGCGGATCTCGTCGCCCTCATGCTGGCGTTCTCGGGCTCGGACTTTGGCGATGCGAATCCGCCACTCTCCGCGCCGGTGCCCCTGAGTCAGGACACCCATGCGGCCGTGGGCCGGCAATGGACGCTGACGTCCGGTTCGGTCGGAAACGAGCTGCAAACGGTGCTGCGCGAGGCGGACCTCGGACGCGTGGACATGATCGCCAGGTCGGCGACCCACAGCTGGGTCTACCGCAGCGGTGACGGGGTCTTCGACGCCGGCGATGGTGGCGAACGACCCGGCATCACCGCACTGGCCGACGGCGGCCCGGTGACCCTGACGGCCGTACCGGTTGGCCTTGGCGAGCGCCTGGGCATCGACCGGGACGGGGACGGCCTCGCCGACGTCGTCGAGCTCACGATCGGCGCAAACCCGACCGATCCGACATCGACCACACTGCGGCCAGCCACGGGACTCTGGTACAACCCGGCGCGCTCCGGCCACGGCCTTGACGTCGAGCTGCTGGGCGAATTCATGTTCGTGACCTGGTACACCTACGAGGACGACGGCTCACCGACCTGGTACCAGGCCGTTGCCCCCTTTGCCGAAGCCTGGACGGCCGAGCTCGTTCGCCACGAGGCCGATCCGGAAGGCGGCGTCACGGGAACGACGGTCGGCACCATGGCGCTTGAGTTCACCAGCACGAGCAGCGCGACCTGGCGCTGGGAACTCGGCGACCGCTGCGGGACCGAGGCGATGGAGGTTCTGCCACTGTCGATCGATCGGACGCTGCGGAATTACACCGGCACCTGGTACGACCCCCTTGATTCCGGCTGGGGCCTGACGCTGGCTGTCGGCGGTGACGTCCGCGTCGGCGTGCTCTACTACTACGACGCGGAACGGCAGCCGCGCTGGGCCCTTTGCCAGTCCGACAATGCGGCCGAGAACGCCATGACGATGCTGAGCTTCTCGGGCTTCTGCCCGGACTGCGATCGGACCGAGCCCACCTTCGTCGACGCCGGTGCCGTGACCTACCGTTTCGACTCGCTGCGGACGGCGGCATTCAGCTCCGCCGTGACCTTTCCGGGCGCCGTCGGCGGCAGCTGGACAAAGGATGTCGCCGGCTTCGTGCCCTTGAACGATCCGCCGCAGGACAACAGCCGCTTCTGAGCGGAATTCATCCGATTTCTTCCCCGGGGCTGCCATCGTGCAGCCCCTTTTTCTTGCCAGTCTGCGAAGGATCGGCAGCGCTGCTGCGTCCAACAGCATAGGCAACAAGGAAGTGACAGAGATGTCCCAGCGCCGGACCGTCAAGCCCGAAGGGCACATCAACATCAACGCCGTGCCCACGCTCAAGCGATCGCTGCTCGCGCTCGTCCGGAGCGGCTGCGACCTGACTATTGACCTCTCCGGCACGGCGAGCCTCGACTCGGCCGGCGCCGCGCTTCTGGTCGAGGTGGCGAGCGCCGCGCGCAAGCGCCGGGTTCAGCTCAGCGTGACCGGCTGCGGCAGCCAGCCGTACGGCATCTTGCAGCTCTTCCGCCTCCACCAGCTTCTGGGTGTCGTTCCGCTCCTGGCGGTCGCCAGCTAACCCGGGCCGGGTGCGAGCCGGCCGCGCGCCGCATTCCCGTGCCCGGCGTCCGGTCTGGCGCGCCTCACGGTCGGCATAGCACGGGCCGCCGAGCTACTCGATCGCTGCCTCCCAGACCGAACCGCCGTAGAGACCCACGAAGACGCTGCCGCCGTGGACGGCGAGGGCGCGGACGTTGTCGTTCGGCAACTCGCCGGTAATCATCTCGAAGCTATCGCCTCCGTCCTGACTCACGAAGACCCCGTCGTAGGTGCCGACGTAGAGTCTGCCCTCACCGGCGGCGATCGCGCGCACGTGGTCGCCCGCCAGCCCGTTTTCGATGCGCGACCAGCTCGATCCCTCGTCGGTGCTGCGGAACAGACCCGTTTCCGATGCAACGAAGACGTGGCCGGTGGCGGCGGGGTCGACGATGAGGTCTTCGAGATCCTCACCGGGCAGGCCCGTATTGCTCTCGCTCCAGGTCTTCCCGGCGTTGGAGGTGCGGTACACGATGTCGTCGATCACGGCAAAGAGGGTGCCGCTCTTCTCGCTGCGCAGGAGTGAGACATCCTCGTTGGGCAGGCCGTTGCCCGCCATCTCCCATTTCCTGCCTCCGTTCTTCGTGCGGAAGACGGCCGAGCCCGGGGAGTCGTTCGACCAGGAACCGCCGTAGAGCACCTTCGGGTCCTTCGGGTCCTGGACGAAACTCTTGAACTGGGGCGAGTCCATGTTGCCCCTCATCATCTGGGCCATAGACGGCTCCGGAACGTCGATCTCGCTCCAGCGACGGCCGCCATCGGTCGAACGGAACAGCTTGCTCGTGTCGAACCCGAAAACCGTGTCTCCGTCCTTGCGGTCGAAGGCGATGCCGTCGGGCTCGGCCTCGCCGTCGTCGAAGGGCTCGTTGATCTCGGTCCAGGAGCCCCTGTCGTCGCCCCGGAACAGGCCGACACTGGTCTGGGCGAAGAGCGTGCCAGCGCCTGCGTAGATGGCCTCGATCGTGGCGCCCGTGAAGCCCGTCCCAACCGGGGACCAGCTGTCGCCACCGTCGTCGCTTCTCAGAAAGCCGACGTTGGACGATGCGGTGAGCAGCACGCTCGGGTTCTGCGGATGGACGGCAACGGTCTTCGAGACGTACCGCCCGTGGCGCGTGCGAATGCGCTCCCAGCTGCTGCCGGCATTGCCGCTGCGATAGAGGCCCGCCTCGGTGGCTACCCACAGCGTCGCCGGGTCACCGGCGACGACCTGGAAGTCCAGGACGTCGGCGGTGGATTTCACCTCGAGCGGCAGCGGGGTCCAGCTGTTGCCGAGGTCCGCGCTGCGAAAGAGTTCGTTGAATCCCGAGACGACGTAGAGGGTCTCGGGATCGCCCGGATCCACGGTGAGCCACGAGAGGCTCGCCTCCGGGAGGCCACCGCCGGCTGGAGTCCATGACGCGCCGCCGTCGATGCTGCGGCTGAAGTGCTGTACCTGACCCCGGCCACCGGCGAGCAGGTGCTGCGGGTTGCCCGGATGGACAGCGAAGGTATAGGCGTCCTGGCCGTCGACCCGGAAGTTGCTCCAGGTCTGACCGCCATCGGTGCTCTTGTGGTGCAGGTTGGTTGCGGGTACGTAGATCTGCGAGGGATCGGAGGGTGCGAACGCGATGGGCTGATTCAGGAAGCTGCCGATGCTGCCCGGTGAGAGCTTGTTCCAGCTCTCGCCTTGGTCGTCCCGTAAGCTTCCCCGTCAAGTGGACAACTCGAAAGTAGAGAGTCTGGCTTGCTGAAGAGCCTCAGCCGGGGTCATGCCGTTGAGGCCGTCGTGGTCTCTTTCTTCGTTGTATTCGAGCATCCAGGCCCAAGTGATCTCCCGAACCTCGTCGAGGTTGCGGAATAGCCAGGTGTCGAGCACCTCCTCGCGATAGGTGCGGTTGAAACGCTCGATGAAGGCGTTCTGATTGGGCTTGCCCGGCTCGATGTAGTCAATCAACACGCCGTTTACCTTGCACCACTCGACGAAGGCCTCCCCGAGGAATTCAGGACCGTTATCAGTGCGCAGCACATCGGGGAGTCCACGCTCTTCCTTCAATTGTTCGAACACTCGCACCAACCTCAGGCTCGGCAAGGACGTATCAATCTCGATCCTCAGCGCCTCGCGGTTGAAGTCGTCGAGCACGTTGAACGTCCGAAAGCGTAGGCCGCTGTAGAGCGCGTCGCTCATGAAATCGGCCGACCAGACCTGGTTTGGCCGGCCTGGCACGACCAGCGGCATTGGCTCCCTTGGGGGCAACCGCTTCTTCGTGCGTCTCCGCAGATTGAGCCTCAATCGGCAGTACACGCGGTGGACTCGCTTGTGATTCCAGCTGTGTCCTGTCCGCCGAAGGCGCCGATAGAGCTTCCAGAAGCCCAGCCCAGGCTTCTCCTCTGCAAGCTTGCCAAGCGCTTCGGCGACTTCCAGATCTCGGCCCAGCCAGTCGACTAATGGTCGATACCAGGCAGAGCGACTCAGGCCGATGGCCGCACAGGATTTGCGGATCGACAGCTGATGTACCTCGTTCAGATACCTCACCGCCGCTCGCCTCTCCGGCGGCCTCAGAGCTTTTTTTCGATCAGGTCCTTTAGTGCAGTATTCTCAAGCGCTAAGTCTGCGTACATACGCTTGAGCTTGGCGTTCTCCGCCTCGAGCTCCCGCGTCCGCTTCAGCTCCGAGGCGCTCATCCCGCCGAACTTCGATTTCCAGTTGTAGTAGCTTGCCGAGCTGATCCCGTACTTCCGGCAGACTTCCTTCACCGGCAATCCGGCCTCCGCTTCCTTCAAGATCGACACGATCTGGCTGTCTGTGTACTTCGATTTCCTCATGGATCCTCCTGGACGTATTCTGCCAAGATTCTCCACCTAAGAGTGGTCTACCGTTCGGGGAAGCTTACGGTCCGAGCGCCACAGCCCCGGGCGTCGGTTCACGGTTGCGCCCGCGTAGAGCCGCGAGGCGTCCGCCGGATCGATCGTCACCCACGTCACCGTGGCACCGCCGAGGCCGTTTCCGGCGAAGCGCCACGTATCGCCACCATCGTCGCTGCGCCAGACGCCGGCTCCGGCCGTACCTGCGTACACCGTTGCGGGCGCCGTCGGATCGAAGGTGATGTCGTTGACCGAGCCGATGTACGGTCCGAGGCTCTTCCAGTCGTGCGCGTTTGCGACGCCGACGATCAGCGCCAGCACCGTCAGCCAATAGCGTCCCATGGTCATTCCCTCCCGTGTGTCATCTCAGCATAGTCGGCACGCCGGAACTCGCCGACGGCTTCTCTTCCTTGAACGCCGGAGCCGGGGAAACCGAACAGAAAAGGCGGGGTTCGTGGCCGTTTCAGGCACTTGCCCCAGCGATCGCCACCTGCGGACGGCAGTCATGCATGTCATGATCAAGGGGGGTAGAACGCGAAGCGCTCAGCGGGGGGCGAGAGAGCATGGCAGACGGCGACCGGCGACACGTCACGGTGCTGTTCTGCGACCTCAGTCAGTCCACGCGTCTGACCGAGCAGATCGAGGTTTCCGAGGCCTTGCTCGACTGTCCGCATACCTCAGCATAGGCCCACTGGAACCTTGCGCTACGAACGTGGGATATCTCGTTCGCGCTCGGAACAGGAAGCGAACTAGCGGATCGGCGGGGAACTGCAGTCTTGTGAATTGAGCCCTAGTTGGCGGAGCGCGATCGGCGTCATATCGTCTGCAGTCGCGCCCGACTCGAAGACAATGGCGGGTTCGGTGTTGTCCACCCCGCGGGCGACGTAGGACCCATCGTCGAAATAGTGTGTGATGAGGGTCGGAAGATAGGCAGGAACGTCGTAGTAGCTGATGCCGTGAGCCTCCGAAAAAACCGCCATCTCATTGTCGCTATCGTAGTGCTCCGTCAGAACGATGCTGTAACTGTCTTCATCAATGTAGAAGACACGGAGCGGATATCGATGGGACTCGCCATCTCGCACTCGAGCAGCGATAACCCATACTCGGTGGAGTTCGTACCTGGAGCGATCGCTGTTGAGCCGACCGCTATCAAAGAGGTCTTGATCAGACAATCCAGCAGCGTGTAGCTCGTATGCGTTATAAGGGATGTAGGCTTCGACCTTGCCCAGGTACTCCCAATCGTAACGATCGACAGGGCCGTTGAACATAAATCTCATGTCGATCGTAAGTCCGCGATTGAACGTGACACTGGCGTCGTAAACTGCATCCGGAGCGCGCCTCACTCGCCGTTGCCCTGGATTGTATATCCAGCTTTCGTGATTAAGCTCTGAGGCATCGAGGAACTCGTGATTCAACAGTGCAATACCCGCGAGCCTGGTGGGACTGCAAACTCGCTGCTGCCAATATCGCAAAATATTGGGGTCTGCCTCCGTCGATCCGTTGGCCCCGTGGTAAGTGCTCACCATGTACTCAAACCATCTGCCATCAGGAATCGGATTGCCCGCCTCCGACACAAATACTTGTCGGTTGATGAAAAACGTTGAATCACCTCGATACAGCAACTTGTGATTCCAGATGAGTTCAATGGCGGACCGCGGAACTGGAAACGGGATTCCACCGGAGGCACCATCTAGTGTCAGCCCGCCATTTCTGAGGATTGCCGTCTCGGTGTTGTCGACAGACGCATCGAGTACCCGCTGTGGAAACGTGGCCGTCCGTCTTGTTTCATAGACCGGCATCTCAAATCCAAAATTTCGCTCGAACATCTGAATCTGCCCCGGCGTGAGCATCGATTCAAATGCACGAAAATTTGACGAGGTAATCGTGAATTCGATCGTGTCGTTCGGAAACGGATTCACTTGATGGACGCTAGGATCGTGCCCGGGTGGCGGATCGAACAACCCGCCATCCCACGCGGGAATTGTCCCGGCATCGTTCCCGCCTAGCTCTCTCGGCGCAACGTCCTCTTGGACTATGACTGGCGGTGGTAGCTCACCGGCCTCAAAACCGCTCCGGATGAGAAGGTCCGTGATCCCGCCCGCATTCGCGGATGACGACGAAACCAGGAAAATACCCGCAAACAACCAAGAGTTCACGCTCGAGCCCACCTTCAGTCTAATCATTTGATTCTTCGAGCTCGCTGATCGCATGGGTTACCTTGAGTTCAGAAATGCGGCAGGTCACAGGAGCACCAAGGGCCTTCTGGAGTCTGCAGTGGATTTCAGGAGGTGCCTTTTGGAAATGCAGCGGCGAATCCACAATTGGAGATCAGTCAATTGCCCTCTCTCCAGATCAGGCTCTATCGATGGTAGCAAAGATAACCCTTGCGGCAAGAGGTTCACCACAGCCAGGGTGGCACGTATTTCGAGAACCGCTTTTCAATCAGCTCTTCGGCGGGCTATGGCGTCGATAGGGCACGGGGGTACGAGGACGGTACGCGGAGGCCGATCACGTGCGGTCAGTGCCTCGAAGGCGTCTTGAACAAGGCGCACAACACACGGCTCCGCAAGCACGCGTTTAGACGGTAGGAAGGCAAACCATAGAGCTCGAACTCGGGCGACTACCGGACCATCCCGGGGTTTGTCGGCGATCGCCGAATTCGCATTGCCGGGAATCACAGGGCGCGCACCCCGGGCTCGGCGAATCGGACGAGGCCCGTCAGTTTCCCGGGCAGATCGAATCGCCCCCGGCGCCCGTCATATAGCCGCCGGCGCACGGCTTCTTCGGATCCGTACACCTGCAGGCGATGCAGTGGGCGGCACCGATTGCGGCCAGTCCGCTCTCGCTCATGGCCAGGTTTGCCTCGTGACTGGCGGCTTCGAGTGCGTCCCTGCTGGCGCCGAAGCCGAACAGGGTGGCGACGATTTCGATGATGCGCGTAGCGTCGTTGGCGCTGGGGTCGGTTGCACCGACGACGGCGCCGTGAGAAGTCACGTAGCGCAGGTCGCCGAGCGCGGCATAGTTCCAGTTGGACGCGTTTTCCAGGGCCTTGCAGATACCGGGAAACCAGCTGCAGAACTCTTGGGCGAGCGACTCCGGAATCACGTCCTTGAAAACCCGATAGAAGCCGGCTGTCGGCGGCAGTAGCGGAACGATGTCGAGATAGTTCTCGTAGCGGGTCACGGGGATGGCGGCGGGATAGCCGTCGACGAAATCCTGGTCGCCCGGATGGGGCGAGGCGAAGGTCACGACCGCATTGACGGGAATGCCTTCCTGCAGCTGCAGGAGGGCCGCGCCGATGCTGGCCAGGGGGCCGCCCTTGCTGTGACCGGTCACGAGAATCGGTGCGTTCGGCGTGTCCGCACGCAGTCGGCGAACTTCCGCGACCACAGCGTTAAAAATCGTCCCCAGGGCGGCCAGGAAGCCCGAATGCACCTTTCCCGGAAGGGGCGCCTTGGCTATCGGCTCGGAATCCACGATGTCCTGCCACCAGTCCTCGAGGCTAGCAACCGTCCAGGCCGGCGGCAGTGTCCCGCGAAACGCCACCACGATGCCGTCACCGTTTCGTCCGACCAGGCAGGCGTTGATTCGCGGTCCGGTCGGCTGACCTTGCTCGGGGGCGGAAATCGGGGTCGGTTGCGCGAGCCAGCCGACGCCCGGGTCGTAGATGGCCGGTGGTGCATAGCTGCCGGAATGGGTACCGATGCCGTACGCGCAGTTGCAAGCGCAGGCCAGCCTCGAGGTGACCGTGGGGGCAACGATTGTGCTGTGATTCATGGATTCCTCGTGGATCGGCACGTCGATGACCCAGGAGAGTTGCATGTCACCAAAAATTTGTCCACGAGCCAAGGGGCGTCAGAACTCTGCAGCCATAAGCTTGGCTGCGCCCATTGCCGCGGCAACCCCGATGCGGTAAACCACCGGTTTCGCATAGGGGGCCACGGAGCGCCGGTTGGTCGACGTTCGTGGCAACCGCTGCCGGTGTCGGCGCGCAGAAGGAATCACGGCTGATGTCATCGGATCCGGACAAGTTGCTGAAGAAGCACGCCGACCTGACCCATTCGGAGGGCATGAAGGTCGTCTCGCACGTGCAGCGACAGGACGGCGAGTGGTTCCTCAACACGATCATGCTCGAGGGTTACGACGTGCCGTTCCAGTACCGGCGCAAGGAGCGCTACCGGAATCTGTCGGGGGGGCGCGTCAATCTGACGTATTATCCGACCACAAGAGATGTTGCGGGGATGGCCGTGGAGGCCATGAAGGTGGTGCGAATCCGGCGGTCCTGAACGGCCGAACGGTCGCTCCACGCCGGGGGCTAGTGCAACGCCACCCGGCCTATCGATCCGGGGGGAATCGATGAGAAGACAATCGGGTACGGCGGATTTCACGATCCTGCTGGTCTTTGGCCTGGCCACACTGGTGTTCACGGCCGTTGGCGCGTATTTCGCCCATCTTGCCGTCGATCGCATCCAGGAGGGCTGGCAGACGCGGTCCTGGCCGCTTGCGCGGGGCGAGGTGCTCACCTCGGGCGTGACCGGCCAAGAAATGGCACTCGAGGCGGCTCAGCGACGGAACTCGACCGGGACGAACAGCGCTGTGGGCGGGGCGACCGGGAAGAGCGTGAGCCATTGGGCAGCGGTCACCGTAGCCTACGAAGTGGACGGCGTGGCGTATCGGACCAATCGCCTGTCGGTCGCCGGCAATCAGTTCATGTTCGGGTTTCTGGCGCGCTGGGCGGTCGAGGATTTTCCCGAGGGCGCGACGGTTCCGGTGTCCTACAATCCGCAGCAACCGGACGACGCCGTGCTGGAGCCGGGCCTGACGTTTTCCGCCTTCGGTCCGCTCGCCGCGGGGATCGGCATCATCATCGGCGTCTGGTTCCTGTTCGTCGTGATCGTTCGCTCCGAGAAGAAGGGCGTCACCTACAGCGACGACTGAGCGCGCTTCGCTCGCGCACGGAAGGCACCAGGGGCCATGACGCCTGTCACGTCCAATCGTGACTTCTGTCTGTCGAGGACCTGTACGGATTCGCTAGACTGGCGCTTCTGTCAAGTCTCCAGGGATCCATGCCATGAAAAAGCTTCTCTTCGCCGCCACCGGACTGGCGCTTGCAGGCGTCGCGTCGGCGGCAGAACTCGACGACGTGCTGTCCTGCAACTACGAGACCCTGGGCGGGGTCGACGCCATCAAGGCCGTCGAGTCGGCCCGCCTCACCGGCACCATGACCATGGGTCCGATGCAGGCCCCGTTCACCATCGAATTCATGCAGCCGAACAGCGTCCGGATGGAGTTCGAGATCCAGGGCATGACCGCGGTTCAGGCCTACGACGGCGAGACCGGCTGGGCCATCATGCCGTTCATGGGCAAGACCACGGCCGAAGAGATGGCCGAGGACGAGCTCAAGCAGGTCCAGGAAATGGCCGAGTGGGAAGGCCCCTTCATCGACTGGGAGGAAAAGGGCCACACCATCGAGCTCGTGGGAACCGAAGAGATCGAGGGCACCGAAGCCTATGCGCTCAAGGTCATCCGTTCGGGCAGCGAGGACGAATCCACCTTCTACCTGGATACCGAATACTGTCTGCCGTTCCTGTCCAAGGGCATGCGCGACATCCAGGGCAATCAGATGGCCTTCTCCCAGACCATCGGCGACTACAAGGAAGTCGGCGATATCGTCATGGCCCACTCCATGATCGCCAGCATCGGTGACGGACCGCAGCCCATGCAGCAGGCCATCACCATCGAGACGGTGTCGCTGAACGTCAGCGATCTCGGCGCCGAACGCTTCGCGATGCCGGCGGTTGAAGAGGCGCCTGCCGAAACCCAATAGCGCGTCCGCGCGTCGACACAGGCAGCGGCGCCCCCGGGGGCGGGGCGTCCGCTGGCGTAACCATCGGGGAGCACCATGAGAATTCGCACGACGAACAGCCTGGCCGCGCTCGCGCTGGCTTCCGCGGCGCACGGCGCCATCGAGCTCAACTCATCCACCTTCGGCGGCCTGAGCGCCCGCAGCATCGGTCCCGCCGTGATGAGCGGTCGGATCTCGTCCATCGACGGCGTGGTGCGCGAAGGCAAGCCTGTCACGCTCTACGTGGGCACCGCCAGCGGCGGCGTCTGGAAATCGGAGGACGGCGGCATCGTCTACAAGCCGATCTTCGACGACCACATGCAGTCGATCGGCGCGGTCCGCGTGGATCCGAGCAATCCCGACATCGTTTGGGTGGGCACCGGCGAGAGTGCCGTGCGCAATACCGTGTCCCCCGGCGACGGCGTCTATCGGTCCTCGGATGGTGGTGAGAAGTGGACGTTCGTGGGGCTTCCAGAATCTGATCACATTGCCGAGCTGCTCGTTCACCCCGATGACGGCAATACCGTCTACGTCTGTGCGCTGGGCCATCTCTGGGCAGCAGGCGGCGAGCGGGGCGTGTTTCGCTCGACCAACGCTGGGCAGACCTGGGAGAACGTGCTCCATATCGACGAGGCGACGAGCTGCTCCGACCTGGCGATGACCCCAGACGGCAGCGTGCTCTACGCCGGCATGTGGCAGGTCCGCCGCTACCCGGATTTCTTCGAGTCCGGTGGCGAGACCTCCGGCCTCTATCGCAGCACCGATGGCGGCGACAGCTGGGAAGAACTCACCGAGGGCCTGCCCGAGGGCGAGAAGGGCCGCATCGCTGTCACCGTGGCAGCCTCCGATCCGAGCTGGGTCTACGCCACCGTCGAGAGCGAGAACACAGCGCTGTACCGTTCCGAGGACGGCGGGGACACCTGGATTGAGAAGGATGACTCCGGCAACGTCCAGATGCGTCCTTTCTACTTCGGCGAGCTCGTCGTCGATCCGACCGATCCGATGCGCGTCTACAAGCCCGCCTTCAGCCTGACCGTGAGTACCGACGGCGGCGACACCTTCTCCGGCATGTTCGGTGCGGGGTTCACCGTTTCGATCCACCCGGACCACCACGCGCTCTGGATCCACCCGGAGAACCCCCAGCAGCTCTTCCTCGGGACCGACGGCGGCGTCTACGTGTCCGAGGACAAGGGTTTTCACTGGCGGCACGTCGCAAACCTGCCCGTCAGCCAGTTCTACCACGTGTCTGTCGATTCGCGCTGGCCATACAACGTCTACGGCGGACTCCAGGACAACGGCTCCTGGATGGGCCCGTCCCAGGCCGCGGGCGGCATCCAGAACAAGGACTGGCAGAACATCGGCTTCGGCGACGGCTTCTGGGCGTTCCCCGATCCGACCGACGACCAGGTGCTCTACACCGAGTACCAGGGCGGCCAGCTCAAGCGGGTCGACCGCGAGACGCTGGAGATCAAGCGGATCCAGCCGGCGCCGGCGGACGAGCAGGAAAAGCTGCGCTTCAACTGGAACACGCCGCTCCACATGAGCCCGAGCAAACCGGGCACGATCTACTACGGCGCCCAGTATCTCTTCCGCAGCGACGATCGCGGCGAGTCCTGGGAGGCCATCTCGCCGGACCTGACGACCGATGACCCTCAGGGGCAGCGTCAGGCCCAGTCCGGCGGTATTTCCATCGACAATACGACCGCCGAGAACTACACGACGATCTACTCGATCAGCGAATCCCCGCTCGACCACCGGACCATCTGGGTCGGCACCGATGACGGCAACGTCCAGCTGACCACGAACGGCGGGCGCCGGTGGGAGAACGTTGTCGGCAACATCGACGGCGTCCCCGAGGGCACGTGGGTGTCCCGCGTCGAGGCGAGCCCGCACGATGAGGGGACCGCCTTCGTCACCTTCGATGG
>JBCCZC010000058.1:0-18975 GCA_039188505.1 Pseudomonadota bacterium | reverse complement strand
GACGAGTGCTCGATTCCGTACCGGATCTATCGCCCCTCGATGGTCATCGGGCACTCGGAGACCGGTGAGATCGACAAGATCGACGGCCCGTACTACTTCTTCAAGCTGATCCAGAAGATGCGGGATTCGCTCCCGCCGTGGATGCCGACGATCGGCATCGAAGGCAGCAAGCTGAACATGGTGCCAGTGGACTTCGTGGTCGACGCCATGGACCACATTGCCCACAAGCGCGGCCTCGACGGCAAGTGCTTCCACCTCACCGACCCCAATCCGCGTCGCATCGGCCAGGTGTTGAACATCTTCGCGCGGGAAGCCCATGCACCGCAGATGACCATGCGCATCGACGCGCGCATGTTCGCGTTCGTGCCACCGGCCGTGAAGCAGGGCCTTGCCATGCTGCCGCCGGTCCGACGGATCATGAACCTGATCCTCCAGGATCTCGGCATCCCGTCGGACGTGCTGGCCTTCATCAACTATCCCACCCGCTTCGATCGGCGCGAGACTGACGATGCACTCAAGGGCACGAAGATCGCCGTGCCGGACCTCGACGATTATGCCTGGCGGATCTGGGATTACTGGGAGCGCCACCTCGATCCCGCGCTCTACGAAGATCGCTCGCTGCGCTCGCGCGTCGAAGGTCGCGTTGTGGTCGTGACCGGCGGTTCGTCGGGCATCGGTCTGGCGGCCGCGAAGGTCATCGGCGAGGCGGGCGCGAAGACCATCATCGTCGCGCGCAAGATCGAGGAGCTGGAGGCCGCCAAGGCGTCGATCGAGAAGCTCGGTGGGGAGTGCTATATCTACACCGCCAACCTCACGGACATGGAAGCCTGCGACGAGCTGATCGACAAGATCGTCGCGGACCACGGCCACATCGACGTCCTGGTGAACAACGCCGGCCGCTCGATCCGCCGAGCCATCGCGATGTCCTTCGACCGCTTCCATGACTTCGAGCGGACGATGCAGCTCAACTACTTCGGATCCCTGCGCCTCATCATGAGGGCGCTGCCAAGCATGATGGAGCAGCGCAACGGCCACATCATCAATATCTCGTCGATCGGGGTGCTGAGCAACGCGCCACGCTTCTCGGCCTATGTGGCCTCGAAGGCGGCGCTTGATGCCTTCTCACGCTGCGCGGCGTCGGAGTTCTCCGACCGGGGCATCAACTTCACGACGATCAACATGCCGCTCGTGCGGACGCCGATGATCGCGCCGACGAAAATCTACCAGAACGTCCCGACGATCAGCCCCGAAGAGGCCGCGGACATGATCAAGGAGGCCATCATCCATCGGCCGCCGCGGATCGCGACGCGCCTGGGCATCTTCACGGCCGTGCTGCACGCGCTGACGCCGCGGTCGACGCAGGTCGTGATGAACACCGCGTTCAACCTGTTCCCGGATTCCGCAGCGTCCAAGGGCGTGAAGGAGAAGGACCAGCGGCCGTCGTCGGAGCAGATCGCGTTCGCGTCGCTGATGCGGGGTATTCACTGGTAGGGACGGAAGCTCCTGCGCTCATCGTTCCCGACGCCCGGCGCCGGGAACGTTGCGGCGGGCTGCGCTCTGGGCTTGCGGACCACCGCGCCAGCGGGAACCAATCGACCGTTCCCGAGGCGCGGTACATCGGTCTCAGGGCTCGCTCTCTTCCGCGCGGAAGCGAACGAAGAACGAGGCTCCGAGCAGGAGCGCGGCCATCGCGTACCAGGTCAGGGCGTAGGCCAGGTGGGTGTTGCGAAACGACAGCTGGGTCAGCCCGCCCCGCGGGAATCCGCTCGGCGGCCCGCTGTGGTCGGCATCGATGAAGTATGGACGAGCCTGCTCTACGCCTGCATCCCGGGCCAGGGCGGCCACGTCACGCGAATACCAGCGGGACGCGGGGGGATCGTTCTTTTCCAGCAGCGTTCCGCCCGGTTCCGTGACTCTCAGCAGCCCCTCGACGTGCAGAAGACCTTGCGGCCGGTACCAGGCTTCGGCGCCGGTTCCGGATGGCACGAAGCCGCGATTGATCCAGACCGTATCCCGCTCCGTCTCGAGCGGCACCATGAGCCAGAATCCGCTCCCTAGCGCAGTCAAGGCCTTCACGCGCCGCGACTGATCGTGGTGGAATCTTCCCGTCACGCGGACGCGACGGTAGGCGTCCTCGTCGCGTGTCACCGATCCGACCGGAGCCTCGACAGCGGGCTCATACGCGCGGGCTTCCACGGCCGCGATGAGCTCGCGCTTCCACTCGAGGCGCCGCAGCTGCCAGGTTCCCAGCCCGACAAGGGTCGTGACCGTGCACGCCACGATCAGGAAGGCAATCGCGCGAACCCAGGGAGGTCTCCGCTGCGTCCGCGCCGTCAAGGCAGATTCCGCACCCGCTCGATCTGCTCGTGCGCGGGCATCATGTTGTCCTCGAGGTGAAGCATCACCCAGAGCGAGCCGGCGATGACGATGACGAGCAGGACGGTCGTGAACAGCAGCGAGAGCGCCTGCCATCCTGCTTCCGCCTTGAGCGTCACGTGCAGGAAATAGTGGATGTGAACGAGGATCTGCGCGGCCCCGAGCGCAAATACCGCAACGAGTATGAGCGCTGTCTTCGAGCCGTCGTGGGTCATGACGAGCGCGAAGGGAATGACCGTCAGGACGACCGACAGACCGAAACCGACCAGGTAGGAACGGAAGCTGCCGTGCGTGGCGTTCGATGGGGCGTGGTCGTTCAAAGGAGTACGCCTGCCAGGTAGACGAAGGAGAATACCCCGATCCAGATCAGGTCCAGGAAGTGCCAGAACAGGCTGAGGCACAGGACCCGGCGCTCATTGGCGGGGGTGAGTCCGGTGGTATGGAGCTGGGCGATCAGCACCGCTAGCCACAGGCTGCCGGCGGCCACATGCACACCGTGGGTGCCGACGAGGAAATAGAACGAAGACAGGAATGCGCTGGCCATCGGGGTTGCCCCCAGGTGCCAGAGATGCATGAACTCTCGGACCTCGAGCACGAGGAAGCCGAGCCCGAACAAGCCGGTCACGATCATCCACACGGTCATGCCCCGCAGATCGCGGGCGTGCATCTTCAGTACGGCGAAGCCGAAGGTGATCGACGAGAACAGCAGCAGGAAGGTCGACACAAGGATCATGTCGAGCTCGAAGAGGTCACTCGGGGCGGGGCCGGCGGCATAGCGCTGGCCGACGACGGCATGCACGGCAAAGAGGATGCCGAAAATGAGGCAGTCGCTCATGAGATAGAGCCAGAAGCCGAGCATGGTTCCGCCCTCGTGGGCGTGATCATCGTCATGCTCCTCGTCGGCGACGACGTGGAAGCTGAGCGTGTCTTCCGTGCCTGACGTCCCGCCCACCGGGGCGTCGTCCGTGGTGTCGGCGGCGGCGCTCATGAGCCCGGGCCGTACGTGATGACGGAGACCATCAGGCGCCGCCCGGCTTTGCCGCCTCGTCGATGGCCAGCGCCTGGCTTCGCTGGTCCTCGAGCCGCGCGACCTCATCGACCGGCACGTAGTAGTCGCGGTCGTAGTTGAAGGTATGGCCGATCCCGTAGGTGATGCAGGCGGCGAAAGCGCCCAGCGCGACCCACCAGACGTGCCACACGAGCGCAAATCCCACGACCGTCGCAAGGGCCGCGATGACCACGCCCGTGGCGGTGTAGCGAGGCATGTGGATCGGCGCAAAGCCCTCCGTTGGTCGCACGTAGCCGGCGCGCTTCATGTGATCCCAGGCGTCGAGTTCATGGACCCGCGGGGTCAGGGCGAAGTTGTAGAAGGGCGGCGGCGAGGACGTCGACCATTCGAGGGTCCGGCCGCCCCACGGGTCGCCGGTCTCATCGCGGAGCTCTTCCCGCCGCCGGATGGACACGATGATCTGGATGACGAAGGCCGCCAGGCCGATGGCGATGCAGCAGGCCCCGATCAGCGCGACCGCGAAATAGCCCGCGTAGACCGTGTCCTCGAACTGGCTGAGCCGGCGCGTCACGCCCATGAGTCCGAGCACGTAGAGAGGCATGAAGGCGAGATAGAAGCCGACCACCCAGCCCCAGAAGCTGACCTTGCCCCAGAAGGGATCGAGCTTGAAGCCGAAGGCCTTGGGCCACCAGAAGATGATGCCGGCGAAGATCCCGAAGACGACACCGCCGATGATGACGTTGTGGAAGTGGGCCACCAGAAAGAGACTGTTGTGCAGCACGAAATCCGCCGGAGGCACGGCCAGAAGCACCCCGGTCATGCCACCGATAACGAAGGTGAGCATGAAGGCGATGACCCACATCATGGGCAACTCGAAGCGGATGCGCCCCTTGTACATCGTGAACAGCCAGTTGAAGAGCTTCGCCCCTGTCGGGATGGAGATGATCATGGTCGTGATCCCGAAGAACGAGTTCACGTCGGCGCCGGCACCCATGGTGAAGAAGTGATGCAGCCACACGATGTAGCTCAGGATCATGATGACGCAGGTCGCGTAGACCATGGACGTGTAGCCGAAGAGTCGCTTTCGGCAGAACGTGGGCACGACCTCGGAGAAGATGCCGAAGATGGGCAACGTCAGGATGTAAACCTCCGGGTGGCCCCAGATCCAGATCAGATTCACGTACATCATCGGATTGCCGCCGAGTTCGCTCGTGAAGAAATGGGTGCCGAGGTAGCGATCGGCCGTCAGGAGCGCCAGCGTGGCCGTCAGCACAGGAAAGGTGGCGACGATCAGCACGTTGGTGCATAGCGTCGTCCAGCTGAAGACCGGCAGCCTCATCCAGGTCATGCCGGGCGCCCGCATCTTGACCAGGGTCACGATAAGGTTGATGCCCGATAGCGTCGTGCCGATTCCCGCGATGTTCAACGCCCAGAGGTAGTAGTCCATCCCAACCCCGGGACTGAAGTTCAGGCCGGATAGGGGGGGGTAGGCCAGCCAACCCGTCGCGGCGAATTCGCCGACGAAGAGCGAGAGCATGATCAGCACGGCCCCGGAGACGGTAAGCCAGAAGCTGAGGTTGTTGAGGAACGGGAACGCCACGTCCCGGGCGCCGATTTGCAGCGGCATCACGTAGTTCATGAACCCGGTGACGAGGGGCATCGCCACAAAGAAGATCATGATGACGCCGTGTACGGTGAAGACCTGATCGTAGTGGTAGGCGGGCAGGTAGCCGACGAATCCTGCCGAGGCGAGCGCCTGGTGGCCACGCATGAGCAGCGCATCCGAGAAGCCCCGGATCAGCATCACGATGCCCAGCACCATGTACATGATGCCGATTTTCTTGTGATCGATGGACGTGAACCACTCGGTCCAGAGGACTTTCCAGAGTCGATACCGCGTCAGCGCTGCCACTACCGCAACGGCCACGATCACTGTCCCCACGAAGGTCACGAGCAGGAGCGGGTCGTAGAAGGGGAAGATGTCCCAGGTCAGCTTGCCCCAGATCGGGTCGGCGACGGGGGCGCCCATGGTGCCGCGTTCGTGAAACTCCGTCGTCCCCGTCATCGCGCCGACTCGTCGCGCCGGGTGCCCGTGGTCGGCACGATCGACGGTAGCGCCGCCGTCCCGAGGGCCGCCGCGAGTTCCGGTGATCGCCGACTGAATTCCGGACGCAGCAGGTAGTAAAGACCCAGGGCGTCGTCGCTCGCGCAGATGCCGGCGAAGATTTCGCGGTTGTAGAGGCCTTCGAGCCCGCCGCCTCCCAGGGCGTCCACCATCATCATGTCGTCGTGGCAGAGCGTTCCGGGCTCCACGCAGAGGTTGATGATCCGGTCCCAGAGCTCCGCTTCGACGCCATCGAAATAAGTCACCGCGTTTCCGACCGAGGGCAGCGCGAGGGACCGGTAGCGCTCCCGATCCAGCCTGCTGCCCTGGGCTCGTACGTCAGCAACCCAGCGGTCGAAACCTGTCGCGTCGAGGCCGTGGAAGCGAAAACGCATCTGTGAGAAGCCGTTGCCGCTGTAATTCGCCGAGAAGCCCTCGAAGTCACCCGGCTCGTTGATCACGGCATTCAGTTCGGTTTCCATGCCGGCCATGGCGTAGATCTGACCCGCAAGAGCAGGGACGTAGAAGGAATTCATCACCGTCGCGGAGGTCAGCTTGAACTCCACCGGGCGGTCGACAATAGCGGCTACCTCGTTGACCGTTGCCACGTCCTGTTCGGGATAGATGAAAAGCCATTTCCAGTCCAGCGCGACCACCTGGATCGTGAGGGGCTCGACCGCCGGATCCAGGGGGCGCGACGCGTCGATGCGGGTCAGTTCGTTGTAGGGCTCGAGCCGATGCGTGGCGACCCAGGTGAGACCGGCCAGGCAGATGATGATCGCCAGAGGCAGCGACCACACCACCATTTCCAGGCTGATCGAATGGTCCCAGTCGGGGCTGTAGCTCGCGCTTTCGTTCGACGCCCGGTAGCGGATCGCGAAGAAGATGGTCAACGCCATGACCGGGAGGATCACGATCAGCATCAGCACCGTGGCGTAGATGATCAGCTGACCCTGCTGGCGTGCAATGTCTCCGGCAGGTTCCAGAACAACCAGGTTGCAGCCTGAAAGCAACAGCACGACAATGAAGGCGCCTGCGGAACGAAGCATCGTGACCAAAGAAAACCTCAATGCAGAACTGGCCCCTCATTGTAATGCAGCCGCACGCATGGAGCCTATGGTTTTCGGTGTCTTCCGGGGAAAAATTCCCGCCCGTCCCGGCGCGGTAATCGAGAGGATCCAGAGGGCGAAGGAAATTCGGAACGAAAGCTACGGAAAAGCCCCATGACGACCCTCGAAGCCGGCGAACGCACCGAAGTCGCCTCCATCGACGAGGTCGTCACGACCGTCGTCATGGCCCGCATTACCGATTCCTTCGGATTCTTCGTCTATGCGATTGCCTCGGCCCTCGTCTTCCCGCGGCTGTTCTTCCCGCACTTCGATCCGGTCACGGGGACGATGCTCTCGTTTGCCGTATTCGCGCTGGCGTTCGTCGTCCGGCCACTGGCCAGCCTCCTGGCCCGCTACGTCCAACGAAAGATCGGTCGGGCGGCGAAGATCGGATTGGCAGCGATGGTCTTCGGCACCTCGACGGTCGCCATCGGTCTCCTGCCGGGCTACGAAAAGATGGGGTGGCTCGCGCCGGTCCTGCTCGCTTTCCTGCGCATCGCCCAGGGTCTGGGCCAGGGCGGATCCTGGGACGGCATTGCGCTGCAGCTCCAAAGTGCGGCCCCGAAGGCGCGGGAAGGCATCTACGCGATGGTCCCCCAGCTCGGTGGGCCGATCGGTTTCTGCGTTGCCGGATCCCTATTCTACGTGCTGACGGGCTTTCTCACGGACGATGAGTTCATCAACTACGGCTGGCGCTTTGCATTCTTTGCCGTCATGGCGGTCAACGTGGTGTCGCTCTTCGCCCGTGTGCGGTTGTTCAATACGGATTTCGGCGCCGTTGAGGCGCTGACCCGATCCTCACCCTTCGTCGAGATGGTGCGGGCTCAGTGGCGTCCGATCCTCCTGACGACCTTCACGCCGCTGGCCAGCTACGCGCTGTTTCACATGGTGACGGTCTTCCCGCTGGGGTACGCGATCCTCTACACGGGATACCCGATTTCGAACATCCTGCTGTATCAGCTCGTGGGAGGGACGCTGGGCATCGGGGCCGTGATCCTTTCCGGCGTAGTGGCGGACCGCTACGGTGGCCGAACGGTGATGAAGGTCAGCACCTTCATGATCACGATTCTCTGCCTGACCATCGGCACGCTGGAAACCAATCCCGCGGTTTACATCATCCTGGGGTTCGTGCTGCTCGGCTTCTCCCACGGCCAGAGCGGAGTGATCTTTCCCGAGACCTTCGAGGAACGCTACTGCTACTCAGCCAGTGCCCTATCGACCAACCTATCCTGGATTTTCGGCGCTGCTTTTGCGCCGCTCATCGGGTTAGCGCTGACAGCCGCATTTGGTCTGTGGGCTGCTTCGCTTTATCTGCTGTCCGGTGTCCTCGTGACCAGCGTGACGCTCTATCTGATCCGGGCCCGCGGGCCGCTTGCGGGATCCTGAAAGCGCAGTTTCGCCGCGGACAATAAAAAACCGGGGGCCCGAAGGCCCCCGGCAAGGTGAAAGTCGTGCTACGAATCGGAGGGGAGGGGACCCTACGACAGCAGCGTCTAGTAGCACGATTCACCCTGAACCGTTGCGGGATACCCCGAAGGATGTCCCCATGACCGCCGCCTGACGGTCTACGCTGCTAGTTCTCGAGAAAACCCTCGAACGAAGCTTCAGTCAGCCTTCTTGGCTGCCGTCTTGCGAACCGTCTTCTTGGCCGCCGTCTTGCGCACAGCCTTCTTGCGGACGGGGGCCTTCTTGGGCGCAGCCGCCTTCGCCTTAGGCTTGGGCGCGCTGGTACCGCGATTGAAATCGTCAACCGTCTTCTGGAGTTCTTCGACGCGCTTGGTCAGCTCCTGCACGTCGGTTGCCGTCGGGACACCGAGGGCGCCCAGGGCGCGGGCTACGCGCTCCTCGAACACCTGCTCGAGCTTGTCCCAGGATTCGTTGGCGCGCGCCTGGACCTGGGCAACCGTTCCCTCGACGGCGCCGCGGACCTCATTCACGCGGGTGGTGCTGACCTTGCGGGTCTTGCCCTCGAGCGCCAGACCTTCCTTGACGAGGGTGTCGAAGATCTTGCCGCCCTCTTCCTGGGCCTTCGCGAAGGCGCCGAGACCGGCCAGCCAGATCTGGTTGGCGGACTCCATGACGGACTTTGCCGACTTTTCGACGTCGTCCTTGGCGGCCGTCGTCTTCTTTGAAAGCTTCTTCAGTTTCTTCTCAGCCATTGCTAGCTCCGATTGCTCTTTTTGGGATAAACGCTGCTGCGTAGGGTGAAGTCTGGCGAAGCGTTCTAGTACAAACACACTAGAAGAGTCAGGCCGCGGCTCCTTTCGCGCGCACGGCGCGCGAAAACCGCCGCGGCCATGACCCTTTATCTTCTGGCTCGCTCCATGCGCGCCCGGTGGGCGCGCAGTCCGCTCGCGGTTAGCGTGAGCGGCGGTTGAACCGCCGAGGATCGTTGCGGCAGCGCGCGATCGGGTGAGGGAGAGATGAGGACCTTTGGCCTCTTCTCCTCGACCTCGCTGCTGCTTATGCTCCACCGCATGAGCAAGGGAACTCCCGTATCCGATCGCAGCAAGGTCCGCCGGCTGCCCGAGCGCGGGCGGTATGAGAAGGATGTCGTCAATGCCGTCCTCGACGAAGGGCTGGTCTGCCACGTGGCGCTCGGTGGTCCCGATGGGCCGATCGTGATCCCCATGGGGTACGCGCGCGACGGCGATTCGCTTCTTCTCCACGGTTCGACGGCGAGTCGATTGATGCAGAGGCTGGCGGCGGGGGAGGCGGCCTGTGTCTGTGTGACGTTGCTCGACGCCATGGTCCTGGCGCGGTCCGTCTTCCACCACTCGATGAACTACCGGTCCGTCGTCGTCTTCGGGCGCGGCGAGGCCATCGAGGACGCGGTCGCCAAGCGAGCCGCCCTCGATCGGCTGGTGGACCACCTGGTGCCCGGACGCAGCGCGCATGCCCGGGAGCCCAACCGGAAGGAACTCAATGCAACGCTGATCGTCGCCTTGCCGCTCACCGAGGCGAGCGTCAAGCTTCGCGAAGGGCCGCCGGGCGATGCCGCAGCCGACCGGGAGCTGCCGTTCTGGGGTGGGCTGCTGCCCATCGAGACGCGCGCGGGCGTGCCGGAGCCAGATGCCATCAACACGGTCGACCTGCCTGAGCACGTCGCCGACTGGACACCCGAGGGGAAACGCCCATGAAGATCAGGATTCACTCCTTCGCGGACGTCGATCGCAGCGGCAAGGTCCGCTGGACGGCGCTCGAACTGGGCCTCGAGGTCGAGGAAGCCCGTATGCGTCCGGGCGAGCACAAGCAGCCGGGTTATCTGGCGGTGAACCCCTACGGGCAGATCCCGGCCGCGCAGATCGACGGGGCGGCAATGATCGAGTCGAGCGCGATCTGCCGGTCCCTCGCCGACCGCGTCAGCGACCCGGCGCTGGTTCCCTCGGACCCGGAGGCGCTGGCCGCCTACCACCAGTGGGCCTCGGTAGCGACCGAGACCCTCGAGTACCCCTCCGTGATGGTCTACCTCGCGAAGCAGAAGTTCGTCGACAAGCGTTTTGGCGAACTGCTGGCTCCGAGCTTCGAGGCGAAGCTCGGAGCGGCGGTCGAGCGGCTGCCCCGGGGTGATTTCCTGGTGCCGGGCCAGTTCACACTGGCGGACATCTTCATGAGCTACTCGCTTCGCCTGGCGCTGCAGGGAGAGGTCATCACCTTCGACGACGTCGCCGCCTACCTCGAGCCCCTGATGGCGCGACCCGCCGCGAAGGCGTCAAACTTCTTCGCCAGCATCGAGGGTTAGCGGCCTTCAGCTGTACCTGGCCATGAACAGGCGGAAGAGGATCGGAGCCTCGGCCTTCAGCTTCTGCCGGGCCGCGACGTCCCGTGGAGCCGTCACTGCCTCGCAGGCGGCGAGATAGTCCTCGGCGTCTCCGCCCTCGGCGGCGCCCCGATCGGCGGGTGTCCAGCGGCCGATGACCAGCCAGGCCGGCAGGGCTTCCCAGCCGATGCGCTCGGGCCACTCGGCGTCGAACCAGGCATCGAGAGCGGCGTCCAGGTTGAGGCTCTCAGCGACGTGTTCGATGGTGTCGACGGTCTCCGGGAAGCGCCAGCACAGCAGGTACAGCCAGCGCAGCGCATCGCGGTGCGCGCCCGAGCGCTCGCTCGCCAGGGCGCCACGGGCGAGCAGTTCCGGACTGTCCACGCGAGCAGGGTCCGGGCCGATGCTGGCGAGCACGCCGTCCCAGTCGGGGACGCGCATCCAGGCGGCGGAGGGGTGCTGATGGGCCGACGACTGGGCCGCCGTCGCCACCGCCAGCGCGCGCCATAGCGGTGCGAGAAAGGCCTGCGCCGAATCGCCCAGGCTCGCCTCGGCGCGGAGCTGAAGCGCCTCGAGCCACTGCCAGTCCTCCCGTTCGCCGTTGAAGCCACGGCCAACGGCCTCGATGAGCGCCGGCGCCGCCGGCAGCAACGCATGTCCGGGATCTGCGCGTTCGAGCTCTGCGAGGGCGGCGAGCGCACCCGGACGGTCGCGCGCGACGAGCGCCTGCCGAAGCCGGTGGGCCCGCCCCGGGTCCGCGCCGTTCATGAAGAGATCGAGCTGTGGGGCGGCGGGCGGCACGAGGGTCAGCTGCGCCCAGTCTGCCGCCAGCTTGGGCAGGGCACCACCGGTTGGTCGATCGCTGTTGGTCTCCACGCGCAGATCCAGCGATCGCGCGTGCGCGAGGGCCCACTCGATCTCCTCGGCAATGCGCCCGTGATCGCCGAACAGGTCGCCCGTGAGGGCAGGGCTACTGCGGGCGCGCCATCGCTCGAGATCCTCGGGCGCGAGGCGAAAGGTCTCGACCAGGAGGTCCGGCACGCTGAATTCGCCCTGGCGGGTCACCATACCCTCGACGATCCCCGCCACCTCCTCTCGGCTCCAGCTCATGCGCCGGAGACCTCGTCGAGGAAAGCGGCATCGCCGAGGTCGAGGCGTTCGATAGCGGCGGAGAGCGCGTCATTCAGGCGTCGCTTGCCGAGCTTCATGAGCTGCATGTCCTCTTCAATCGTGTCAGCGGCGATCAGGCGATAGACGAAGACCGTGTTCTGCTGTCCCATGCGGTGCGCGCGGGCGGCCGCCTGCTGCTCGACCGCGGGGTTCCACCAGGGATCGAGGAGGATGACCGTGTCGGCCCGGGTGAGGTTGAGCCCGGCGCCCCCGGCCTTGAGGCTGACCAGGAACACGGGGCTCTCGCCATTCTGAAAGCGCTCCACGACGCCGGCCCGATCACGCGTGGATCCGGTCAGCAGAAGCGGCTCCAGGCCGCGCTCTGCCAGGCGGTCACGGACGAGGTCCAGGAGGCCGGTGAACTGGCTGAACACCAGCACCGAGCGCTGCTCGGCGATCAGCTCGTCGAGCATCTCGTCCAGCACAGTGAGTTTGGCGGCCGGGGCGTCGCGGAGCGGGAAGCCCTCGGGCAGCAGTGCCGGGGCGCAGCAGGCCTGCCGGAGGCGGGTGATGATCTGGAGCACGCGGGCGCGCCGCGTGAAATCATCGGCGTCCTCGAGGGCCTCGAGGTCCGTCACCGCCGTCGAACGCAGGGATTCGTAAAGCGCCCGCTGCTGGTCGTCGAGCTCGATGCGCCTTTCCGACTCGATCAGTGGCGGGAGTTCGCCCAGCACCTGCTCTCGCGTTCGCCTGAGCATGAAGGGCCGGAGCCGCCGGATGAGGGCCGCCCGGCGGTGCTCGTCGCCCGCCTCGATGGGCTTGCGAAAGGTCTGCTCGAAGGCGGCTTCGGCACCGAGGGCCCCGGGCTCGGCGAAGGCCAGCAGGGACCACAGTTCGCCGAGGTGGTTCTCCATAGGGGTGCCGGAAAGGGCCACGCGGAACGGCGCTTCCACCGTTCGCACGGCCCTCGCCGTGCGGCTGCGGGGATTCTTGATCGTCTGCGCCTCGTCGAGGACGACCGCCTGCCACGCCGCGGCCGCGAACTGCTTGTCCTCGGTGCGAACGAGACCGTAGGTGGTCAGGACGACGTCGTTGTCCGCCCAGCGCGCGAGTTCCCGGTCCGGTCCGTGATGGACGACGACATCGAGTTCCGGCGCGAAGCGCTCGAGCTCGGCGCGCCAGTTCTCGAGCAGGCTCAGGGGCGCCACGACGAGGGCCGGCGGGTCCTCCGGCGCCTCGGCTCTTGCGGATGCCAGGAACGCGATGGTCTGGAGCGTCTTACCGAGGCCCATGTCGTCGGCCAGCACCCCGCCGAAACCGGCCGCGGCCAGACTCTGCAACCAGGCCACGCCGGTACGCTGATACGGTCGCAGGACCTCCGCCAGGTCGCCCTCGAGGCGCGGCTCGCCGGGATTCCCCAGGCGGGGCAGCTCGTGGGCCTCGTGGTACGGCGCGCGGGTCTCGATCGGCAATGCCGCGAGCTGCGCGCGCCGGGGCTTGCCGCCACCGCCCAGCGCCAGCTGAACGTCTCGGAACAGCGTGTCGGCCACGCCCACGACGCCGCCGCTGCGGGTCTCGACCAGGACCTGGTCGCCGGCCCGCACGGGATCGCCCCCGATGCCGACGAGGTCGAGCTTCCCGGCCGTGTCCGTCAGCCTTGCGCCGTCGGGTTCCAGCTCGACGGCGAGATCGCCGGACCCGAGCAGGCGGATGTCGGGGAACCCGCCACCGCGTTCGACGCGCCATCCCGCCGCCTCGAGCTCGGGCTGCTCCTCCAGCACGAAACGCGCGAGTGCCGCGGCGCTGCCCGGTAGGGTCCAGCGCGCCGGGCCGCCTTCCCATCGCGATCGGCGCAGCCAGCCAAGCCGGCTGGCCTCGGCCGCCCAGTCGCGGGCATGGCGCGTGGCCCGGTCGCCGGCCGGGGCGATGATCGGGTCCGTCTCCGTTGCCGGGGCGATCTCGAGCTCGCCGTAGGCAAACAGGAGTTCCGCGAAGTTGATGCCGTCCCGGCGATCGAGCCGGAGAACGGCGATCGGCGGATCGGTCCGATCCTCGATGGCCACCGGCAAGAGCGGCTTCGGAGTATTTCCGTGACCGGCCACCGGCCACCGCGCGGCAATCGAATCGATCGCCAGCCCCGCGTGAAGCGCCTGCCATGTGGCGCCATCCAGGTCGTGGCGGAGATGGACCAGATCGACGTCCTGCAGCACCACGGGCGGATCGTCCAGGATCCGCAGGGCCGCCGCCGGCACGACGACGTCGAGGTGCTGGGTACCGTCGGCGTTCCAGCGCCAATGGGTCCCCGCGGGCTGGTCACCGCCCCAGCGCAGCGGCTGGCCGCCGAGGTCCTCGTGGAACGCGCGCCCGGTTTTCGCGATGGCCTCGAGGACGGCGAGATCGGTGATGGTCGTGTTGCCCGCCAGTAGCCCGAGCAGGCGTTGATCTTCAGGGGTCACGAAGCGGGGCGGTGGCTCCGCCAGCGCGCGGTGAAGGGCCAGCCGCGGCAGCTGGCGCGCTGGCGCCACACCGACGCGTAGCTCCAGCTCCAGGCCGCCTTCGACGGTTGCAAGGCGATAGTAAAGCCGGGCCGGCGTCGTCGAATCCGCCGTTGCAGGGGAGCGCGCGCTGTCCGCGACGGGGGCGGGAGGCGCTGCCGACTCCGCCTTGGCGGCGTCGAGGGCGGCCGCGACGGTCGGGCACTTGGCGTCCCCGCAGGAGCAGTCCCAGGTGAACCTGCCGGCGCCCCAGCGGGCCAGCAAACGGTGTTCCTCGTTGTCGATTTCGACGACCGCGCGCAGGAGCATCCGTTCGGCGTCGACGTGGAACGTCAGGACGCGCGCATGCTCGGGTGGCTCGATGCCGACGGCCGCTGAACTGGGGACAGGTGCGTTCATCAGGGGCGGGGAGTCTAGCAGCGAGCCGACGGCCCGTTAACCGTTAGCCGGAATATTTCATCACTTTCGATGAAGGTGAGAGTTTTATAAGGATAGTCATAGGCTTAAGCTTGGTTTAGACATATTTGGAAGTCACACTGTGTGACGCTGCCGGTTTCTCGCTGCCCTTGGCGGCACATCTCGTACGATCGACCTCAACCCCTAGCTACTACGCGCTTGTCGCCCCTGTCCCGAGCGCTTCTTTCGCTGCGCGAAAAACGCACTCGCGACGATGGCGGCGCTAGGGATTTCGGCCGATCGAACGAGCTGCACTCGCCAGTGACACCGAGAATTCCGGCAACCGATGAAATATTCCGGCCAGAACGACGAAGTCAGCCCGGCAGGAAAAGCCGCACCCGCAGGCCACCGCCGTCCCGGTTGCTGAGGGACAGGCGACCGTCGTGCGCCTCGACGATCTCGCGGCATAGCGAAAGGCCGATGCCGCTGCCGCGCTGCTTGGTCGAATAGAACGGCACCAGCGCCTGGCCGAGCGTTCCGGCGCTCATGCCCGGGCCCCGGTCGCAGACCTCGACGAGGAAGCCATCGCCCGAATCGCGACAGGAGATCGTGACTTCTCCAGGGTCGCTGCCGGCCTCGTGGGCATTCTTCAGCAGATTGATCATGACCTGCTCGAGAAGGGTCTGGTCGAAACGCCCCGGCCGCGAGGGCAGGTCACCGTCCACCCGGAAGTCGGGTGCGCCGTCGAGGCCCCGCATGAAAACGTCCCAGGGAATCCGTTCGAGAGCGGGCTCGGCGATGCGCGCGAAGCGGGCGTAGCGATCGATGAAACCCGCCAGGTGCTTTGCCCGGTCGGTGATCGTGTCGAGGGCCCGTTCCAGGCGTTCCTGATCACCCGATGCCGCAAACTTCTTGCCGGTGTGGGCGAGCGAGCTGATGGGCGCGACGGAGTTGTTCAGCTCGTGGCTGATGACGCGGATCACCTTCTTCCAGGTCGCCACCTCCTGGCGGCTCAGCTCGCGCGTCAGCTGCTGCAGCAGGATCAGGCGATGGGGCCGCGCATTGAGGCGGAAGTCCTTCTGAGTCAGGAGGTAGACGTTGCGATCGCCGGAGGGCTCCTCCACGGAGAAGAGGCCGTCGCTCGCCGACGCAAGGTAAGGTCGCGCGGCCTCGCTCTGCCAGCTGACGACCGCGTCCCAGGATTCGCCTTCGAGCTTCTTCCCCTCGCCGAGGAGCTGGCGTCCCGCCGAGTTGGCGTAGACGACCTTGTTCCGAGGATCGAGGAGGACCATGGCCACGGGCGTCGACTGGATGACGGTATCAAGGAGCAGTTCCCGCTGGTTGAGGTTCTGCCGTTCCGAACGCAGCGCCTCGACGACATCGTTGTAGGCGTCCACGAGCTGATCCACCTCATCGCCGCCACCCGCAGCCACGCCGATGCCGAAATCGCCGTCACCGAGGCCGGCGACGGCGGTGGTCAAGGCGTTCATGCGGCCCGTCAGGGGGCGGGTCCAGAGGCGCGCGAGCGGCAGCGCGAGCAGAATGCCGCCGCCGCAGGTCAGGAGCGTGGCCAGCCAGGGGGGAAGGTCGAGCCGGTACAGGCCCCAGCCGAGGAGCCCCGTGGTCACGGCCAGGACGGCCAGGAGTGCGGCCAGGCGCCCTTCGAGCGAGGTTCGCTTCAAGCCTGCTGGCCTGCGGCGCTTTGAGTCTTCGCGGATCTCGAGCGGGCCGTCATCCCGCCATCTTAGCCTCTCGACCAGCCCGTTACTGCTCAATCCCGAACTTCTCCATGCGTCGGTAGAGCGCCTGGCGCGACAGGTTCAGCGAGCGCGCGGCCTTGGCGATCGTTCCGCCGGAAGCGGCCAGGGCCTGCTCGATCTCGCGTCGCGAGACACCGTCCGATTCCGGATCGGCCTCCGCAAGCCCGAGGTCCGAAGCCGAGATCCGGGCCTCCTCGGCGAGCAGCGTTGCGCGCTGGATGCGATTCTCGAGCTCCCGGACGTTGCCGGGCCAGTCGTGCGCCGTCAGCGCCGCCTCGGCGCCGGGCGACAGCCGATGATCGCCGAGGAAGTGGCGAGCCAGCGGCAGCACGTCGGCCGGGCGCTCACCGAGTGGGGGTACCCGGATCTGGATCACATTGAGCCGGTAGAAGAGGTACTCGCGGAAGGCGCCGTGGGCCACGGCGCGCTCGAGATCGGCATTGGTCGCGCTGATCACCCGGACCTGGACCTTGCGCGTGCGGCTGGAGCCGAGGCGCTCGAACTCGCCGGTCTGGAGCACACGCAGCAGCTTCATCTGCCCGTCGGCGGGCAGGTTGCCGATCTCGTCGAGGAAGAGGGTGCCGCCATCCGCGGCCTCGAAGCGGCCCTCCCGGGCCTTGGTGGCGCCCGTATAGGCGCCGGCCTCGGCGCCGAAGAGCTCCGCCTCGATCAGGTTCTCCGGCAGCGCGCCGGCGTTGACGGTTACGAAGGGACCCTCGCGGACGCTGGAGTTGGCCTGGATCACCTCGGCCACCTTCTGCTTGCCGGCCCCGTTGGCCCCGGTCACGAGCACCGGCACGTCGGCGCGAGCCACCTTCGTGGCGATCGTCAGTACCTCGTGCATGGCCTCGCTCGCGTAGACGATGCCGCAGAGATCGTAGCGTTCCGCCAGGCTTGCCCGCGATGCGTCGAGGCGTCGCCGGCGGATCTGGTTCTCGCGGCGTTCCCGGCGCAGGTCGAGGAGGTTGCGCGTGGACGTGACGAGGCGATCGTCGTCCCAGGGCTTGCCGAGGTAGTCGGCGGCGCCGTCCCGCACCAGCTCGACCGCCTGCTCCAGATGGGTCCAGGCGGTGAGCAGGATGATGGGTAGCTCGGGGTCCCGGTCACGCAGCGCCCGGAATAGCTGGACGCCCTCCTCGCCGGACGTGGTGTCGTCCGTGAAGTTCATGTCCTGCACGACGAGGTCGATGTCGCCGGAGGCCAGGGCGGCGAGCCCGGCCTCCGGCGAATCGACTGCGATGCTGTCCAGGTCGCTGGCGGCGAAGAGCAGTTCCAGGGCGTCGCGGACGCCCGCGTTATCGTCGATGATGAGGATGCGCGACATGGACGGGGATCGTGCCCTCAGACTGTCCTCGTGGCAATGGCCGGCGACACGCGAGCCGCCCGGCGCGCGGGACCGAAGGCAGCAAGGAGTCCGAGCGACCAGATCAGCACCAGACCCGCGGGCACGAACGTCCAGTCCAGGCGGGCCATCGAGAAGCTCGAGACCAGCCAGTAGTTGAGCCCCATCGTCAGAATGACACCAACGCTCAGCCCGATCGACGTGATGAGCCAGTTCTCGACCAGGAAGTAGCGGACCACGTGGAACCGCTGGGCGCCAAGGGCCCGGCGCGTGCCGATCTGTTTGGTGCGCTGGCTGACCATGAAGCTCACCAGGCCGACGATACCGAGACCCGTGATCACGACCAGCATGACGATGACGATGAGCAGCGTGACCGCAATCGCTCGGTCACCGGCGTAGCTGTCGGCCCGGTACTCCTCCATCGAGACGTTGCTCCGGACGATCCGCCGGGGATCGAGATCGGCGAGGGTCGTCTCCACGGTCGCCATCAGCTCGTCCCGCTGGCCTGGCTCGGTGCGGATGAGGTACCGCGTGAAGCGATCGCCGGTCATGAGCCCGGGCATCACCGCGACCCGCTCGACGCCGTCCCAGCCCAACCATGCGCCCTGCATGCGCTCGAGAATGCCGATGACGCGCATCGGATCGTCGTCGGGGTAGATCATCTCGCCCAGGGCCGGTTCACCCTCGCCGAAGACCTGGTCCGCCAGGGCCCGGGTGATGATGACGACCTCAGGATAGCCGCGCTCGTTGCTGTCGCGGATCAGGATCTCGTCGCGGGTGAACGTGCGGCCCTCCGCGAGGGTCACGCCTAGGGTCTCGAGGCCCTCCTCGTTGACCCAGTAGACGTTGGCCGTGTCGGCCGGTTGATCCGGGTCGGGTGAGTTCTTGAAGCCTTCCCCCCAGCCGCCGCCGGACAGCGGCACCGAATTGATCGGAGTGGCCGAGATGATGCCTGGCAGGGCCTCGATGGCCTCGACGTCTCGGTTGACCGAGCCTTGCTCGTCATAGTCCTCGTCGATGCCGATGACGGCGATCGAGAAGATATTCATGACGTCCATGCCGGTCGGCCGGGTCATGTGCTCGTAGCGCTTCCAGGCGATGAACGCACCGTTGCACAGGACCGTCAGCGTGACGGCGATCTGGGCGGCGACCAGGATGGCGCCGAGCTTGTTGCGCAGCAGCGCCTTGAGAACGGGAATCAGGTCCATGGTGATCTCCGGTTACTGCGTTTTCAGGTGCCGGGCGGGCGCGATGCGACCGATCCGGATGGCGGGATAGAGCCCGGCAACGGCGGCGGAGGCCATGGCCAGCAGGATGGCGGCGCCGACCATGGTCCAATCCATGTAGAGATAGGCGTTGGTCGAATCCATAAGCGCACGGATCCCCAGGAGACCCAGCCAGGCGAGCCCGGCGCCGAGCACGCCGCCCATCGCACCGATGAGGACGACCTCGACGAGATGCTGCTGGAGCAGGGCCGTGCGGCTGGCGCCGAGGGCCCGGCGCAGGGCGATCTG
>JBCCZC010000057.1:0-19572 GCA_039188505.1 Pseudomonadota bacterium | reverse complement strand
GTTCGGGATCACCCTGCCGATCGACGGCGAGGCCCCCAGCCACGGGAACGGCAGCACCATCGGCTTCCGGGCGGAGAGCACCGATGCGGTCCACGCGTGGCACGAGGCAGGCCTCGCGAACGGCGGCACGACCTGCGAGGACCCGCCGGGCCTACGCGAAGGTGCGGGGCTGAAGCTCTACCTGGCCTACCTGCGGGACCCGGCGGGCAACAAGATCTGCGCGATGCATCGGGTGCCCTGAGGGCGCGAACGGCTTCGCGGGGAGCGTCTAGGATGCGTCGGGCCGATGCGCGCGGGTCAGAACAACCGATAGAACGTATGCTCACCGATCACCGCGACCGGCTCGCCGCGCGCCCAGGGCGGCGATGCGACGTCCAGGGCGACGAAGTGCGTCGCGCCGCCGGAAACGAGTTCCCGGTGCTCCGCGGGCTTTTCGAACGCGCGAAACGCCAGCTGCATGGCGCGCCACGCCTGGCGGAAGGCGCGCGGCTCATCGAGCTGGTAGCTCGTCGGAACGGTGGTCAGCGCGAACTGCATCGGCTTCTTCAGCACCGAACAGAGCGTATCCCCGTAGCGCTGGCTCGCAAGTCGCGCCAGCGCGACTTCTGCGACCGCTAGCTGGCCTTCGAAGGGCTCGCTGCGGGCTTCCAGATAAATCGTCGTCGCGAGACACAATCGGTCCGCGTGCGGCTGCGGCAAGATGCTCACCAGCCAGAGTATCCATCCCAGTGTCATTGTCGGCACCTCGTGCTTCCTGCGGACATCCCTCGCATCCGATCGCGCCGGCATTCGCACACACGCTCGTGCGCGGTCCGAAGACCACCAGATTCGGTTGTTGGGGAGTCCGCTTCCTTGGCGCTCGAGCTGCGGGAGTGCAGCTTCTCAGCAAACTTCGGCCTCTCTCGCCATCCGGACAATCGGAGTGTGCGAGGGCCATCTTCGCGAGCGCCGCCCAGGTTCAGTTGCGGCTTTTGAACGGACGATAGCGGAGGAACCTAGAGCCTAAACTCTAGCGTCCAGCCGGCGTTGCGCTGCTATGCTCGTGCGATGACCCAGGTCTTCGACACCATCGTGCTCGGCGCGGGCGCGGCCGGGATGCTGTGCGCCATCACCGCCGGCAGGCGCGGCCGTCGGGTGGTCGTGCTCGACCGCTCGAACAAGATCGGCAAGAAGATCCTCATGTCCGGCGGGGGGAAGTGCAATTTCACCAACCTGCACATCGAACCGGATCGCTATCTCTCGCAGAACCCGCACTTCTGCAAGAGCGCGCTGGCCCGCTATACCCAGTGGGACTTCATCGAGCTCGTCGAGAAGCACGGGATCGAGTACTTCGAGAAGCAGACGGTCAACGGGCTGTCGGGCCAGCTCTTCTGCCGGGGCTCGTCGAAGGAGATCGTGGCCATGCTCCGCACCGAGTGCGAGGCGGCCGGGGTGACAATCCTGACGGACTGCGAAACCGCGAAGGTCGCCCATGACAGGGCCTTTCGGCTAGCGACCAATCGGGGAACGTACGAAGCCGAGACCCTGGTGGTCGCGACTGGCGCCCTGTCGATCCCGAGCCTCGGCGGGTCTGGCTTCGGCTATGACCTCGCCGTGCAGTTCGGTCTTTCGCTGCTGCCGGTTCGCGCCGGGCTCGTGCCCTTCACCTTCTCCGACGACCTGAAGCCGGTCTTCAGCCGCCTCTCCGGCACGTCCTGCGAAGTGAACCTGAGCAGCGAGCGCACCGCCTTTCGGGAGGATCTGCTGTTCACCCATCGGGGGCTCAGCGGACCTGCCGTGCTGCAGCTCTCGAGCTACTGGGAGCCCGGTGACGCCATCGCCATCGACCTGCTCCCCGGCATCGATGCGGCCGAGCAGCTACGACAGTGGAAGCGCGACCAGCACCGCGCGGTCGTCCGCACGCAGCTCGCCACGTGTCTGCCGCGCAAGCTGGTCGCGGAACTCGAACAGCGCTTCTGGCGGGACGAGGCAGAGCGCCCCCTGGCCGAGTGGTCCGACGCGGACCTCGGCGAGCTCGGCGCCCGCCTCCAGGACTGGTCGGTTCGCCCGGCGGGCACGGAGGGTTATCGGACCGCCGAGGTCACGCTTGGAGGTATCGACACGCGCGGCGTGTCCTCGAAGACCATGGAGGCGAAGACCACCCAAGGCCTTTACTTCATCGGCGAGGTCTTGGATGTCACGGGCCACCTGGGCGGCTTCAACTTCCAGTGGGCCTGGGCGTCCGGCTACGCCGCCGGCATGGCGGTCTGATCGCCCGCCAGCGCGTACCGCACCGACTCCCGACGCACGGGGCAAGGGAAGGCGAGGACGAAGGCCGTCAGCTGCAGATCCACACCGTCGTCGGCTCCCCTGCCGTGGAGGCGATCACCCAGAATCGGATGGCCCAGCTCTGCGAGATGGCGCCGGATTTGGTGCTTGCGGCCCGTTTCGATGCGGATATCGACGGTGGTGGTACTCCCGTCCTGACTCGCGCTGACCCGTGAGATCTCGCTGATAGCCTGCTTTCCGTCGATCGGAGTCTCGATTCGAATCGGACTCGGCCGATCGGGAAACGCGCCATGCACGACCGCGCGATAGCGTTTCTCGACCTCCCGGTTGCGAAAGAGCGCTGCCAGGCTCGCCGCCATGCGCTTCCCATGGGCGACGAGAATCAGGCCGTTGGCAGCACGGTCCAGACGGTGGACGGTGAATGCCGGGCGCTCAGGCTCGAGATGTCGCTCGGCCCAGCGGGTAATCGTGCAGTGGTCGCCCCACTTCGAGCCCTGGGAGCGCAGGCCGCAGGGCTTGTGCCAGACCGAGTAGTCGCCCACGTCCGCGATCAGCGTCGGCGCTGGTGGGATCTCAGCAAGGATGCCTGCGTCGTAGTAGAGGTGGAGCTCATCGCCCTCGCGCAGGGGGCGCTTCGCCCGGCGCAGGCGTTGAGTGTTGCGACCGCGCGTGAGCCAGACCGCGCCCTGGGCCATCGCGTGCTTGATCCGCTGCTTCGGCAGGCCGGTGGCGCTGTGCAGCCGGTCCAGCGCGTTGGCATCCGCCGACTCGACCGGGACATGGGCTTCGATGGGGCCGGCGATCGGCACTAGCCGGCGCCCGCCTGCTCGAACTGTTCCTGATAGCGCCGAGCTCCACGCTGAAAGCTCAACCGTGGCCAGACCTGCCCCCACACGGACTGTGCCTGCTCTTCCTGCGCCAGCCGGCGCAGCGCGATGGCCATGAACGCCTGGATTTCGACCTGAAAGGCGGCCACCAGCGGCACCCCGGCGTACTGCCCCTCGAGGCGGGAACTCGCGGCCTGGAAGAGCGCCATGGCGGACGCCGCGTCACCGCGCCCGAGGGCGATCAGCCCCTGCGTATGGTCGTGAGCCACCAGCGCCAGCTCTGCGAGGTCGTCGCGATTCACCTCAAGGAGCAGGCCCTCTGCCTCGTCGACGTGGTCGACGTGGTGGGCCAGGGCCATGGCGAGGTCGACGGTTCGCATCGGATCACCTGGCAGGAGCGCCAGAAACTGGCGTAGCGCCTCGAGCTTCCTGTCCGTGTCGGCGGCGTGGTCGTGGATCTGGACCCGCCCCTGCCAGTAGACGTCCTCGTCCACGTCCCCCGCCATCAACTCCCAGATCTCGTGCGCCTTCTCGTCATTGCCGCGCGCGGCTTCGATGGTCGCCTCCTCCAGCGGAGCCCACCAGTTCGGCATCACGCCGAAGTTCGGCAGGCGGGCCAGAAACTTCGTCAGCGCGAGAGCCGTGGACCAGCGTCCCGAGACTCGCGCCCGCATCTCGGCGTCGTAGAGCGCCATCGGCGCCAGCAGCAGCAGAACGGCGGCGAGGGCGACGGCCATGTAGCCGAAGATGAGATAGTCCCCCCAGCCGAAGGGACCTCCCTGGTAGATCGAATGAGCCAGCAGCGCCAGGGGCGGGAGCCAGAGCCACCATTGCCAGCCGAGGGCCTTGAGCAGCAGCGCGGTGATGCCCTGCTCCATCGCGCGCCCCGCTTCGGCGATGGCCGCTTCGTCGAGGTCCCAGCCCTCGGCGACCAGCGGCGTGTCCACCGTGGTCTGCTCGGACAGCAGGGACACGTTGCTCAGCCCCTTGGCAGCGACCTGCTGCCTGGCATCGCGCCCGTCTCGCGCCACGACCACGCCGTGGGCAACCGTCCCATCGGATTCCTCGGCCCGGTACACGAACTGGGTGCGTCACCGTCCGTTTCCACCAGCAGTTCGCCCACCTCTTCGAGCGTTAGCTGCTCGTGCACCACCTGCACCGTATCGACCATTTCCTCCCAGGCCACGGAGTCGATCGGATGCCGTTTCCTGAACCGATACAGCGCCGCCTCGGCCACCTGCTCGAGCCAGTGCGACCGGAGCATGTCGACGGCGGTTTCCACGGCGTCTTCGGACATCCCCTGCTCGGCCGCACGCGCCTCGATCTGGCCGCGACGGGGCGGGAACTGGAGCGCACGCTCGGCCCGGAACGCGTTGATCTGCTCCCAGACCCGCTGCATTTGGCGGGGATTCAATTCCCGCAGCGCCGCCTGCTCCAGCATGGCCTGCATCCGCGAAAGGCCCGCGGCGACATCCGCGTCGCCGGCGAACTCCCAGATGAGATGCTCCGCACGCAGGGGCGTCTCCTCTTCGAAACCCAGGGCGAACACCCGCTTGTGTTCATCCACGGCAAAGAGCGTCAGCAGGCAACCCTCGTCCTGCTCGCTCAGGACCGCTGCGATCGGCTGGTCGCGATGAACGGCGATCCGAACCTCGTCGCAGCCCGCGCCATAGAAGTCGCTGATCCGTCGAAAGCGGGCGGCCGTCAGCGCCTGCCATGCAACTCTCATCGCCTCGTTCGGCTCGTACTCCTCGTTCGGCTCGAGGCTCATTCTCGCCACCGGTGCCCACAGGCCATCGGTCAACTTCGCCGCGTCGCCAACGTTGGCCACGGTCCTGCGAAACCAGCGCCTCACCAGCAGAAACGCGACGAGAACGAGCACGAGGAGCAGCACGAGCGCCACCCCCAAGATCTCCAGAAACCCCACCTGCTTCGCTCTCCCTTGGCCTGTCGGCCTCAGCCGCCCGGGCGGAATACCCGCTTGGGCGTGCGATCCACGAAGAAGAGTCCCCAGTGCTTCTCCGCGCCGATCGGATTGTTCGGGTTACCCTTCCAGGGTTCGTCGAAGGCTTCGAAGAAGAGCACGGTCGTGTTCGTTTCCTCGGCCCAGCCCTTCACCTCGTGGTAGTAGCGTTCCTGGTTCGCCTCGTTCGCCTGGTCCGGGAACTCCGCCGCCGTCGTGGCCCAGCCGGCCTCGAGGATGGCGATCGGCCGGTCCGGTAGCGCACGGTGGACGGCTTCGATGTTCTGGACCGTGTAGGCCAGCGACTCGTCGATGGTCTTATTCTCCCACGCCGGGTAGCTGTGCACGCCCAGGAAGTCGACCTCGGCCGCAAGCGGCGCGCCGTCCTTGACCCACCACTCGTAGTTGTCCGCGACGGTGACGTCCTGGGAGATCGCAGCCTTTACCTGGCGCACGTAGGCGATGACCTGATCCAGCGGCACCATGTGATCGTTCCACTCGACCAGCGCCTCGTTGCCAACGTTCACGGCCACGACGATGTCTGCGTATTCCCTGGCAAGACCGATACCACGCTGGATTTCCTCGGCATTCCTGACGAGATTCGCCTGGAGCTTGCTTTCCGGGATGGGCTCGTCGAGCCAGGGGCACCCTTCATGATTGCTGATCTCGGCATCCAGCCAGATCCCCAGGAGCACCTTGATCGGGATCGCGTGCGCCTTGATCAGCCGGAGCGTATCCGCGGAATTGTGTCCCGAGTCGTAGAGTCGGATGAGGCCGAATTCATGCTCAACCAGGATCCGGAGGTCCTCGAAGATCTCCTCGTCGCTCGGGAAGTTCGCGCCGTCACCGCGATCCGGATGCTGGCCCTCGCGGAAGCCTGAGTAGGCGACGGCCATGACTTCGCCCGCGATGAGGTCGGCCTCGTCCTGCGCGAAGGCGCCACCCACGTTCGCGTCAGCAAAGGCGATCGACATCGGCAGGCTCATGATCAGTACGGCGAAAACCAGCGGCTTGAACATCGTGAGTTCCTCTGCCGGACGGACGCAGATTAACCAAGCGATGCCCGGTCGGCCACCAGGCGACGCTCAGCGCCGGGGGCTCGCGATGACGATGTCGGACTCGGGGTTGTCGTAGCGCGTCACCAGCCAGCTCCCGGTCGACGGGTCGAAGGCCAATTCCGTTCCGTCCAGGGGGCCGAGCTGGAAACCCTCGGTCACCGATCCGTCCGTCAGGTCGACGCGTTGCAGCCTGCGCTCGCTGACCAGCAGCGCCGTCGGTCCATCGAGCGCCCAGTGATCGGGTAGAGCAGCATCTGCGATCCGACGGCGTGTGCCGTCCGCCTCAGTCACCCAGAGTCCGTCCCTCTTCCCCCGGAAATGAACGATACGACCGTCGCTGAGCGCCCGTGCGGAGATGGCGTCGTCGAGGACGACGCGACGGGTTTCGGGGAGCTGGTCGATGGCGACCGTCATCCAGGTCCAGGTGTCGCCAGTCCGCAGGCTGAAGCGAACTTCCAGACCGTCCGGCGTCCAGCTCGGGTCACGCACCACATCATTCGGGAGCGAGTGGATCGCGAAGGCCTGTCCCTCGAGCCCCAGGCTGCCGATGGCCCCGTCGGCAACCGCAAGGATGCGCGTGCCGTGCGGCGACCAGCGAAGCTGTCCGAATCGCTGCCCTCTCCGCGCGTCCGAGAGCTGGCTGTCTTCGCCGCCGGGTGCGCGAAGCCAGATCTGCTCGAAGCCCGTGCGGTTCGACACCCATGCCAGCGTGCCGTCGTCCGCAACGGCGGGGGATCGCTCGGTACCCGCCGAGCGGGCGATCGGACGCTCCCCACCGCCGGGGTACCGGGCAATGATGCGAGCGCGGGTTCGCGGGAATGACTCGAACGCCACCGCATCGTTCAACCCCGCAGTCAGCCCCCAGACGCGCTCGGGATACCGCAGCAGGGTTCTGGGCGCGCCCAGATCGGAATCATAGATCACCAGTTCCTGGTCGGTCGCGTTGAAGCGCAGCCGATCCGCTGCATCGATGGTGACCGCGTGAAACCAGTAGGGGGTCGCGCCCAGCCGCTCCCACGCGGACCCGTCGGGCGGACCAACGAAGAGCTCGGACTCACGGCTGGTCCGGTGGCGAACGAGCGCCACGCGATCCCGCGCCGGCGCCAGGCCGAAGATCCGGTCGCCCGGCAGCTGTTCGCCTGGGTCGCTGATCGCTTCGATGCGGCCGTCCGCCAGATCGATGCGATGAAGGGCATGACGACCCGCCGTCGACAGTGTGGCCAGCAACACGCTTTCGCTCAGCCACGCGACGCGGCCCGAAGTCGCGGCCTCGCAGGCCGTGACGACCGCGTCCTCGATCACATCGAAGTCCTCGTCGAGCTGCATCCGCCTCAGGGAACAGGCACCGGGCCCATAGGCGAAGTACGCAAGCTGCAGGCCACTGGGTGACCACGCCGCAGCGCGGTTGCTCGATTCGGGCTGTTCGATGCGGATCGGTACCGCGCTGCGGGCGCTGGCACGGAGTTCCCCGGTCTGTTCACCGCGTTCACCCGTGACCGGCAACAGCCGCTCCTCGGTCGTGGCGACGATGCGCAACTCCCAGCGGTCGGCCGGCGTCGCCCGATGGGAGAACGCCAGCCAGCGGCCATCGGCGCTCAGGGCCGGCTCCGTTTCGCGGCCGGGCAGCGTCGTCAGGCGCCGTTCCGTGCTCAAGGTGGGAATCGCCGCGGCGGGATCACGGTCCGGCTCCCGCTCTGACCCAAGCAGCAAGATCGCGACGGCCACGGCGGCCGCGACGCTCACCACCAGCGGCCAGCGCCGCCGGGCCACACGGACGGCGCCATCGATCGGTCGGAGCTCGATCTCGAGGCGATAGCCCTGCCCCGTTACCGTCCTGATGGGCGTCTCCGGTGAAAGCGCCTTGCGCAGGCGGGAGACGGCCCAGGTGATGGCGTTGTCCGTGACCGGGGCGCCGCCCCAGGCGTCCGCGACGAGCTCGTCCTTCGTCACCACCTGTCCAGGCGTCCGGGCCAGCGCGACCAGCACGGCCATCACGCGCGGTTCGAGCGTGCGAGTCTCCTCGGCTCCCACCAGACGCAGCTCGCGGGGCTCGACGCGCCAGCGTCCCAGCTGGAACGGCCCCTCTCCATGCACCCCGCTCATCGGTCCAAGTGCCTGATTCTTCTGGCCCCAAGAAAATGCCAAGAAACGCAAGGATGCCACCAACGACCTTCCGAGGCACCACGGGCAGGCTCGAAGCCGCAATCAATCACAACCGATGGAGCTTCACCGATGAAACCGCTTCGACCCTTTCGATTCCTGCTGCTACTCCTCCTGTCGCTGCCGGGCGCTGGCAACGCCATCGATCCCGGCGTCGGCGGCGCCTGGATCGATCCCGGCCACAGCGGCCAGGGCATACTCTTCGAGGTCGTCCCCACGGATCGCCAGCTCGTCGCCTACTGGTTCACCTGGGCGGCCGACGGGTCGCGGCTGTGGCGGGTCGGCCAGGGCGCCTACGACGACGGCGACGCCAGCCTGACCTTCGTCGAGGCCGACGACGGCCTCTACCTCGATCCGGCCCCGGTCACCCTCCGACCCGTCGGTGAGGCCACGGTCCGTTTCGACGACTGCCGTTCCGCCCGCATGGTCTACGCCGACGCCGACGGCGAGGAGCGGATCCTCGAACTCGCCCGCCTCGCACCGGACACCCGCTGTCACCTCGGCGAGCGCGAAGGTCCCAGCGAGTACGTGGTCGATGCGCGGGGGCGCGCCGTCGCGCTGAACGGCCTCTGGCGGGCCGAGGGCTGCGTGCGCATCGGTACGTCCCGATCGCTGAGCCGGGAGACGATGACCTTCGCCGGCGACACGCTTGAGATCCGCATGACCCAGCACGCCTCGACCGACTGCAGCGGGCCGGTCGAATCGGTCAACGTCTCGCTCCTGCTCCGGGCCGCCGGCCGCTCGGTGGCGAACCTCGACGGTCGAGACGTGCCGGTCACGCGCTTTGACGTGATCGACGTCGCGTCGGGGGAATCGCAGCGTCAGGTCTTCTACCTCGAACTGCTGGAGGACCGCATGCGCCTGACGCACGGCGTCTTCGGTGACGAAGGCGGCCGCGTCGATGCGGACGGTTACCCGCTGGATCTGTTCACGGTCTTTCTGGAACGGGCGCGCTGAGCGCTCCCGGCCGGGGCGGCCCCGATCGCCCCGGTGCGCGACCCTAGCCGGCGTCGCGCGAGTCGGCGGGGCGCAGGTGCGAGGGCTTGGCGGCGTAGAGCGCCGCGTCCGCTTCCTGGTAGGCGTCGTCGAGGGTCAGGGCGTCGGCGCCGAAGACGGCCATGCCGCTGGCGGCGGCGATCGGCACGATCACGTTGCCCCAGCCGAACGGCTCCTCGGTGAAGCGCTCGAACTGGCGTTCCAGATAGCGGTCGGCCTCCTCCCTGCCGGCGTCGAAGAGCACCACCGCGAACTCGTCACCCCCGAGCCGGGAGACGAGGTCCGTCGACTTGGTGTTGGTGCTGATCATGCGCGCGAAGTGGGCGAGATACTGGTCCCCCGCGTAGTGGCCGTGGGTGTCGTTGATGCCCTTGAAATCGTTCAGGTCGAAGAGGATCAGCACGTGCGTCGTGGCGACCTCGCGCAGTTCCCGGAGCTTGTCCGTGGCGCCTTCCTTGAAGGCATGGCGGTTGAGCAGCCCGGTCAGCGCATCGTAGGTGGCGCGATACTCGAGGCGCTTCTCCTTCGCCCACTGCTCCGTGACGTCGAAGAAGGACATCGCGACCGCAGTCAGCCGCCCCTCCTTGCTGCGAATCGGCGACGCGGTCTCCTGCACGAAGATCTCGTTGCCGGGAACGCGCAGCAGGATGGGCTTGCGGCTGGCGTTGCGCACGCCGGTCAGCAGCGTTTCCTCGAGGCAGGACGATTCCTGCGGCGTGAGGTAGTAGTCGCAGTACTGCTGATCGATGACGTCGTCGAGGCGAACGCCCAGAGTGCGACAGGCCGACGGGTTGAGATACTGAATTTCGCCATTGCTGCCGACGACCAGCAGGCACTCGGAGATGGCCGAGAAGATGGCCTCGAGCTTGGCTTTCTCCGCGAACAGATCCTCCTGCGCCTCGTTCGTTCTTTCGATGCTCTCTTCCAGCGTCTGGGTGCGCTCGGCGATCCGCTCCTCAAGGGTCAGCTTGGCGCCCTTGAGCTCGACCAGGGCCCGGCTCTGCCGCTCGAGCAGCTGATTGAACTGCTCGGCGATGCGCGCGATGAGGTCGGTCCCCGGCCACTCGACCCGACGCTCCTCTCCCGCAAGGGCCGCGTGGATGCCCTGAAGCAGCATCGTCAGGCCACGGTGGACGGTCAGGCGATAGGAGGCGACCCAGAGCGCAGTCACGATGATCGCGAACAGCACCACGAACCCGGACTGGCGCGTCACGGCATCGCGAAACTCGCCCCGGAGATCGTCGAAGGAAAACGCCGCTTCGATGTAGCCAAGGTAGTGGATGCCGTCGGCGTCGACGTAGCGCAGGGGCTGCACGAGGGACAGGTCCGGCCGCCGCGTCCAGCTGGGCCGCTCGAACTGGTTCAGCACGTCTCCGGATGCCGTGTGAATGCTCAGGCGTCGCAAGCGCGAATCCCGCAGGGAGCTCGTGAATACCGCCGATACCTGGTCGAACTTCTCGGCGTGCAGCGGACTCGACAGGACGAGCGTCATGTGGGCGATCAGGTTGTTCGAGTCCGCCTCCGCTTGCGCCACGGCACCGCGATAGGACGAGTACTCCGAGTAGGCGATCCACGCCACCACCATGGCCACCAGCAGCGGCAGGAACAGGAATCCGCGGTGGATGGATGGGCGGTGTCGCATGGGCGCTACATCGGCTAGTCGCTCAAGCCCTGGAGCTGCGGCCAGGTCTCGTCCGCGATGCGGATGTTGGTCTCGGGATCTTGCAGCCAGAGGCTGTGCGTGGCGTTGTCCAGGAGGACGTAGAGCCTGCCGTCGATCACCGAAAACGCCTCGGGATTGATATCGAACTTCTGGCCCATACGAACCCCGTAGGCGCAGAAACCACCGTACTGCGGCACGTACCCGCTCCCGCTGGCGAGAAAGCGATCGCGATTGTCCTTACTCGCGAACTGGTAGACGGCACCGTCGTGTTCGGCCGTGAAGTCCGAGGAGCCCATGACCGCCGTCCCGTCATCCAGATAGGCGACGGGGTCGTAGCCGTGGAGGGCCAGGCCCTCCGGATTCAGGTTGACCTCAGCGGCCAGATCGGTCGGTGCCGTAAGCACGAGGAGTAGAGAAACGATGGCAAGGCGCATGGCATTTCTCCGGAACTTGATTGCAAGTTCACCGCAGTATGCCACGTCCGGAAAATCCATCGGCTGGCCTGGGCTCATGCCGACCCGCCCAGGCCGCCATTGCCAAGCAGCGAACGGAAATCGCTGGCGTTGATGGGCCGACTCCAGAGATAGCCCTGGGCATAGCGGCAACCGGCGTCCCGGAGCGCCCCCGCGACCGCATCGTTCTCGACGCCCTCGGCCACCGCATCCAGACCCAATCCCCGGGCCAGGCTCAGAATGGTCTGCACGATCGTGCGGCTGGCCTCGTTCTCGAGGATGCCCGAGATGAAGCTGCGGTCGATCTTGATCGTCGCGAAGTCGTAGTGCTGAAGCACCCCGAGATTCGAATAGCCGGTGCCGAAATCATCGATGGAGATGGCGACGCCAAGCTCTCGAAGCTGGCGCAGCTTTTCGCCGAAGCCCTGGTTGTCGTCGATGAGCAGGGATTCCGTCACCTCGAGCTCGAGCAGATCGCCGCTGAGCCCGGCACCGGCCAGGGCAGCTTGGACCTGGACGTCGAAATCGGTCCGCGCGAACTGGGGCACCGACACGTTCACGCTCACGGGGATCGGACTGCCGTTGGCCATCGGCCAGTCAGCGCAGTCGGTGCAGGCTCGCCGGAGCGTCCACGCGCCGAGATCGTGAATCAAGCCGGATCGCTCGGCCAAGGGGATGAAGGCGCTCGGCATGACGAGGCCGCGCTCCGGATGGTTCCAGCGGATCAGCGCCTCGGCCCCGACCACGGTGCCGTCTCGCATGCGCACGCGCGGCTGATAGTGGAGTTCGAACTCATCGCGCCCGAGTCCGTCGCGCATCTCCGCGAGCAGCTGCAGCTGTTCACGGATCGCCGTATCCAGAGCTTCGTCGAAGTAGGCGAAACCGTCCCTGCCTTCCCCCTTGGCCTGGTACATGGCCATGTCCGCCTTGCGGAGCAGCGTATCGAAGTCGTCGCCGTCGAGCGGCGCGATGGAGATCCCGATGGATGCCGAGACACGGAACTCCCCCTCGGACACGGTGACCGGCGCCCGCAGGCTTTCCTTCACGCGGTCGGCCACGCGGGCAACGCGCTCGTTGCCCTCGAGATCGGAGAGAAGGATCAGGAATTCATCGCCCCCGACGCGGCAGACCGTGTCGGCCTGGCGAACCAGCTCCTGCAGCCGATGCCCCACCTCGATGAGAACGAGATCGCCGACCTCGTGCCCCCGCGTGTCGTTGATGTCCTTGAAGTGGTCGAGATCGAGGAACAGGACCCCGAGGCTGTGTCCGAATCGCCGGCACTGCGCGTAGGCCTGATCGAAGCGATGGCGCGCGAGAACGCGATTCGGTAGCCCCGTGAGCACGTCGTGGTGGGCCATGTGCTCGAGCAGCTGCTGTGATTCCCGGTAGCGTTCGTTTTCCACCGTGAGACTGGCGAGCAGACGCGACACGTCGCTCGACAGGAGCCCGATGCCGAAGGAGATCACGGCGATGATCAGGATGATGATCAGGGCACTCAGCAGTCCCGTATCCGACGGCTCGAAGATCTTCCAGCCGAGCTCCTCGGCGACGCCCATCGTCGCGATGCAGATTCCCACGCAGATGACGAGGGTCACGAAGAACCGTCGGGTCGCGATCATCGCCGCGAAGATGAGCAGGCCGGGATAGCCGAGCATGGCCTCGTCCCGAAGCCCCTGGGCGTTCCACGCCAGGGCCGTGACGGCGGCGACCTGAACCGTCAGCAGGACGATCACCGCGAGCTCTTCGTGTCCACGCCGGAGCGCGACGGGAACAAGCGCCAACGCCGCCGCGGCGCCAAGGGCAATGACGCTCCCGCTCGGTGCCCCTGTTGCGAAGGTGAGCGCGGCCCCGAGCAGCAGCGCCGCTTCCGAAGCCCAGAAGATCTGCATCAGGCGCAGATTCCGGGTCTCCGCGATGCGCCCGGGCGGCTGGGAGCCTCCGGGCGTCCCGAACAGGCGAGTCAGCAGCTTTCCCCGGTCAGTCATTGCGGCGCAGGTCCCCTCGCCCGCCGGTGCCCCGGCGAGCCGTCCGATCGACGCTAGACGATTCTCCGGAGGCCCTCAAGCGATTGGCGGTGCCAGGACCAGGACGTCACCAGCGTTCACAGACGGGGTGTCGATTCGCGCCGCAAGGCTAGGACGCGACCGTCGATTCGAAGGTCGCCGTCACCGCCGCCGACTCGTAGAAGGGTGTCAGGCGGCGGCGGAGCACGTCCTCGAGATAGCCGGCCTGGTGCAGGCGCTTCAGCAGGGGCGGCGCGAAGGCGCCGAGCTCCTTGGTCACCATCGTTCGAGTGATGCCGAAATCCTCCAGGAGCACCGCGAGCGGCTCGTCGCCGTACCATTCGAAGAACTGCGCGATGAGCGTTTCGCCGAGATCCGTAAAGCTGTCCGATCGACGTAGTTCGTCCCAGTAGCCCTGGCCCCATTCACCGACCCGCTCGGCGTCTTCCGGCTCCAGGCCTTCGATCAGACCGGAAAGCTGCCTCGGGCCAAGCTCGGCCCAGGCCTCGGCAACGTGGTCCGCCAGTTCCTCGTCGGTCACGACGTCGTCGACGAACTGCTCGGATGTCTTGATCAGCGAGGGCAGGTAGCTCTTGATGTAGTTCTTGAGCCGCCGCTCGACCGTGGCGTCGAGGCTCGGCAGCGCTGTGGTCGCGACCTTGCGCCCCAGCTTCAACATGGACCCCACGCCGGGCACGCGCTGACTGATGAGATTGTCCTCGATCAGGTAGTTGAGCAGCGCCTGGTAGACGAGGCTGGAAATGAGCTCCGCATAGAGGGGATGGTTGAACATCTCGGCGATCAGTCGCCGGCGCGGTTCGTGGATGCTGGTCGCGACCAGCACCAGCTCGGCAAATCGTTCCTGGCCGATCACCGCCTGCAGATCGATCTTCGATTCCTCGAGACGCTGGGCGAAGCAAAGGAAGAGCGACACGCCCGATTCCCAGACCGTCGAGGGAATGCTGGCGCTCACGAGCAAGCGCTTGAATGCCGCTTTGCAGCGCTTCTCGGTGACGCAGTCGCCGAGGGTCAACGTCTCGGCCAGCTCGAATCCATGCCGGACTTCGGCACGCAGCCAGGGCTGGAGGTCCTTGCCTGTCAGTGCTTCGAGTTCGAATTCGACGTGCTGCTGGAGCAGCCGCTCGGCGACGGGGTGCATAGGACTGAAACTTCGCTTCCGATGACGAAGCGGCGAGTATAGTCAGCGCAGCGGGTATGCGCAGGATTCGAGGAGACGCCATCGTGGCAAAGCTAGCCGGTAGAACCGCCCTCATCACCGGTGCCAGCTCGGGCATCGGGCGCGGTGTCGCGGAGGCCTTCGCGGCCGAGGGCGCACGGGTCGTCGTCAACTATCCCGACGCCTCGCAGGCAGAAAACGCCGCCGAGGTGGTCGATCGGATCGGCGCCTTCGGCGGCGTCGCACACGCGATCGAGGCCGACGTGGCAGCGCCGGACCAGGTTGCGGGGATGATCGCCGAGCTCGAGGGTCACTTCGGTCCGGCGGACATCCTTGTCAACAACGCCGGCATCGCCCACACGGCGCCCCTCCAGGAAATCGAGATCGAGACCTGGGATCGCGTGCTGGCCGTCCACCTGCGCGGGACCTTTCTCGTCACCCGGGGCGTGCTGCCGGGCATGATCGCCGCCCGCGGGGGCAAGATCATCAACACGGCCTCCCAGCTCGCCTACAAGGGCGCGCCGGGACTCACGCACTACACCGCCGCGAAGGGTGCGATCATCAGCCTCACGCGCTCGCTCGCGCTCGAGGTGAGTCCATACGGCATCCAGGTCAACAGCGTCGCCCCGGGCGCGACGGCGACCCCGATCCTCGATGGTGTGCCGGACGATCTGCTCGACGCCGTCCGGCAAGCGATACCCCTGGGCCGTATCGCCGACGTTGCGGATATCGTGCCGACCTTCGTCTTCCTGGCAAGCGACGAATCCCGGCACTACCAGGGTCAATGCCTCAGCCCCAACGGCGGGGACGTCTTCCTATAGGCCGGGATAGCCCAGCTCGGCAGCAATGCGATCGAGGTGCTCGTCGACCCAGGCACGGCGAATGGCGCCCCAGTCGTCGATGACGTAGGCGCCGTTCTTCTTCGCCCCCTCGAAGCGGCAGCTGATGTCGATCTCGCCCAGCGCCGCGATCGTGTCCTGAGCCGTCCGCCGCGGCATGTCGCAGTGCGCGACGATCGCCGGCACCGTATCGATGCCGGCGTCGATCAGCCGGGCGACGTAGAGCCGGCGATAGAAGCTGGTTCGGGTCTTGCTCACCATGCGTTTGACCTCTGATCGACCGATCTTTCGCTAGCGGTTCTCGTGCAGCAGACCATCCCGCCCGAGGCTGCGGCGGTAGAGTTCCTCGATGGATACATAGCCCGCCGGCTCCGAGGATCCGGCGCTGCCTAGCAGCACCCGCAGCTCCCCGATGCCGCGCATCTTGCGATCGACCTCACGGCTCATCCGTCGCGCCACGAGATAGAAGATGCCCGCGGCGGTCGGTAGCGGCAGGAGCTGTGCCAGCACAATCATGCTGGCGCTCAGCGGGCTGAGGCCCTGCACCATCTCGACCTGCATGCCGATCAGGAAGAGCATCAGGATCGAGTAGATCACGACGACCACCGACAGGAAGGTGATCACCCCCAGCACCCGCTTGAGCCCGCCGAGGCGCCGGTTGGCGTCGTGGCCGAGGGCGTAGAGCTTGTCGAGCAGGCCGTCGTTCCGCTCGAGCCAGATCGGATTCTCGATCCGACGATGATCGAACTGAACGTCGAACCCTTCCCCGGTCTCCTCGCGGCGGACCGTGCCTTCGAGGACCTCTCGCTTGAAGCGCTCGAGTGCCTTCACCCGGGCCGCGATCCGGTCGATGCGCACCGGGAGTTCTCGGGCGTAGATCCGCTCGAGAAAGGCCACCGCGATATGCAGGGCGAAGCCGATTTCGAACAGGCTGGCGAATTGGTTGAGGTCGAGTGCCACCGAGCGAGGTTGCCGCCCCGGGCCGCAGCCGTCAACAGCGTCGCCGACTCACCACCATCCGCGTGACAGAGTTCTGATCTGCCGTGAATCAACGCTGATTCGCGACAGCACCGGCAACGGTGGCTATGCTTGCTCTCCCACCGGATTGGCGCCGCAAATGATGCATCGTCCTACCCTCCACAGGGTGCTTGGCCTGCTGCTGGTGACCGGAATTGTCCAGGCCCAGGTGGCCGTCGATGCCCGCATGAGCGGTTCCTGGTACGACCCGGGTCGCGATGGCGAGGGCTTCGTCCTGCAGGTCCTGCCGGACGAGCGCGCGGTTGTCTACTGGTTCACCTATGACGAAACGGGCGCCCAGCGGTGGTTCGTCGCCAGCGGTGACGTCTCCGGGCCCGCGATCGTCTTCGAGAATCTCTGGCAGACCCGCGGCGCCCGCTTCGGCGACGCCTTCGACCCGGCCGCCGTCGAGCGAACGGACGTCGGCGAGCTCACGCTCCGCTGGACAGCGTGCGATGTCGCGACCGCGAGCTACGAGATCAACGGTGTCAGCGGCGAGCAGGCGCTGGACCGCCTGACCCGGCCCGCTGGCCTGGAATGCGGCGCCCCCGACTTCCCATCGTCCGCGCTGACCGGATCCTGGTTCGATCCCACCCACGATGGCGAAGGGCTTGCGATCGAGGCCCTCGACGACGGGCGCGCTGTCGTCTACTGGTTCAGCTACGACAGTGAGGGCAACCAGGCCTGGTTTGTCGGCGCCGGCGCGCAGGATGACGGGCTGATCGCAATCGACGACATGACCATCACCGAGGGTGGCCGCTTCGGACCCGACTTCGACCCGGCCGATGTAACTCGCGCCTCCTGGGGCAGCCTCGCGGTCGAACTGGGCTGCGACTTCGGCAAGCTCGACTACCTGTCGAGCCTCGAGCCGTTCGGGAGCGGCAAGCAGACCCTGAATCGGCTGACGCGCGTCGGCGCGCCTGCCTGCGAGGAGGCGCCGCCGCCGAACATCGTGCTGATCGTTGCCGACGACCTTGGCCTGGATGCGTCAAACCAGTACGCGGTGGGCGCTGCCAAACCGTCGACGCCGGTCCTCGATCGCCTTGCGGACGACGGCCTCGTCTTCGACAACGCGTGGTCGAACCCGAGCTGCACCCCGACGCGCGCGGGAATCCTGACCGGGCGCTACGGATCCCGGACTCGCGTGCTCCAGCCCGGCGACGTGCTGTCCACCGATGAGACGTCCGTCCAGTCCTACATCCGGCAGCACCTCCCCGGCCGCTACGCCGACGCCGTGATCGGCAAGTGGCATCTCGCCGGCGCGAGGGGACGCGTGGATCATCCGAACGTTCTGGGCGTCAGCCACTACGCGGGGGTCTTCGGTGGCGGGGTCGGGGACTATCGCGACTGGACGCTGACGATCAACGAGGAGCAGCGCAGCGAGTTCAGCTATGTGACGAGCGGGCTCGTCGACCTCGCCATCGAATGGACGAATGCCCAGGACCAGCCATGGTTCCTGTGGCTGGCCTTCAACGCGCCGCATACGCCTTTCCACGAGCCGCCGGCGGCGCTCCACGGTCAGGCGCTCCCGGGCTCCGCCCAGGACATTTCCGAGAACCCCCTGCCCTACTATCACGCGGCCATCGAGGCGATGGATACGGAGATCGGACGATTCCTCGACAGCCTCGCGCCGGTCGCGCTGGCGAATACGCTCGTCATCTTCGTCGGCGACAACGGTACGCCCGGTGCGGTGTCCCAGGCCCCGTTCGGACGCGGACGCTCGAAGGGATCGCTGTACCAGGGCGGCATCAACGTGCCGCTGTTCGTCAGCGGTGCCGGCGTCACGCGCGTGGGCGAGCGCGAGGCCGCGCTGGTCGACACCACAGACCTGTTCGGGACGATTGCGGCGCTCGCGGGCGTCAACGTGGATGGCATCAATGACAGCGTGTCCTTCGCGCCGCTGCTGCGCGAGGCACGGTCCTCGACCCGGGTCTTCCAGTTCTCCGAGCAGAACGGGGACGACGGCGAGCGCTGGGCCGTCTCAGATGGTGTCCACAAGCTGATCGAGGACGAGAGCGGTTCGCGCGAGCTCTACGCGCTTCTCGATGATCCGTTCGAGGAGGACGATCTGATCGCTGCCGGTGCCGCGCCCGATGGCGTCGTCGATGATCTGGCTGCGATTGCCCGCGGCATTCGCGAGGGGGCCGACGACGGCAACAGGGCTCGCACTCGGACGCGTTGAGAAGCCGGCCCGGTGCTCGCATGGCGATCGACGCGCAGGTACCCTGTGCCGCTCGCACCGGGGGACTGAATGAGCTTTCTAGGCGAACTACAGCGTCGGAACGTCATCAAGGTGGCGGTCGCCTACCTCGTCGCCGCATGGCTGCTGCTGCAGGTCACCGAGGTGCTGGTCGAGCTGCTCGAGCTGCCCACGAGCGCCGGCAGGTTCGTGATCATGCTGCTGGCACTCGGGTTTTTCCCCGCCCTGCTCTTCGCGTGGATCTACGAGCTCACGCCCGAAGGCATCAAGCGCGAGAGCGAGATCGATCGGACCGACTCGATCACGCCGCAAACCGGGCGCAAGCTCAACGTCGCCATCATCGGCATGCTGGTGGCGACCGCGGGCTACTTCTTCTGGGAGTCCAGGCTCAAGGACGACGTCCCCGCGCCGGCGCCCACCGTGGCGGCGGAAAGCCCCGCCCCGGCGCCGGATGCAGTCGAGGATGCGCCGCCCCAGGTGCAGTCCATTGCGGTCCTGCCGTTCGTCAACATGAGCAACGACCCCGAGCAGGAGTTCTTTTCCGATGGGCTGTCCGAGGAGATCCTCAACGCGCTGGCGAAGATCGGTGACCTGCGCGTCATCTCGCGCACGTCGGCCTTCGCCTTCAAGGGCAAGGACGTGTCGATCCCGGACATCGCGGCGCAGCTCGACGTCACCCACGTGCTCGAGGGCAGCGTGCGGACGGCGGGAACGAGCGTACGGATCACGGCGCAGCTCATCGAGGTAGACTCGGACTCGCACCTCTGGTCGGAGGCCTATAATCGCGAGCTGGCGAACGTGTTCGAGATCCAGGAGGAGATCTCGAAGGCCATCGCGGCGCAGCTCGAGGTTCGCCTCGTCGACCACGTAGAGGCCCACCTCGTCGCAGCGTTCGTAGAGGCGCTCGTGGTGGGGGTAGTGGGCGGTGCGGACGGCGTTGAAGTTGTGG
>JBCCZC010000056.1:0-19644 GCA_039188505.1 Pseudomonadota bacterium | reverse complement strand
GTTCGAGCGATTCCGATCCCGCCCGCTGGAGCGGTTGCTCCCCTCGCCGAACACCTGGTTCAGGGTGTCGGCCAGGTCCGTCGCCTTGACGTTCTTGACCTCGTAGACATAAAGCCGGACGCCCGCCTCGCTGCCACCGCGGTCGAGGCGCTCGACCCACTCGGCCGCGGTGTCCAGGTATTCGGGCTGCGGCGTGATCACCATGACGGCATTGAGGCGCTCGATCGCGAGGAAGCGGAACATGCCGGCGAGCGGCGTGCCGGCCCCTTCCCCGAAGACGGACTCCAGCTCGGTCACGACGGTCTCGACCTCCACGCGCTCGAGCGGATAGATCCCGACCGACATCCCGGAAAGCCAGTCGACGTCGAAGATGCCGATCGTCTCCTCGTAGTTCTGGAGCTCCTGGCGGGTGCCACCAAGAATCAGCAGACCGCGCAGATTGTCGACATTGATGAACGCGGTCTCCTTGGCGTAGGGCCGCAGAAGCTTCTCCATCTCGCTGGGCGAGATGTACTCGAGCGGGAAGGCGCGCACCTCGTAGCCGCGCTGCCCCTGGGACGGGCCGATGACCGGTCGCAGCTGCCCCTGGATGGCCCGATTGATCGGCAGCACGTGGTAGCGGCCATCCTTGTAGACGAGCGTCGCGTTGTTCCAGGACAGCAGCATCTCGAGGATGGGCATGACCTGGCTCATGGGCACGGGCTTGGAGGTCGAGAACGTCACGTTGCCCTGAAGGTTCGGCCCGATGACGTAGTTCTCCTGCAGCAGGTCGCCGAGGATGGCCTTGACCACCTCGGAGAGCGACTCGCCCTCGAAGTTGAAGATGATCTCGCCGTCGTCGACGTCGGGCGCCGGGGTCCGGCCGGCGGCCTCCCGGTCGAAGAACTCACCGGTGCCCGGATAGGATTCGAAGGTACGCTCCTCGGTCTCCGGCTCGTCGACATCCGCGCGCGGATCGACGTAGATGAGTCCCGGCGTGCCGGTTTCCGCCGACGGCGGATCGACGGCCGGAGCGGCGTCAGGCGGGTCGTCCCGCAGGGGGCCGGTGCTGCAGCCTGCGATCACACAGATCAGCAACGTCGCCAGCCCGGTTCTCAGAGCTCGAGCGTTCAAGGTGTCACTCCACGCTAATTATCGTTGTCTTCTTCGCGCTCGGCGCGCCGGCGCTCGGCTTCCGCCCGGAGCTGCGCCCGTCGTTCGGCGACGCGTCGCCGGATTTCCTCGGCCCGGGCTTCGGGATCGCCCTGCGCGTCACTATCCGCCTGCACCGGTTCACCGGCCTCGCTGGCCTCGTCGTCGTTGGCGGTCTGCCGTGCGCGAACGGGAGGACCACCGGCCAGGGCGCCCTTGTGGACCTCCAGCGTGACCTCGGCCGTCTCGTCTCCTTCGCCCGCGAAGACCAGCGTCCGCGGCTGAATCTCGTCCAGCGTCCAGGCGGCCAGCTCACCCTCGAGCGGCATGCCTTCCTTCAGGCGCTGCGTCGACTTCGACTTCGGGTCGGTGACGATCGCGACCCTCACCTCGGGGCCGATGATGATGCCCTTGACGTCCACCTCGAGCGGCGGCAGCGGCTCATCCGGCCCGCCCTGCCCCTCGTTCTCGGGGTCTTCCGGTCCCTGCACACCCGCGTTCGGATCCGGCTTCCGGTCCTCATTGAAGAGCGGACGCTCCGCGATCATCGCGTAGTTCTGCTCTTCCGCCAGCGCGAAGGGCGTCGTCAGCGTCAGGTCCGGGGGCGGCGGCGCGGTGGCGTCCTCGGCGCTCGCCGGCGACACGCGGGAACCCAGGCCCGTCACCTGGACCACACCGATGAGCCCCAGCAGAGCGCAGCCCGCCCCGAGCACCAGGCCAACGAGCTTCGACAGCTTCACGACCGATCTCCCCGCAGGTAGCCGGCCATGTCGAAGCGCACGTCGAGCATTTTCTCCTGGACCAGCTCGCGTCCGCGGCGGCGGCGCGTCACCTGCCGGTAGATGGTGACGTTGTCGACGAACACATAGGGAATCCCGTTCTCGAGCTGGTACAGCACCTGGGCCAGGTCAGAAACCTCGCAGCGCATGCGCGCCTTGATGGTCACCCGCTCGAACTCCTCTTCTTCGGGGCTGCGGATGTTCTGCTGCGAGAGCACGGTGCAGTTGTCCGGATTGTCGGCGAAGTTGGAGATGACGTCCTTCAGGCGAGTGGTCAGCTCCGAGGCCGCCAGGTTCGCGTTCGCCTGCTGCAGGAAGAGATCGCTTTCGCTCTGATTGCGACGCGCCTCGGCGATCCGCTCCTCGAGCACCGGCCGCTGGGCGATGGCCGCGCGATACCGTGCCTCGGAACCCTGCATCTGCGAGATCGCCTCGCTCACCTCGAGGTGGCGCTGCACGTGGCGCTGCACGAAGGCGTAATAGAAGAGGATGACCGCCACCACGAGCAGCAGCCAGGCCAGCGGCCGCTGGCGTTCCTTGTCAGGAAGAAGCTGGGCCATCGCACCGTCCTGCCTTGATCGTCGCTTCGATCGTGAACCGCTCCTTGCCGCTCTGCGGGTCGGGCGTTACCGCGCCCTTGATGTTCGGAGACTCGAGGCACCCCGAAGCCTCGAGCAGCTCGACGAGCTGCGCCGCGGCCGGCGCCTGGCCCGAGACCTGAACCGTGTTGCCGTTGATCTGCATGCGCTGGAGCCACGTGTCGTCCGGCAGCCGCCGCGTCAGCTCGCCCAGCAGGTCCATGACCGGGAGGGCGCCGCGCTTGCGGTCGGCGAGGAAACTCGCGGCCGCGGCCGCGGATTCCAGCTCCCCGCGCAGGGCGATGACCTCGGCGGCTTCCGCGCGCACCGTCGAGAGGCGCTGCTGGTAGTCATCCATGGCGGTTTCGCGGGAGCTCACCGACTGCCAGAGAACGACATTCAGCAGCACGATGAACAGCGCCGCGAGCGCCAGGTTCCATTGCAGCTGGCGTCGATCCCGCGGCGGCCGCTGGTCGGGCGGCAGCAGGTTGATGCCCAGCCGCTCACCGCCGTCGTCGGTGGCGTCGATACCGCTCAGCACCAGACCGCGCTGCCGGCAGAGGTCGACAACGGCGTCGCTGTCGGTGCGGCGGACCAGGAACAGGGACACGCGGAGCTTCGCGCCGCCGGCGATCTCCTCCTCGACGCGATAGTCGAAGTGGACGTCCTCGGGCTTGAACGGGGTGTAGCGGTCCATCTCGAAGCCGAGCACCTGGCGCAGGTTGTCGGCGGCCGCCGCCGGCACGGTGATCGTGCGTCGCAGAACCCGACCGGCGTCGAGCATGGCGAGGATCTCGGGCTGCTCGTCGTCGAGCGTTTCCAGGATCTCGTGGACCGTCTGGCGTGCGGCATCGGCGTCGGCGTCGCGCGGGAAGCGCCCCAGCTCTTCACCGCTGCCGTCCGCCAGCACGAGGTGGTCCGCGTCGGCCCGGACCAGAAGCACGTCCGAGGCCATGTGCAGATGTGCGCGCCACTGCTCCGGCAGGCTGTCGAGGAGTTCGTTGCGCCACCACCGCAGGAACGTCATCGTGCCCACCGCTGCCGGGTGGCGACCGATTCGCTCGATTCTCTGGGTGATGATGTTCGTCATGCCTCGTTCCAGCGCAGGATCCGAAAAGGCCGGTCACCGGGAGGGCCGCCCATGCGGACCGTGGCTTCCAGCTCGCTCCAGATGCCGTTGGGCATCGTCGCTTTCACGACGACGGTGAAGGTGTAGCCACCGCTGCGCGTGATCGCCTCGGTCCCATCCGGCAGCACGGGCAATGGGACACCCAATTCCACGTTCTGTTCCCGCTGGTCGATGAATTCGTCCGCGAACTCCGGCGTCATGCCCTCGAGAACCATGAGGACTTCCTTTGGCGCGAAGGCCGGCTCGGGCTGGGGACGGCCGGCATGAATCGTGATCGCCGGCTCGATCGCGCTGAATCGCTCGTAGTCCATGCCCATGACCTGCTGGACCTCGGTCACGGTGTCGAAGGGGGCATCCTTTGCGCCGTAGGGGTAGCCCGCGGAACGGTACTCCTCGTCCTCCGCCCCGTTGAGACGGATCAGATCGTCGGGGTCCCGCCAGTCGAGGATCGCATCGACGAGCAGGAGTCGCTCGTCCTCGTTCTCGATGCCAACGGACTCGAACAGCCGGTTGAGCAGCTCCTCGTCGGCGACGTTGATGTCGATCTTGCCGGACTCGTCGATGACGCGGACCTCGACCTCCGCCTGGTCGTAGCGGAAGCGGTAGGGCCGGCCATCGGAGAACCAGCGCTCTTCGAGGATGGGCCGCCGGAGCTCATAGACCGCCCGATGCAGTCCCGCCTCCGCCGCCAGCCGGGCCTGCAGACCGTTGTAGAGCTGGCTGGCCTGCAGCGTCTCAGTGCGCGCGACGATCGCGAAGCTGCCGACGATGATGGCCAGCAGCACGCTCATCCAGAGGACCAGGATGAGCGCCACGCCGCGCTGCCGCCGGGGGCTGCCACCGTGCATCAGTTGTTCCTGCCGCCCGGCAGCACGAAGGGGCGATCGAGCTGGCGGCGCGCCGACGCCGTATCGATCACGGGCCGGACGTCGAGCGTCGGCCAGTGGATCCGGGTCGAGGGCTCCATCTCGATCTCGACGCGGATGGCGACCGGCAGCAGCGCCGGGTCCTCCCAGTCCTCGACCCATTCAGGCTCACCGTCCTCGTCGAGCAGCATGAAGCTGAATTGGCCCCGCCGAATCCCGTCGAGGAGCACGACGGGATCCCGTTCCTCCTCCTCGACCCAATCCTCATCACGGACGATCACCTTGTGTTCGAACAGCAGTTCGAGGCCGTTCGGACCGGAATCGAAGAAGAGCTTCTGGTCATGGGGCCCGCCCGAACTCAGGTAGCCCGGCATGGGCGCAGCGAAATGGACCATCCGGTCGTCGCCCTCGAAGTAGACGAGCTGATCCTCGTCGAGGGCGTCCTCCGGTTCAATCTGGAGCGGCATGGCCTGCGCGAGCTGGCGCCGCGTGAACTGGTGGACGATGCGCAGGTGGTTGCTCCGATCGACGACGTCCTGGCCGCGGTCGACCGCCTTGGCGCTGGTGCTGAGCCCACCATAGGCCATGGCGAGGATGAGGCCGACGAGCGTCATCGCGAGGAGAATCTCGACCAGCGTGAATCCGGCCTGGCGCGGGAGCACCCTCACGGCTGCGGTGTGATCGAACGGAGAGTCACGAAGCGCGCGGCGCGCTCGGCGCCGGGCTCGCCCCAGAAGACCTGGAGCTCCACCTCGTAGAGATCGATGGGGACATCGCCCTGATCCGGCAGGGAGGTTAGCTCGGGACCGTCTCCCTGGAGCTGGTCACCGGAGCCATCCTGCCCGCCATCGCCACGCCCGGCGGCATCGCCGGGATACTCGCCGGGTAGCGTCAGATCGATGATCGACTCGGACGCCTCGAGCTCGAAGGGCACGATCTCCATCTCCCAGCGATAGCCGTTGTCGAAATCACCGCTGTAGCTGCCTTCCTCGAGCAGCGGCTCGATGCCGATGCCCTCGATGGCGGTCTGGGCCCAGAGCGCGGCCTGGGTGTAATCCGAGGATCGCTGGGCGTTCCGCAGGGATCCGGACAGCACGCGGAGCGTGGTCGCGAAGATCAGGCCGAAGATCACGAAGGCCGCGAGGATCTCCAGCAACGTGAAGCCCTGTTCCCGTCTCATGAGGCGTCCCCCGCGGAGGAGCTCAGTCGGATCTCGCCGGTCAGCCAGGCGACGTCCACATACCACTCGCGTTCGCCCGCGGTGAGCGTGATCGTCCCACCGGTGGAGCTGCCATCGGGGTAGAAGCGGATCCGGCCGCGGGAGTCGCTGAGGATGTCCATCGCTGCGGTCCGGACCGTGATCTCGACGCCGTCGGGCAGCACCCAGGGCTCGCGATCGTGGGCGGTGAGGCTGCGCTGCTCGATGTCGACCTCCAGGAAGGCGACATCATGGGTCACGATGGCCTGACCGCGGGCGTAGCGCAGGGCCGTCATGATGTCCGAACCCGCGCGCCGGACCTTGACGCTGTCGAGGTTGCGATAAAGCGAAGCGCCGACGACGCCGACCAGCAAGCCGATGATGACCAGCACGGCCATGATCTCGATGAGCGAGAAGCCCCGCTGCCCCGCTGGTCCGCCTGCGCCGGGACGCCGGGCCGGCGCCCCAGCCGCGCCGTGCAGGGCTCCCTTCCGCTGTGCGAGTGCGCAGGGCAAGTTCGGCCGCCGCCTAGTCGGCGTTCGAGACGTCGCGGTTGTTGCCCTCGCCGCCCGGCGAGCCGTCCTCGCCGTAGGAAAGGATGTCGTAGGCCGCGCCGCCCTGTCCCGGCTTGCGGTAGACCCACTCCTGCTGCCAGGGATCCTTCAGGGCCTGCTTGCGCACATAGGGACCGTTCCAGAACTCGGCGTCGCCGGGCGCTTCGACGAGCTCGTTCAGACTGTTCGGCAGGCGGCCGACGTCGAGCATGAAGCCGTCGACGCCGTTCTGGATGACCACGATCTGGGTCTTCGCCGCCTTGGACTTCGCGCCGCTCAGCCTGCTGTAGACATTCGGCAGTACCAGCCCGGCCAGCAGGCCGAGGATGACCAGCACGACCAGGATCTCGATCAGGCTGAAGCCGCGGGCTGCGGCCAGCGGGGCACGGATGACGGTTTTCATGACTTCCTCACTGTTTCTCGTAGGCTGCGGCAGCCGTCAGGCCACCAGGTTGTTCAGGCTCAGGATGGCGACCAGGATCGACATGACGATCACGGCGACGATCGCGGCCAGCCCGAGGATCAGGATCGGCACGAGCGCCGCCATGAGGCGGTCGATCGTCAGCCGGACCTCCGTATCGTAGGTATCGGCGACCTTGACGAGCATCTCGTCGAGCTTGCCCGTCTCCTCTCCCACGCTGATCATCTGCAGCGCGAGCTTCGGGAACAGCTCCGATTTCGCCAGGTTATGGGCCAGCGCACCGCCGGTTTTCACCTCCTTCGCCGCCTCGCCCACCGCGCCGGCCATGACGGTGTTGGTCATCACCTTCCGACCGATCGACAGGGCGCCGAGCATCGGCACGCCGTTGGTCAGCAGCGTGCCGACCGTCCGCGTGAACCGCGCCATCTCGATCTGCCCGATGAGCTTGCCGAGCAGGCGGACGCGCAGGAGGTAGCCGTCCCAGACCAGGCGCGTGTTCGGATTGGCGAACTGCCCGCGGACCCAGGTTACGAGCAGCAGGACCGCGAGGATCAGCCCCCACCAGAACTGCTGCAGAAACTCGCCTGCGCCGAGCACGATCTGGGTGATCAACGGCAGCTCGGCCCCGAGCTCCTCGAAGATCGGCATGAATTGCGGCACGACGTAGCCCAGGAGCACGAACAGGGAGATGCCGACGATGGCGAGGAGGATGATCGGATAGATCATCGCGGAGACGACGCTGTTCTTCAGTTCCTGCGCCCGCTCGAGGTACTCCGCGAGCTGCTCGAGGGAGACGTCCAGCGTGCCGCCGGCCTCACCCGCGCGCACCATATTAATGTATAGGCGGCTGAACACGCCGTGCTGGGCTTCGAGCGCATCGGACAGCGACGAGCCGCCGCGCACCTGGTCGCGCACCGCCTGCACCATGTCCTTCAGGGGGCCCTCCTCGGAGAGGTCCAGCAGGATGTGCATGGCGCGATCGAGGGGCAGCCCGGCGCCGAGGAGCGTCGCCAGCTGCTGGGTGAACTCACCAACGTCCTTCGCCGAGACGCGCTTGCCGATCGACGTCATCGAACCGAGTAGGGCTTCGAGACCGCCGGCCGCCGGGTCCGCCGAAATCGGCATGTTGCCGGCTTCCTGCAGCTTGGCGATCACCTCGCCCGCGCTGCCGGCCTCCATCTCGCCCTGGAGCATCTCACCGGTTGGCGCGACGGCCTTGTAGCGGAACGCCGCCATGTCAGCCCTCCTGCGTCACGCGCAGCACTTCCTCGATGGTCGTGACGCCGTCGAGGCATTTCTTCAGGCCGTCCTCGTACATCGTCCGCATGCCCTCGGTCCGCGCGAGCTCGTGGATCTCGGTCGCGTCCGCATGGCGCATGACGAGCCGCCGGATCGGATCGCTCAGCTCGAGAAACTCCATGATCGTGGTCCGTCCGAGGTAGCCGGTCGGGACGTCCTCCGAGGGTACGGGGCGGAAGAGACGAAGCGGCGCACCCGGATCAGCGAAGCGCTCGAGACCCAGCTCGGTCACCATCTCGGGCAGGGCGTCGAAGGCCTCGCACGTGGTCTGATCGAGGCGGCGCACGAGGCGCTGGGCCAGGATGCCATTGACGGTAGAGACCAGCAGGTAGTCGTCCACGCCCATGTCGAGGAGTCGGGTCACGCCGCCCGCAGCGTCGTTCGTATGGATCGTCGACAGCACGAGGTGACCGGTGAGCGCCGACTGGATCGCGATCTTCGCGGTCTCGAGATCCCGCATCTCGCCGATCATGATCACGTCGGGATCCTGGCGCACGATCGCGCGCAGCGCGCTGGCGAAGGTCAGCCCGATCGAGGGCTTCACGTGGATCTGGTTCACGCCCTCGAGCTCGTACTCGACCGGATCCTCGACCGTGATGATCTTCCGCTCCGGCGTGTTGATGCTCGAAAGCGCGGTGTAGAGCGTGGTCGTCTTGCCGCTACCGGTCGGGCCGGTGACGAGGATGATGCCGTGCGGTTCCGCCAGTACGCGCTTGAAGCGCCCGAGGTGCGGATCCTGGAAGCCCAGCTTCTCGAAGTCGAGGACCACGCCCTCGCGATCGAGGATCCGCATGACCACGGACTCCCCGTACTGGGTGGGCACCGTGGACACCCGCAGATCGAGTTCCTTGCCCTGGACCCGCAGGGGGATGCGGCCGTCCTGCGGCAGGCGGCGCTCGGCGATGTTGAGCTTCGCCATGATCTTGATCCGGCTGATCACCGCGGCGGTAGAGCTCGACGGCGGCGCCTCGACTTCCTGCAGGACGCCATCGACGCGGTAACGGACCTTGAGGCGATTCTCGAAGGGCTCGATGTGGATGTCCGACGCCCGCGCCTCGACGGCACGCTGCATGATGAGGTTCACGAGGCGGATCACCGGGGCCTCGGACGCGAGGTCCTTCAGCTGCTCGATGTCCTCCTCGCCACCGGCGTCATCGTCGGACAGGTTCTCGACAATCTGACCCATGGCCGACCGGCCGCCGCCGTAGAAGCGCTCGACGACGTCGTCGATCTCGGATCGTACGCCGACCTGGGTGGCGACCTGGCGACCGGTGGCGAGCTCGATCGCCTCGATCAGGAAACGGTCGCGCGGATCGGCCATGACCACGGTGACGGCATCGTCCGTCTCGGAGACCGGAACGGCATGCTGTTCGCGCATGAAGCGCAGCGGCAGCTCGACACCGCCGGGCGGCACCTCGGGGTAATCCTTCACGCCGATGAGGGGCAGCTCGAGCAGGCTGGCCATCGATTCGGCCAGGTCGCGCTCGGAGATCAGGCCCAGGCTGACGAGCATCGCGACGGTCTGATGGCCCGACTCCTCGGCCAGCCGCTCGGCCTTGCGGACGTCCGTCTCGCGCACCCGACCGTTGCCGACGAGGTGGTCGATCAGGCGCTGGTCCGGCGACGGCGGCGCGGGCTGCTCGTTCGGTTCCGCGTCCAGTTCGATGTCGCTTTCGATGGTGGCCATGGGTTTCGGGTGTGCTCGGTCGTTACGTCTTACTGACCATGATCGACGGGCGTCGGTTCAATACGGTGACCGACGACGCCCTCGATGAAGGTTCGGTTCATGAGCACCCAGAGCGCCACGGGCACCACCGCCGGCAGCACGAGGTAGCCGAACTGGTAGCAGAGCGCGATCACCTCGTCGGGGAAGCCTGCTGCGTCCACAATGGCCTGCCCCGGCTCCGCCAGCTCGAAGGCGAGCACCCGGAAGGTCTCCCAGAACGATCCCCAGAGCTGGACCAGCACGACGCCCAGATAGGTTCCCAGGAGCTGCAGCGCGCGGAGCCCGGCGGCCACCGGCGTCGCGATCACGAGCCCAGCGACCAGCGGCAAGCCGTAGCCGTAGATCATCGGGTTCACCGGAATCTCGGCAACGGCGCGGCCCTCCGGCAGCGTGACGATCGCACCCACCTCGAACAGATGCGCGGTCCGGCGCACCGACTCGAAGTGGTCGCCGTAGAGCAGGTTCAGCAGGGCGTCGAGCCCGAACTGTACGGGCATGATCAGGAGGCCGGAGACGTAGAACCAGAGGAAGAACATCAGCGGCAGCCAGAGCACGACGTTCAGCATGAACGCCTTGAGGGAGAAGCGGATGTCGTTCATCGATCCTCCAACCAGCGGCGCGCGTTGACGAACATCTGCAGCCACGGCCCCCAGGCCGGCCAGTCCGCCGGGGCCCAGGAGAACTGCGCGGTCCGGAAGACCCGCTCCGGGTGCGGCATCATGATCGTCACCCGGCCGTCAGCGTTCGCGAGGCCGGCCAACGCGTCCGGAGAGCCATTCGGGTTCTCCGGATAGTGCACGGCGGGGGCGCCGGATCCGTCAACATAGCGCAGCGAGGCGCGGTCGCCGAGCGCGGCATCGCCCGCGAACTCGGCCCGACCCTCTCCGTGCGAGACGACCACCGGAAGGCGCGAGCCGGCCATGCCGGCAAGGAACAGAGACGGTGATGGCAGCACCTCGACCAGGCTGAGGCGGGCCTCGAACTGCTCCGAACGGTTGCGGACGAAGCGCGGCCAGTCGGCCGTGCCCGGAATGATCTCAGCGAGGGCGGCCAGCGCCTGACAGCCGTTGCAGACGCCGAGGGCGAAGCGGCCCGGGTCGGCAAAGAAGTCGCTGAAGGTCTGTCGCAGCTCATCGCGGAAGAGGATCGCTCGCGCCCAGCCGTTGCCGGCACCGAGCACGTCGCCATAGGAGAAGCCGCCGCAGGCGACCAGCCCGCGGAATTCGTCAAGGCGCTGACGACCGTGGGTCAGGTCGCTCATATGCACGTCGACCGCCTCGAAGCCTGCCCGATCGAAGGCCGCGGCCATCTCGATGTGCCCGTTCACACCCTGCTCCCGGAGGATGGCAACCCGGGGCCTCGCACCGCCGATGGCCGGGGCCGCCTGCAGCGGGCCGAGGTCGAAGGTCAGGTGCGGGCGGAGCACCGCGCGCTCGGTGCCGATCGCGTCGTATTCCTCGCGCGCGCAGGTGGGATGATCACGCTGTGCCTGGACACCGAAGCTGGTGTCCGCCCAGCGCCGCTCGAGGTCATCCCGAGGCGCCTCGAGCAGCGTGACACCTTCCTGCATGACGCAGATCGAGTCGTCCGCGCGCGGCCGGCCGACGGCCACGAGGCAGTCTCCCAGGCCAGCCTTCTCCGCCTCTTCGCGCAGCCGATCCACCTGGTCCGCGCCGACCTGCAGCACGACACCGAGTTCCTCGGCGAAACCGAACGCGATCGGATCGACTTCGGCGGGAAAATGCACATCGAGGCCGCAGCGGGCCGCAAAGGCCATCTCGAGCAGCGTCGCCGTGAGACCACCGTCCGAACGGTCGTGGTAGGCGAGTACGGCGCCCGCGTCGCGGAGCCGTGCGAGCAGCGCGCACAGGGCGATCAGATCCTCGGGTCGCTCCAGGTCAGGAACGTCGCCGGTGAGCTCGCCGTGGACCTGCAGACAGGCGGAGCCGCCGAGCCGCTGCCGTCCATGGCCGAGGTCCAGGAGGAACAGCGGCGCGGACGGATCCGACACCAGCTCCGGGGTCCAGGCGCCGCGCACGTCGGCCACGCTGGCGAAGGCAGAGACGATCAGCGATAGGGGGGCCGTCATGCGCCGCCGCTCGCCGGCCTGGGACCACACCGTCTGCATGGAAAGCGAATCCTTGCCCACCGGGATGGCGATGCCGAGGGCCGGGCACAGCTCCTCGCCCACGGCACGCACCGTGCGATAGAGCGCGGCATCTTCCTGATCAGCGCCCGCGGCGGCCATCCAGTTCGCCGACAGTTTGACGGCACCGAGCGACGCGATCGGCGCGGACAGGAGATTGGTAAGGGCCTCCCCGACGGCCATGCGGCCCGATGCCGGACCATCGAGTACGGCGAGCGGCGTCCGTTCGCCCATGGCCATGGCCTCCCCCGAGAAGCCGGCAAAGTCCGCCAGGGTCACCGCGGCATCGGCGACGGGGACCTGCCACGGACCGACCATCTGATCCCGGTGCGTGAGGCCGCCGACGCTGCGATCGCCGATGGTGATGAGAAACTTCTTGCTGCCGACCGCTGGCAGCGTCAGCACGCGATCGAGGGTCGCGGCGAAATCGGTCGGCGCCGGCGCGGCTGCGCCCACCGGCGACGCCGCTACGGCGTTGCGATGCATCTTTGGGGGATTGCCGAAGAGCACCTCCAGGGGCAGGTCCACGGCCGGAGCGCCGAGCTGGTCGTCGTCAAGGCGCAGCGACCGCGCCGCCGTCGCCTGGCCGAGCACGGCATAGGGGCAGCGCTCGCGCTCACAGATGGCTTCGAAACGCGCCAGCTCTGCCGCCCCGACACCCAGCACGTAACGCTCCTGGGATTCGTTGCACCAGATCTCCATCGGCGACAGGCCCGTATCGGCTGCGGGAATCCGGCGCAGATCGAGGCCACCGCCGCGCTCGGAGTCGTCCAGGAGTTCGGGAATCGCGTTCGACAGCCCCCCCGCACCCACATCGTGGATCGAGACGACCGGATTGTCGTCTCCGAGCGCCCAGCATCGATCGATAACCTCCTGGCAGCGTCGCTGCATCTCCGGGTTGTCGCGCTGGACCGACGCGTAGTCGAGCGTTTCGGTGCTGGTCCCCGATGCCATCGAGCTGGCGGCCCCGCCGCCGAGGCCGATCAGCATGGCCGGGCCACCCAGTACGATCACGTGGTCTCCGGGAGACAGCCTGTTCTTCCGCACGGCGCCCGGTCGGATCGCGCCCATGCCGCCGGCGATCATGATCGGCTTGTGGTAGCCCCGGAGGAGGCCCGGCTGCACCGGGTCCGGCTGCTCGAAGGTCCGGAAGTAGCCGCCGAGCGCCGGTCGCCCGAATTCGTTGTTGAACGATGCGGCGCCGACGGGACCTTCGGTCATGATCGCCAGCGGCGACGCCAGGCGTTCCGGACGCTGCTCCGGACCTTCCCAGGGACGCTCGTGACCGGGGATGCGCAGGTGGGACACGGAGAAGCCGGCCAGTCCGGCCTTGGGCTTGCCGCCACGGCCGGTGGCCGCCTCGTCGCGGATCTCGCCACCGGACCCCGTCGCGGCGCCGGGATAGGGCGAGATGGCCGTCGGATGATTGTGCGTCTCGACCTTGATCATGACGTGCGACGGCTCCGGGACGGTCCGGTAGCCATAGCTGTCGGGGTCGCTGTAAAAACGCTCGGCGGCATGGCCTTCGATCACGGCGGCGTTGTCGGAGTAGGCCGTCAGCACGCCTGCCGGGGACGCGGCGTGGCTCATCTGGATCATGCCGAACAGCGAGGCGCCCATGTCCTCCCCGTCGACGGTCCAGCTGGCGTTGAAGATCTTGTGGCGGCAATGCTCGGAGTTCGCCTGGGCGAACATCATCAGCTCGGCATCCGTGGGATCACGGCCGAGCTCGCCATAGGCACCCGCCAGATAATCGATCTCCTCCGCGGACAGGGCGAGGCCCCAGTCGCCGTTGGCCCGGGCCAGCGCCTCGGCGCCCTCGGCGGCGACCGGCACATGCCGCAGCGGTCGCGGTGCCGCGTGCTCGAAGAGCGATGCGACGGCGTCGAGGCCGTCGAGCACCTGCTCGGTCATGCGATCGTGGATCAGGGCCTCGGCGCGCGCTCCCGGGGCGTCGCCGAAGCGCAGCAGCCGACCGTGCTCGATACGGACAACGCCGTCGAAGTGGCACCGACGCGCAATGTCGGTCGCCTTCGAGGACCAGGGAGACACCGTTCCCTGGCGCGGCACGACCAGTCGCTGCGTTGGGGCAAGCGGCGCATCCGGTACGGGCTGCCCCGCCAGCAGCCGCGCCAGATCGGCGAGCTGGGCCGGCGTCGGCTCGCCGGCGAATTCGATCGCGAAGAGCTCACGGGAGTCCAGCAGTTCCGCTTCGTTGGCGGCCCGCAAGCTCGTGTTCAGGCGGTCAATCCGGAAATCTGACAGGACGGGCCCGCCGGCGAAACAGACAATCGACATCAGGTCCCCAATCCGCCCGCAGCGGCGCTCCCTCGAAGGCGAAAGCGCCGCCCCGTGCGGGCGGCGCCGGCGACGATTACTCGGCCGAGAGCGCCTCGAGCCGTTCGATCAGCTGACCGGGCGGCACGTAGCCAGGGATCAGCGTGCCGTCCTCTGCCACGAGCGCCGGTGTGCCGGAAACGCCCAGCTCGCGGCCGAGCTGATAGTGCTCCTCGATCGGGTTGTCGCAGGACTGCGACTCCGGATCCTGGCCCGACTTGGCCAGCGTCAGCGCGTCATTGCGATCATCCGCGCACCAGACGGAGATGGCCTTGTTGAACGAGGTCGAGCCGATGCCGGCCCGGGGGAACATGAGGTAGGTGACCTCGATGCCCAGGTCGTTGTACTCGGCCATCTGCTGGTGAAGACGGCGGCAGTAGCCACAGTCGATGTCGGTGAAGATCGTGAGGCGATGCTTCGGCTCTCCGGACGTCGGGAACACGAATCGCTCGTCATTGCTGACACCCGCGAGCCGATCCTTGCGCACCGTACCCTTGGCCGCCTCGGACAGGTCCTTCCGGGTCGCGATCTCGATAAGGCGCCCGTCGATCAGATACTGACCATCAAGCGAAATATAGATCAGCTGGGCTCCAAGCAGCACCTCGGCGAAGCCGGGGAACGGCGCCGGCCGGATCGAATCGATCTCCGCGCCGGGAACCAGCGATTGCATGGCGCTGCGCACGCCGTCAAATTCATCGTCCTGGGCGAATGCCAGCAGGGGGGCGGCGATCAGGCCCAGGATCCAGGACGTCTTGTTCATGCCGTACTCGTTTCTCATATCAGTTGGATTGGGGCAGGCGCCCGGGCGCCCGGTCCTGCCTATGACCGCCAGCCGGCGGAATGATTCCATCCGGGACGGGAAACCCACCATGTTAGCAGCCTGACCGTCTTATGGAACCGTCGGGACCGGAGGGTCCGCGGCCGGCTCGCCGGTGCAGGCCGTCGCGAGGTCAGCCGCGGGGATGATGGGTCTCGTGCAGTTCGCGCAGCGATGCCTGGCTCAGATAGGTGTAGATCTGCGTGGTCGACAGGTCGCGATGGCCCAGGAGCAGCTGCACAATCCGGAGATCCGCTCCGCGATTGAGGAGATGCGTGGCAAACGAGTGACGCAGCATATGGGGCGAAATGGCATCGCTGAGCCCGGCCGTACGGGCATGGCGCTTGACTGCATACCAGAACGCCTGGCGGGTCATGCCCGCGCCTCGGGCAGTCACGAAGAGCGCATCCGCACTCCGCGGTCCCAGAAGCTCAGGGCGACCTTCGGCCAGCCACGTCTCGAGACGAGCGAGCCCCTCTTCGCCGATCGGCACCAGTCGCTCGCGCCCCCCCTTTCCCAGCACCCGTACCACGCCCTGCCGCAGATTGACCGCGTTCACCGGGAGGCTGACGAGCTCAGTGACCCGCAGCCCGGAAGCGTACATGAGCTCCAGCATCGCGCGGTCGCGGATACCCAGCGGAGTCGCCGGATCAGGTGCCGCCAGGAGCCGGTCCACAGCGGTCTCGCCCAGTGCCTTCGGCAACGGACGGCCGAGCTTCGGGGCGTCAATCCGGTCCGTGGGATCGTCTTCCCGGGCGCGGGTCTCAACGAGGAAACGGTAGAAGCGCCGCAGGCAGGAAAGCGCGCGCGCGCTCGATCGCGGTGCGAAGCCCAGCCGCGTGCGATGCCCGAAGTAATCGAGGAGTTCGGGCCGCGTCGCGTCGCCAGGGGAGCGCTCGGGACCCAGCCAGGCCGCCAGCGCCAGGAGATCGAAACGGTAGCTTGCGGTTGAGTTCGTGGCGAGACCGTCCTCGGCCCACAGGGCGTCGCAGAAGCGGTCGATGAGAGCCTCGGTCCCGGGCCAGAAACGCGGAGACCCGCACGCGGCGGGTCTCTCGCTCATCGGTCCGACGTGACCGATCCGGTCACGCGCCGGTGCTGGATTTGTTCAGCTCGTCGAGGTGGTTGAGCCACTGCTGTGCGGCCGAACGCGATTTCGGGAAACGCCTGGCTTCCTGGAATGCGCGCCGAGCGGCACCGGGATTGCTCGTGTTCAGCTCACTCATGCCGAGCAGCACGTACATGTTGCCCGTATCGGTCTCCGTGAGACCACCCTTGTCGATGGCGTTCGTCAGCGCGGACTTCGCGGCCGCCCAGTCTTCCTTGTCGACGTGGATGTACGCGACCTGCATGTCGAGCTTTCCGTCGAGGGACAGTTCAGCTGCCTTCGCCAGCGCGACGACCGAGTTGTCGAGCTCCTGCGCCGCATACCAGGCATTGCCGAGCTGCTCCCAGGTCTTCTTCGTCGGCTCGATGACGCCGGAGTCCAGACCTTCCTGCAGCGTGGCCGCCGCCTTGTACGGTACGTTGAGGTAACCGTAAAGGCTGAAGAGCTGCATCCACTCGGTCTCCTGGTCGAGGAGGCCCTGCCGCTTGGCCATCGCCAGGATGGCAAGCGCTTCGCTATCGAGCTTGAGCGTCACGTTGATAGACGCCAGCTGGGTCCAGTAGGTCTTCTTGTCCGGCCAGCCGCGCACGAGCGTCTCGAGCACTTCCTTGCACTCCGGGAACTCCTCGAGCTCGTAGTGCATGGCCAGCTTCAGCTGGTACCAGGTTTCCTTCGGATCGTCCGAGAGAGCGATCGCCTGATCGATCATCTCGATCGCCTTGCGATAATCCTTCAGCTGGGCGTAGATCGATGCCTTCAGCTCGTAGGACTCGATCTTCACCTCACCGGATTCGTTCTCGTAGCGCTCGATCCAGCGAAGGGAGTCGTCGTAGCGTTCGCGCATGTAGTAGAGCTGCGCCAGCTGGAACATGGCGTCGAAGTGGGGCCGGTTCGGCAGCACATCGAGGTTGACGATCTCCTCGTAGATGCGGAGCGACTCGTCGAACTCCTCCCGCGACATGAGCGCCTGCGCCAGGCCGAACATCGCCTGCGACCGCTCATACGGGTCGTTCATATCCTCGAGCAGCTCGCGGAACTCCGCTTCTGCTTCGGTGTACTGCTCCTCGGCCACCAGCTCCCAGGCTTCCTGAACGGCCTTGAAGTTCCGCTCGCTCTTCCAGACCGCCGCCGGGGATTCCCGTGTGGCGCCTTCCTGGGCGAACCCTGTCGAGCAGACGACGGCCAGTGCGGCCGCAAGGGCGATTTTCCTGATCATGGGCTTGAAACCTCCGTCAGTTGGCGGCCAGCTTGAAGTCAAGGGTCTGGGTGGCGCGACGCGCGACCGGCTGACCATCGACGATCCGTGGCTTGAACTTCCACTTGAGGATGGCGCGGATGGCTTCCCGATCGAAAACCCGCGGCGGCTTCGCGTCGATCACGGAGGGGTCGGCGACGGCGCCGGTCTCGGTGATCGTGAACTCGACCGTCACGTAGCCCTCGATCTTCGCGATGGCCGCGCGACGCGGATACATCGGCTGGATCCGGACCAGCGGAATGATGTCGCCTTCGGCATTGGCATCACCGGCGGCGAAGGCGCCGAGGAACGGACCGCTGCCAGACACCGGGATATCAAGCTTCGGCATGTTGAGCGCCGGTAGCGGCGACTGCACCCGCTCGACGTTTTGCACGTTCATCTTCGGCGGCGGCGGCGGGTTCTTCGGTGGCGGCGGTTTCTTGGGAATCCGCCGTTGCTTGACCGAAAGCTGGTCGTCGATCTTCACCGGGCCGAAGCGGATCGCCCCGAGCTGATCGCCACGATCGCCGAGTTCCTGCGTACCGGCGATGAGGTTGGACATGAAGACGAAGAGCCCGACCGTCACCGCGACGGCGAGGACCCCCGATACCGTGATGCGGACCGGTTGCATCGTTCTCTTACCTCCCGCCCGGACGCTCGGCCGCGACGGAAATCGCGTCCACGCCTGCGAGCTTGACCTGGTCCATGACCTCGACCAGGATGCCGGTTTCCGAGGCGCGGTCGGCGATGATCACCACGCTGCCCTCGGGGTTCTCTGCAGCGGCCTTCTCGACGTTGGCGCGAACCGCGTCAACCTCGATACGGCGCTTGTTCATCCAGACCTCGCCATTCTCGCGGATAGCGATCATGACGTTGCCCTTGGTCTTCTGCTCGGCGGTGCTCGCCGACGGGCGGCTGACATCGATGCCCGCTTCCTTGACGAACGACGTCGTCACGATGAAGAAGATGAGCATGATGAACACGATGTCGAGCATCGGGGTGATGTTGATCTCGGTATCGTCTTCGATTCCGTGACGTCTTCTCATGAGACGGTCTCCTCAACGGGTGGCCAGCGAACCGGCCACCGCAATCAATGATGTTGCAGCAGATCTTCGAGCTTTTCGGTCTCGGTGACCTGCCAGTATTCCAGTCGCTGGCCGAAGTAGACGCCGGACAGCGCCGCAACCATGCCGGCCATGGTCGGCACGGTCGCCTGCGACACGCCCGAGGCCATGGCGCGAGCGTTGCCCGTGCCGGTGATGGCCATCACGTCGAAGACGTGCAGCATCCCGGTCACCGTGCCCAGCAGACCGAGCAGCGGACAGAGCGCGATCAGCGTCTTGACCATCAGGACGTTCCGGGACAGATCCGCATTCACCTCGGAGATGATCTGACTGCGGACCTGCCGGGCGTACCAGGAGGTCGTATCGACCCGCGACTGCCAGGCGGCAACCGCCTGGCGCAGCTTCTTCGGATGCACGATCTTCATGTACCACAGCCGCTCGATGATGAAGGTCCACATCAGCAGCAGGACGACCATGATCGCGTAGAGGACATTGCCTCCGAGATCGATGAAGTCCGCGATATTCGCGAAGATCTCAGACAGCCACACCATCTTGCTTCTCCGCCATGCGAGCGATGATACCGGCACTCTGCTCTTCCAGGATCTGGATGAGCGACTTCGCGCGGGCTTGCAGGATGCTGTGCAGGAAGGTCAGCGGAATGGCTACGCAGAGACCCAGCACCGTGGTGACCAGGGCCTGCGAGATACCGCCGGCCATCATCTTCGGATCGCCGGTGCCGAAGAGCGTGATGGCCTGGAACGTGCCGATCATGCCGACGACCGTTCCGAGCAGACCGAGCAGCGGCGCGATGACGTAGAGCATCTTCAGGAAGCTGAGCCCCGACTCGAGCGGACCGGTTTCTCTGAGAATTGCCTCGTCCATCTTCAGCTCTAACGTCTCAACGTCGGCATCGGGGTTCTCGTGATAGACAGCCATCACGCGACCCAGCGCGTTGTCGGTCTTCGGCTGCTCGGACTTGAGCTGGCCTTTGATCTTGAGGCTCTTCAGGCCAAGCATCAGGGCCCGGTAGGCAGCCATTAGCAGGCCGAGGATGCCAACGCCCATGATCACGTAGCCGATGAGGCCCGCGTCACCCATATCGCCGGTGCCGATGCCAAGCCGCTCGCCCCAGGTCTTGGTCTCGACGACCTGCTGTAGGATCACGCCGGACGTGTAGTCCATCGCCATCGGCACAACAGCCTCCGGCGGTGCGCCTTCGAAGCCCGATACCAGCGATACGAAGCGGCCGGCCGGCTG
>JBCCZC010000055.1:0-19872 GCA_039188505.1 Pseudomonadota bacterium | reverse complement strand
GACGCAACCGTTGGTTCGACCCGCTGCTCGGCGCAGGCGCGGTGCTCGCTGCCGTGGCCGTCGCCCTCGGCGTCGCCAGTGGCCTCTACCAGGCCGCCCGTGCCGCCACGCCGAGCTTCCACCTGTTCTACCAGTACGATCCCCTTCTGCTCGCGTGGGTCGGGGCCGGTGTCGCAACGCTGGCGGCCGCGGCGTCCTCGGCCGTACCGCGGCGCGCGTTGCTGGCACTCCTCGTTATCGCGGCGCTGCTCCCGAATCTGCTGGCGGGGCGTTTCCCGGCGACCGCGGCACCCATGCTCATCGGGGCCCTGCTGCTTGGCGTGCCACGGCGCCCCCTTTCTGCCGACGCCTGGGTCTCCGGTGGCTTGCTGCTGTGGCTGCTGGTGACCCTGCCAATCGCGGCCATCGCCCTGCACGGCGCGTACGTCTTCAGCTGGCCACTCGCCTTCGCGGCGGCGGCTGTCCTCTGGGCGACGCGCGCGTCCGCGGCCGCGTCGACGCCGCTGCCGGTCTGGCCAGCCCTGGTGGCCATCTTCATCCTCTGGCTTCCGCTCCTGCAGGGGCTCTACCTCGGCATTGCCATCACGCTCCCCGGCATGATCAGTGCCGTGGTCGTCTTCACCCTCGTGCTTGCGTGGCCGCTGTTTCGCCGCTGGAGCGTCAGCACGGGGCTCGCGATCATCGGCGTGACGGGCCTCGTCGCGGTGCCCTGGAGCGTCGTCCGGGACCCTTTCACGCCGGAGTTCCCCCAGCCTGTCGAGGTGTTTCTGGCTGTGGACGCGGAAGGCGAGGGCGGCTGGTGGATGACGCGAGGGAGCCAGCTGAACGACATCGAACGAGCGGCCCTCGGTCCGGACGCCGAGCGCTTCGAGCTGTCCAGCTGGGCGCCCCTCGCCGGGGGTACCGCCTGGCGGGTCCCAGCACCGCCCGCCACGACCGGCGCACTGGCAGCGCCCGCCACCGTCAACGTCCTGCCGGAAGTAAACGCGGACGGGTGGCGGCTACGAATCTACGTGCGACCTTCAATCCCGGGTGCGAGGCTCGTGCTGGCGCTGCCGGAAGCAGGCTACGAGACCGGCCTGCTGGGCGACGCCGCCGTCCCCCTGCCGGTGTCCGATGACGGCTGGCGCTGGGATTTTTGGGGGACCGCCCCGCAACGCCCGATCCGCATCGAAGTCACCGGAACAGGGGCCTTGCCCGGCTCCTTGACCGTCGACGAGTATCGCTATGCTGTGCTGGACGCCGCGGGGATCGGCCGGGAGCCACGCCCGGACGATGCGATGGCGCGCCCCTGGAGCCTGGATCGTAGCGTCTGGCTGCACCGCGAAATCGCCATCGACGATGGCGGCTAGCCAACGTTTCTCCGGCAACGATGGGAGCTGGACCTGCATGGGGAAGCGCCAGATCCCTGGCGACCAGCGCGTCTGGACCTTGCCCACCCATGCGCTGAAAGCGTAGAGAGGGCCAGAGCTCGGTTGCCAGCTCCCGGGTCAGGGAGGGCAGCTTTCCAGCGAAGACCAGTCAGATCCGTCGGGCGACGATCCACGGGCGCGTGTCCTTGCCCTTCGTGCCGTGTCGTTCGACGGTCTCGATGGCGAAGCCGGCCGTTTCCAGTCGCTGCCGCAGTTCTGTCTCCGTAAAAAACAGCACGGTTCCCGGGGCCATCCGGACCAGGCGCATGAGCGGAAGGAGCAGGCGGATGAGCGGCGTCATCTCGCTCAGGCAGGGCGTCTTGGTGACGAGGAGACCGCCGGGCGCCAGCAGCGCGTGAATCCGGACGAGCGTGGCCGGCAGGTCATCGACCAGGTGCAGATAGTTGAAGCCGAGAGCCGCGTCGAAACCGCCGGTCGGTGCCGCTACCGTCGCCGCCGTTGCAGCTTCGAACCGAAGGCCCGGTGTGGGCTCGGCCGCGAGCCTTTCGTTGGCGATCTCGATCATCCCCGGCGACAGATCCGTCGCCAGGTAGGAGCCGGCAGCGCCGGCCAGGCGCAGGGCCGTCGGGCCCGTGCCACAGCCGAGTTCCAGCACCTCGTGATCGGCCCCTAGGAGTGATGCCGTTCGTTCCAGCGTCCGCTCGTAGCCGGCCTCGTCCCCGATCGCGCTCTTCGCGTACCGGCGCGCCATCCGATCCCAGAATCGGGCTTCCCTGGCTTCGTCCATGAAGGCCTGTTCCCTGCTTGCCTGAGTGCCCACGACGCTAGCACGCGCTCGCGGCAGCGGGAATCGTCCGAAAGTACGGGGCGAATAGCGTTGGGAGCGCCCGGAGGCCGCGCTGGCCTCCGGGGCAAGCGACAGTTCAGCGGCGGATGACGCGCTCGGGCATGGTCTGCGCGGCAGCCAGCAGTACTTCGTTCGATACGCGGACCTTGTAGTCCGGGTTCACGAAGCTGAACTTGATGATGCCGTCGGTGCCGACGAGGTAGGTCGCCGGTGCAGGGAGGGCAAAGACGTCCGTCGTGCCGGAGACCGGCTGCATGTCCACGATGCCGCGCTCGCGCAGTCGCACGACCGTCGCGCCCGGGACCTGGAACGAGATGCCGAAGGCCTGTGCCGCTTCGGCCGTCGCGTCCGAGAGCAGCGTGTAGGACAGCGCCTCGCCGTCCTCGACGGCCTCGGCGATGACCTCCGGTGAATCCGCGCTCAGGAAGATCAGATCGACGCCGGCCGCCTTCAGGTCGTCCTCGATATGACGCAGCTCGGCGAGGTGCAGGTTGCAGTAGGGGCACCAGCCGCCGCGGTAGAAGACAAAAAGCGCCGGTCGCTCGAGGGCCTTCGGGTCGAACGCGAAGGTCGATCCGTCGGCGGCGGTCGCTTCGAAGGCCGGGGCTTCCGCGCCCGGCATGAGCGGCCGGATCGACCATTCGTTCTCGGCGACCTCGGCGTTGACCGGGCCGATGACAGCACTGAGCGCAAGCAGCAGCAGGGGAAGAATTCGGGACATGTTCGGGTCCTGGTGGTTGTCGTCGATGGGCGTGTCGGAACATGCGCGAGACGAGGTCGCGACGATGTCGACTCGGATCAGACCGGGGTGCCGCCGATCCGCTTTCACGCGCGGGTTCCAGTCAACGGATTCCGGCGCCGCGGCTGCTATGCTCCGCCCAATTCACCTGATCGAGGCCGTGATGATGCGTCAGCTCCTCATCCTGCTGCTTCCCGCTGTCCTGCTCGCCTGCGGCGGCGACCCGGCGTCCGCTCCCGATCCGTCCGGCGACCCGTCACCCACTGCGGAGGAGTCGGCCCGGCCCGCGCCCGAGGTGGCAACGCCCCGGCCGGACATCTATGCGCCGTTCACGCTGACCGCCGACCTGTCCCACCTCTCCAACGGCCAGCGCGAGATGATCGCGGTGCTGATCGAGGCTTCGGCGATCATGGACGATCTCTTCTGGCGCCAGGCCTACGGGGACAGGGATGAACTGCTTGGACGCCTCGAGGGCGACGCCGAGCGGTTCGCGCGCTTCAACTACGGCCCCTGGGATCGCCTTGCGGGGGACGATCCCTTCGTTGCCGGGATCGGACCGAAGCCCCTCGGCGCGAACCTCTATCCGGCGGACATGACCCGTGAGGAATTCGAGGCCGCGGACCTCGCCGGGAAGGACGACCTCTACACGATCATCCGCCGCAACGACGCGGGCGAGCTGGAGGCCGTGCCCTACCACGTGGCTTTCGAACCCGAGCTCGTGCGCGCGGCCGAACTGCTGCGCGAGGCGTCTGAGCTGGCGGAGCATGCGGGCTTCGCGACCTATCTGAAGCTGCGGGCCGACGCCCTCCTGTCGGGCGAGTATCTGGAGTCCGACATGGCCTGGATGGACACGCGCGGCAACCCGGTCGAACTGGTGTACGGCCCCATCGAGACCTACGAGGACAAGCTCTTCGGTTACAAGGCCGCCTTCGAGTCTTATGTCCTCATCAAGGATCTGGCCTGGAGCGAGCGTCTGGCGCACTTTGCCGATTTCATGCCCGGCCTGCAGGCGGGCCTGCCTGTCCCGGATGCCTACAAGGCGGAGATTCCCGGCACGGACGCCGACCTCAACGCCTACGACGTCGTCTACTACGCTGGCGACTGCAACGCGGGTTCGAAGACGATCGCCATCAACCTTCCGAACGACGAGCGGGTCCAGCTCGAGAAGGGCACCCGGCGCCTGCAGCTCAAGAACGCCATGCGGGCGAAGTTCGACGAGATCCTGGTGCCACTCGCCGACGTGTTGATCGCCGAGGACCAGCGCGACCACATCACCTTCGAGGCCTTCTTCTCGAACACGATGTTCCACGAGGTTGCGCACGGCCTCGGCATCAAGAACACGCTCGACGGCGCGGGCACCGTCCGCCAGGCCCTCAAGGAGACCTCGTCGCCCATCGAGGAGGGCAAGGCCGACATCCTCGGCCTCTACATGGTCACCGAGCTCTTCGAGCAGGGCGAGATCGCCGACGGCGAGGTGATGGACAACTACGTCACCTTCCTCGCGGGCATCTTCCGCTCCGTGCGCTTCGGCGCGTCGAGCGCCCACGGCCGCGCGAACATGGTCCGCTTCAACTATTTCGCCGAAGCGGGCGCCTTCTCCCGCGATGAGCAAACGGGCACCTACCGGGTCAACTTCGACGCGATGCAGGTTGCCATGGCCGATCTTGGTCGCCTGATACTCACGATCCAGGGCGACGGCGACTACGAGCGGGCGGTCGCGCTCCTCGACGAGCAGGGCGTGATCTCCCCGGGCCTCCAGGCGGACCTCGATCGCCTGAATGACGCTGGCATCCCCGTCGATGTGGTCTTCGAGCAGGGCGCGGACGTGCTCGGGCTGTAGCGTGATGAGCCGAAGGCGGATCCTTGCCCTCGCCGGCAGCCTCCTGCTGCTGGCGGCGGGGTCCGCCTGCGGCTGTTCCTGTTCCCGGGACGCGCTTCCGGCGGCCTATGCCGGTGCCGACCACGTCGTCGTCGGCAAGGTCACCGAAGCCAGCCGCTCCGAGCGCGAGCTGATCTGGTCGATCGAGGTGCTGGAGCGGTTCAAGGGTCGCGGTGATCGGCACCTGCTTCGCTACGACTATCCAGACTCACCGTGCGCCCCGGCCCTGGCGGTTGGCGACGAGAACCTCTTCTTCATCGACGGCCAGGCGATCACCCGCTGTTCTTTTCAACCGGCAGGCAAGGACGGGTCGGTGGGATTGCTGCGCGACTTCCGCGATGGGCGGATCGACGTCCTTGCGGAACCCTGGTACGAACTCTACGGGGACGGCGAATGCACCCTGGCGCACCAGCCGGTGCGCGATGGCCGCGGCTTCGCCACGGTGGGACTGCGGGCGTCGACGGCAGCGGCGGCAGATCCGCACCCGGCCATCTACGTCAGCCTGCGGCGCAACCCGACCACGACCTACCACCTCGGCGAGACGCTGGCCAGGCCCTCCCTGCGCCTCGACGTGCCGCCGAATTCCTGGACGCTGGTGGAGGACGCCGACGGATCGCGTTCGGGAGCCGGTACAACCACTTTCTGGCTTGCCGGCGATTTGGTGACGGACATCCTCGACGCGCTTGCGATCGCCGATGAGTACCGGCTCACGCTCCACGAGTTCGAGGAGCAGACCGCCACGCTGACCGTCGAGGCGCCGATCTACGACGGCGCGGCGTTGGTCTCGCGTTTCGAGCGCTGCCGGGAAACCCTGCCGCCTTCACCTCGGCCCGGGAACTGATCGAGCGGGCAGCCTTGTCACGCGTCGTGGCCCACGAGGCCTGCGACCCGCTGCTTGCCGAGGCAATGTAAGATGTTATCTTACTCACCCATGAAAACCACCGTTTCCAGCAAGGGACAGATCGTCCTGCCCGCGGAACTCCGTCGCGAGGATCGGATCGAGCCTGGACAGGTTCTAGAGATCGAACGGATCGGCCCGGGTGAGTACCGGATGACTCGGGTGGCGATGGAGCCGAATACGGGAGTCGTCGCGTGGCTACGAGCCTGTCCCGATGATGACTACTTCGAGCCTATCGAGTCGGAATCGACCGACACGTTGTGAGGTTTCTGGTCGATGCCAACGTCCTGAGCGAGGCGACGCGCCCGCGGCCGGATCCGAATGCACTGGCGTGGCTCGAACGGCACGAGCGCCGGATGGTTGTCGATCCGATCATTCTCGGGGAGATCCGCTACGGCATTCTCCGACTTCCGCGCGGGCGCCGGCGCCGGAGGCTCGAGGAGTGGTTCGACCAGGGTGTGGGCATGATCGACTGCGTCGACTGGGACGCGGCGACAGGGTTGAGGTGGTCTCTGCTCCTTGCCGACCTGCGTGAGGCAGGTGCCGCCATGCCGATCAAGGACAGCCTGATCGCTGCCACGGCGCTGCAGCACGGATTCGCGATCGCAACGCGAAACGTGGCTGATTTCCGGCGGTCGGGCGCGACCGTCGTGGACCCCTTCGAGCCGTGAGCTCGCCCTAGCGCGAGGGTAGCGTGACCCGGGTCTTCGCCGGGGCGACCTGATCGAGGAAGGCGTCGAACACCTCCCGCGCAACCGTCCGTGAGCCCGCCATGTGGTGGCGGGTCTCGTCGGCAACGCGCGCGACCGTGGTGCCGGCGTCCGAATCCTCGAGCTCCCGCTTGTAGCCCTTGATGGTGAGCCATCGGTTGACCAGGTGCTCGTCGACCTCCAGATGGAACTGGAAACCGTAGGCGTTCTCGCCGAGGCGGAAGGCCTGGTTCTCGCATTGCGTTCCCGTCATGAGCCGCTCCGCGCCTTCGGGCATCGTGAAGGTCTGGCCGTGCCACTCGAACAGGGTGGTCTCCGGTCCGAGGGCCTGTACGACCGGGTCGGCGTCGCCCGCCGCCGTCGTGGCCAGCGGATACCAGCCGATTTCCCATTGCGGCGCCGGGCCGACCGTCGCTCCGAAGGCATGAGCCAGCAGCTGGGCGCCGAGACAGATTCCGAGCACCGGCTTCCCCGCTTCGACGGCTCGGCGAATGGCCTCGGCCTCCACCGCGAGGTGCGGATAGTCGTCCATCTGGTCCACGTTCATGGGGCCGCCAAGGACGATCAGCCCGTCATAGCGGTCCACCTTGGGGTTAGCGCCCGGGTGACGATGGAAGTTGTAGAAGCGCATGCGATGACCGCGCGCGCGGATCAGCGGATCGAGCACGCCGAGCGGTTCGGCGGAGACATGCTGAAAGATCATGATGCGTGACATGCGCTCGCGTTCCCCGTGCGCGGACTTCAGACCCCGGATCATCGCAACCGCGTTGCCGGGCTGGCAACCGATATGACGAATCGGGCACACTTCGTGCCCCACGCAGCCTGTCGGACCGTACGATCCCATGGCAAAGCTCTACTTCTACTACTCGGCCATGAACGCCGGAAAATCCACGCACCTGCTGCAGTCGAGCTACAACTATCGCGAACGCGGCATGGAAACGCTGATCTTCACGCCGGCGCTCGACGACCGGGCCGGCCAGGGGCGCGTCGCCTCCCGGATCGGGCTCGCCGCCGACGCCATCGCCTTCGACGGCGAGGACGATCTCTTCGGCGCCGTGAGGAAGGTGCTCGCCACGCGACCGCTCGCGTGCATCCTCGTGGACGAGGCCCAGTTCCTGACCAAGGCCCAGGTGCACCAGCTCTCTGATGTCGTCGACGAGCTGGATATTCCGGTGCTCGCCTACGGCTTGCGCACGGACTTTCGCGGCGAGCTCTTCGAGGGCTCCCAGTACCTGCTGGCCTGGGGCGACGAACTCCGCGAGCTGAAGACCATCTGCCACACGGGCAAGAAGGCCACCATGGTCATTCGCGTCGACGACCAGGGCCGCGCGGTGACGTCCGGCAACCAGGTCGAGATCGGCGGCAACGATCGCTATGTTTCCGTCAGCCGCCGCGAGTTCAAGCGCGTGTTCCAGGGCGAAGGCGGGCGCGAACCGGCCCAGGTGCCGCTGCCGCTCGCGCCCGAGGATTGATCGCTCACCTTAGGTGCAGGTGCCGGGAATGATCTTTTCGACCAGCAGCGTGATCGGCTCGAAGCCGTCCAGCGCCGGGCTGGCCGTCGCCTCGAACTGATTGCAATCCAGGAAGCGGATCGACAGTGCTCCCCATTCGGTCCGGATGACGCGTGTCGGGTCGAAATCCGCGCCGAAATCCGCGCCCTCGGTAATCGTCATGGTGAGATCCAGGCGGGCATCGCTGACGGTGCCCGCGCCGATCAGCCAGATCGGTTCCCCGTCGGCATAGGTGTACCAGGTGACGATCACGGTGCGGCCATCCTCCTCGATGGCCACCTGGAAGCCTTCGCCGTCACGCAGCGGGTCGAAGTACGTGCCCGAGAACTCGAAGAGAACGGCTGCATTCGCCGGCGGCTCCCCGCCATCGATGGCCGCACAGTCGGCCGGGAGCAGCCGGGTCATGGCAACGGCGAAGTCGTCGAAACCCGCGGCGTCCGGGCTCGCTTCGACCGCGAGTCGATTACAGTCAAGGAGCTCCACGGCCACGCGGCCCCAGGGCTCGCGGACCACGTCTTCGGGGCGAAAGGCGGCTCCGAAGCGAGCGCCGGTCGTGCTGACCACGTCGAGCATGGCGCGACCGTCGATCAGCGGCCCGGCGCCAATGAGCCAGAGCTGCTCGCCGTCCACGTACGTGTACCAGGTCAGGACCACGGTCTCACCATCGGGCAGCAGCGCGAGCTGGATGCCCTCACCGTCGCGCGCGGGATCGAAGAACGTGCTCGATTGCGCTGCGTTCGGCGGGGCCGCGGCGGCGTTGTCGCTCAGATCGATCCGGCCAACGGTGAGGGCGGCGGGCTGCTCGTCCGGTAAGAACCCGATGAGCAGGCCGTTGATCTGCGTCAGGTCGGGGGTACCGAAGGGGCTGAGCAGCTCGCTGAAGGTCAGTGTCGTGGTGCCGGCACTGACCGTGGTCTCACCCAGCGCCGTGGCGCCTGCAGCGTCGTTCATCGTGAAGGCCAGTTGGACCGGCCCCTCCAGCCGGTCGATCGCCAGCTCGATCCCCGTATTGCCGCTCAGATCAATCGGTGTTTCGAAGTTGAAGCCGACGGCGCAAGCCGCGTCATCGAGGTTGCCGCTGAAGTCGCAGGCAAGCACTCCACCGGCCAGCACGGCGTTCGTTCCGGTGTCACCGACGGTGAACAGCCGATTGCCAGAAAGCGTCTCGAGCGGGGCTCGAAGGCGACGATCTCGTCTGCCCGGACCGGTGTCTGCGCGGTTACGAAGGTGTCGAGCGCCCGGTCCGCAAAGGCCGGGGCCGAAACGAACAGCAGGGTGGCGAGGATCCCTCTCATGATTCAGCACTCCTTGATCTCCGTAATTGTGCTACGGCAATCGCTGGAGAAACCGGACACGCCTCGAGGGCGATGGCACTAGGGGCAGGCTGCCCTTGACCTCGGCGGACCGGGCAGGTCTATTCTTCTGGTCCGAGAATTCGGAAGCTGCGTCAGGCGATGGTGTCCGGCAAATACCGGCTTCGGCGCCCGTTGCGCAATCCAGCACGAGAATGAGCGGATGTCGCCATGAGCATCAGGAGAGTCAACGAATTCGCGACCGAGGCAACCGGTGACGTGGTTGCTGTGTCCGCGGAAACTCTTGCGCAGAAGATCGCAGATGCGCGCCTCAATCCCCGCCAGCGCGAGATGCATCTGCTTCACCGCGACCCCGGCGAGCACTATCAGCGAGCGCTGAACACGTTTCTGCGTGGAAGCTACATACGCCCGCATCGCCACCGGGATCCGCCAAAGGCCGAGAGCGTCGTCCTGCTGCATGGGACCGTCGGATTTGTGCCCTTCCTCGAAGACGGGACCCCGGACCAACGGAATCTGGTGCTCCTGGACCGGGAGAACGGTTGTCTCGCGGTCGACTGGACGCCGGGAGTCTGGCACACGTTTCTTGCGCTCTCGCCGGAGGCGGTCGTGTTCGAGGGCAAGGCTGGACCCTACGATCCAGCCACCGACAAGGAGTTTGCCGCCTGGGCGCCTGCGGCAGGCAGTGCGGATGCCCCTACCTATCTGGCCAGGCTGGAGGCGCTGTTTCTCTGAGCAGGGCGTCTGATGCTGGTGCAGTCAACGCCCGAATGCTCGGGCGCCGCCGGCACCGGAGACGGTGCTAGTCCTCCGCCGCGCTGAGCCCGGCCACCTCGGACGGAGCCGCCTTCATGGCCTTGGCGACGTCGTCGAAGAAGGACACCTCGAACTGGCTCATGCGATCGTCGCTGGAGAGCACCTTGGCCAGCGCGCTCAGGAGGGCGATGCGCTCGTCTCTCGTCAGGTTCTTCGACGCCGCGGCGACGTACTTGTCGAGGGGCCTCGTCTCATAGGCCTCGGACAGTGCCGCGGTGCGGATATCGGCAACGGAGACCTCCACGGAGAAGCGTTCCTGCAGCACGAGCTGCACCGCTTCGACCTCGACGGCCTTGATGTTGGTGTCTGCGTGGGTTGCTCGCGAGAGCACCATGACCAGCAGTTCGTCGAAAAGCTCCTTCCGCTCCTCCGCGGACGGCTCTCCGCCGAACAGGTTACGGACGGCGCTGAAATCCAGAATTCCCACGATTTGCTCCTTGATGATGCGGCGCGACAGCGGCCCATGCCAGGCCGGCTCCGCCGCGAGGTTCGCTAAAGGGGCGATGTTATAGCATCGCGTCCTGCTTGCCGAGTTGCCACCGGCCGGGATCAGACCGCAACGGCCAGCAGAACGGCGCCCAGCGCGAGGCGATAGACCACGAACGGCAGCATGCCGATGCGGTCGATGAGCTTCAAGAACAGCGCGATGCACGCGTAGGCCGCCAGGCCGGAAACGCTCACGGCGAGAGCGAACTCGCCCCAGTGAATGCCGGCTCGGTCCTCCAGCATTTCCCGCAGCCCGAAGGCGCCGGCAGCGCCGACCGCCGGAATGGCCATCAGGAAGGAGAACCGGGCCGCCTGCGTCCGCGCGAGTCCGCAGAAGCGACCTGCCGTGATCGTGACGCCCGCACGGGAAGCACCCGGGATCAGCGCGAGGCACTGGGCCGCGCCCATGAGCAGTGCCGTGCCCAGCGTCAGCTGGCCGCGCCGATCATGCCGGCGGTCGGCGATACCCAGGGCCAGGCCGAAGACGATGGTTGCCACGGCGATGACCAACGTGGACCGTAGGTGCGTCTCGATGACATCCGCAAAGCTCATGCCGATGATCGCGATCGGTAGGGTCGCCAGCACCAGCCACAGCAGCACTCGATGGCCCTCGGCGCCGTCGAGCGATGCCAGCATCTCGCCGGTCAGGAGCCGCTTCAGGTCGTCGCGAAAGTACACGATGACGGCGCACAGGCTGCCCAGGTGTGCGGCCACGTCGAACACCAGGCCCTCGTCGGCATAGCCGAACCAGCGATTCACGAGGATCAGGTGCGCCGAGCTCGAGATCGGCAGGAACTCCGTGATGCCCTGCACCAGGGAGAGCAGGACGATCTGGATGAGGTCCATGAAGTCCCCGGCCGGACTCTCGCCGTCAGGCGACGTCCGGATTCAGCGAGTAGGTGCCCGTAATGGTAGCGCTGCCCAGCACGTGACCCTCGATGGCCGCTGCGACATCGTCGCCGTGGAAGCCGTCGGGGAGATCGACCTTCTCCGTGTCGAGGGCATAGATGCGGTACTCGTAGCGGTGGAGACGCTCGTCGTTCCAGGGCGGGCAGGGGCCGTCGTAGCCGTAGTAGTCGCCGGCCATGTCAGAACCGGCCATGAAGCCGGTGTAGCCGTTGATGCCCTGGCGCGATCCCGCCGGTCCGGGGGGATTCTGCTTGCCGCCCGACACGACGCCTTCGGCACAGCTACCGGCCGCGACTTCGGTCACCGCAGTCGGAATGTCGATCATGGCCCAGTGGCAGAAATCCTGCCGCGGCATGTCGGCCGGCAGCGTCTTGCCCTCCTGGTTCAGGTCATCGAAGACCGTCGGGACGTCCACGTCGATACAGAGGAGCACGAACGATTTCGTGCCCGCCGGGGCATCGGCCCAGGCCAGGTGGGGGTTGCGGTTGTCGCCGAAGCCCATGGGTGCGCCCTCGGCCGGTACGCCGAAGGCGAATTCGCCCGGAATTCGATCGAGGTGCTTGAAAGAGTTGCTTTCGATGCGCATGGATTCTCCCTCCCGTCGTTGCGCGTCAGGACCCTTGCCAGGTGATGCGGTAGATCACGCCGGCCTGATCATCGGAGACCAGCAGCGATCCGTCGGTCGCCTCGATCACGTCAACCGGTCGTCCCCAGTTCACCTCGCCCTGGAGCCAACCGGTTGCGAAGGGCCGGTAGTCGACGGACTGGCTGTCCTCGTCGACGGTCACCATCGTCAGGCGGTAGCCGATCTTGCTGCTGCGGTTCCAGGAGCCGTGCTCGGCGATGATCGCCTTCTGGCGGTATTCGGCCGGGAACATGTCCCCGCGATAGAACTTCATTCCGAGCGGCGCGACGTGCGGCCCGAGCTCCTGGGCGGGCGCTGTGAACGTCCCGCAGGAGGAGGCGTCGCCGAAATCGGGGTCGGCCACGTCACTGCCGTGGCAGTGCGGGAAACCGAAGTGCGCACCTTCCTGCGCCAGACGGTTCAGCTCGCAGGGCGGGATGTCGTCACCCATCATGTCGCGCCCGTTGTCCGTGAACCACAGCTCGCCGGTCTCCGGGTGCCAGTCGAAGCCGACGGTGTTGCGAACGCCGTAGGCGACCGTTTCCATACCCGAGCCGTCCGGATTCATCCGCCGGATCTCCGCGTAGCCGGTCTCCGAGCAGACGTTGCAGGGCGCACCGACCGGGACGTAGAGCTTGTCATCGGGGCCGAAGGCGATGTACTTCCAACCGTGGTGTCTCTCGCTGGGGAGCGTGTCGATCACCGTAACGGGCTCCGGCGGCTCCGTGAGCTTTGCCTCGATGTCATCGAGGCGGTGGATCGTGTCGATGTCAGCGATGTACAGGCTACCGTCGTGGAACGCGATCCCGGAGGGCAGCTTGAGTCCGTCCATGATCAGGTGCACTTCGTCGGCACGGTGGTCGCCGTCCGAGTCGACGACCGCGTGGATCTTGCCGGCCTTGCGAGAGCCGACGAAGAGCGTGCCCTCGTCACCCCAGGCCATCTGGCGGGCGTTCTCCACGCCGTCGGCGTAGATCGAGATCGAAAAGCCTTCCGGCAGTTCGATCAGGTCGAGGTCGACCTCGGCACAGGCGGTCGAGGCGAAGAGCGCGGGGAGCAGCAGACTGGCGGTGCGACGCATAGCGAACCCTCAGGCGTTGGCGAGGCCGCTGATGGTGCTGCGCAGGGCGTCAAGTCCCCGTGCATCCAACCCCAGCGCCTCGGCGTAGTGAGCGCCGTGGCCGGCGGCCCAGTAGCGATGGAGCCCGGACGGCAGGAACAGCTCACGCTGGAACGCCTCCTCGAAGCCCGGTATCCGGATGCCAAGGTCGACGAAGACCTGGGCCAGCGGACCGAGATCACCGCGGCGGAGCGCGTCGAAGTCCACCGGCACGACCCTGAGGGCCGTGCTCGCTGCCACGTCGGCGAGGCGATCGTAGAACGCTTCGAGGTCGAGCTCCGTCGGCGCAGCCCCATCGCGCCAGCCGAACGATTCGGTATGCAGCAGGTGGTCGGCCGGGTCGCGCACGGCGACCAGGAGCGTCGCTTGGGGAAAGTATCGGGCGATGACGTACGGGTCGCACTGGTCGGCGGGCAGTAGGTCGACGCCGGCTATGCCCGGCTTGAGCTTGCTGCGCGCGTGGCGCACGCCGTTCCAGTAGCGTCGTCGACCGCGGCGGATCGCGTCTTCCTCCAGCCCCGTCAGCGTTGCGGCATCCGGCAGCTGGGTGAGGAAGTCATTGCGCAGGGAATCGGGTCGGCCGCGATCCATGAGCACGTCCACGGCGCCGCACGTCGCCAGCGCGGACGCGAGCGCAGCTACCCCGGAACCCGGCAGGCCCAGGAGGAACATGGGTTCACCGCGGTTGTCGTCGATCGGCTCCCGCGGCCAGCTGGCCGCGCTGTCGGTCGCCAGGTCGAGCAGCTTGAGCTCCGGCGGCGGCGTCTCGGCCTCCGCCGCGAGCCGGGCGAAGGTCTCCGCGGCAGCGGCGTAGTCGGCCGTCTCGTCCTGCGCACGCCCGGTGAGCTCGAGGGCCTCCAGGCGGAACGGATTGCCGGCGGGCACCTCGCCCAGATCTGCGAGCGCGTCGCGCGGATGCCCTGCAAGGATGCCGTGCCGGGCGAGCGCGACGCGGACCTGCGCGCCGTCGCGGGATTCCGGCGGCAGCGCCCGGAGGGCGGCCAGGGCCTGGTCGTGGTCATCGTCGAGCGCTGCCAGCTCGGCGCGAACGAGGGCCGCCTCGAGCGATGCGGCGCCGTTCGACGCGAGTCCATCGAGGACGGCGGCGGCGCGGTCGCGCTCGCCGAGGCCGGTCAGGGCCCGGGCGAGACCAACCTGGATCTCGGCACTGTTCACGCCCTGCTCGATGAGGCGTTCGAAGCACTGTGCGCCGGCCGCATAATCATGGCTGGCGACGAGGGCGTTCCCGAGCTTCACCACGGTCGGGACATGGCCCCGCTCCGTGCTGAGCGCCCGGGCATAGGCGCGCGCGGCAGCGCCGGGCCTGGCCTGGGCGAACGCTACGTCCGCGAGACCGACCAGCGCGCCGAAGTCGCCGGGGCGGGCGTCGAGCACGGCCTGGAACGCCGCCGCGGCATCGTCGGCCCGACCGTCCGCCAGCAATGCCGTCGCGAGATGACCGCGGATGGTGAGGTTGTCCGGCTGCGCCTCGAGGCAGCGCTCGAAGCAGGCCCGGGCGAAGGAAGCGGCCCCGGCGGCCAGGAAGCTGTTGCCCAACCCGAGCTGTGCCGCGATGTCGTCCGGCCGTAGCGAGAGCGCCTGCTCGAAGCGCCCACGGGCGTCTTCGACGCGACCCGACGCCAGCAGGACGTTGCCGAGGTTCGTCAGGACACCGGGCGATTCGGGTTGGACCCGGTTGGCCAGCCGGAGGGTCTCCTCCGCCGCGCTGAGGTCTCCCTGCGTGAACTGGAGGAAGCCGAGCGTGTTGTGACCCTCGGGAACATTCGGGTCGAGTTCCACCGCCCGCGCGGCGTTCGCCGTCGCGCCGGCAACGTCGCCGCGAGCGTGCTGCACCCCGGCAAGGCTGAGGAAGTAGCTGGGGTTCTGATCGTCGAGCGCGATCGCCCGCTCAACCAGGTTCAGGGCCTCGTTCAGGTCGCCGCGATCGCGCTTGAGCAGGCCATAGAAGTGATGGACTTCGGCCTGCGAATCGTCCTGGTCGAGCAGCTCGCGGTACAGGTTATCCGCCGCTTCGAGATCGCCCTGGCGGTGTTTTTCGAGGGCTTCGTTCAGCATGACAGTTTCTCGTTGTTGTCCGGAGTCGCCGGCCCGAGGGCGGCGACGAAGCGTTCGGTGATCTGGCGTGCGGCCCAGCTCTCGAGCCGCCAGTTCTCGATGAAGCCACAGTGTCCGCCGTGGGGCAGCACGATGCACTGCGCCCGGTCCGGCAGATCGAGGCCATGGAACTCGTCGATCGGGATGACAGGATCGTCGCTCGACGTGATGACCGTGGTGGGTGCCCGGAGGCCCGCGAGGCGATCACCGCCGATGGCATAGCCGTCGAGATAGGCCTCCATCGTGTCGTATTCCGTATAGCGTTCCACCATCCACCGGGTCATGTCGCGGAGGCCGAGGCGCTTTCGCCAGATGGCCTCGTAGCGATGGGGAAAGAGCTCATGCTTGCGACGCAGCGAGCGCTTCCACTTGCGCATGAAGTAGGCGTGGTAGATCGGTAGGGCGGCCTCGATGGCGATCAGCGTCGGGTTGGGATCGATCACCGGGCTGATGGCGACGGTCTTGCGGATCGGCACGCCGGCCCGGGTCGTTACCCGGAGGGCGAAGTTGCCGCCCAGCGAGTAGCCCGCGAGGAGCAGCGGCAGCCCGTCGAAGCGCCGACCGATGATCTCGGTGGCGTCCACGATCTCCTGGATGCGGCAGCTGTGGAACAGGTCCTCGTTGAGGTCGTGCGTATCGCCGTGATCACGGAAGTTGAGGCGCACGACGGTGAAACCGTGGCGAAGCAGACGCGCCCCCGTTTCCACGAGGTAGCTGGCGTTGGCGTGCCCCTCCCAGCCGTGAAAGAGCAGAGCGACGCCGCGGGGCGTGGGGTGCTCATTGAGCCAGGCCTCGAGGCGGACGCCCTCGGGGGTCTCGATGACCTCGCGGACCGCCTCGCCGAAGAGCACGGGGCTGCTGCGTCGCGTGAGCATGCGCCGCACGCCGCTGCTCGCGAGGATCGACTGCAGGTGCCCGTTCGCGAGGCCGGCGGCGGGTCGGAACTCAGGTTGCATCGCGCGACTCCAGGGCTTCGACAACCTGCTCCCGGGCAAGCGCCGCGAGCTCCTTGCGGCCGCGGCCGTGGGTCTCCATCGCGGGCATGCAGACGATGTCGACGTCGAGGGTCCGCATGCCCAGCAGGCGGAAGAAGTTCTGCAGGAAGTTCTCGCGGTGCCCGAAGGCGACCTCGTGGTTGCGCAGCTCGCCGTTCCGGAAGTAGCCGATCGCGATTGCCTGGACCGGACAATCGGCGTCGACCGCCGCTTTGATCAGGCGGCCGTGGAACGGCAGGATTTCCTCGCCGGTACTGGTTCGTCCTTCGGGAAAGATCGCGACGCTGCGGCCGCTTACGAGACGCTCGGTCAGGGCGCCGGAGACGGCCTCCTGGGAGCTGCGCGAGCCCCGGGCGTGATAGACCGTGCCGCCGATCGTCGCAAGCCAGCCGATGACAGGCCAGCCCTTGATCTCTGCCTTCGCTACGAAGCCGATCGCGCGGATCGCGTGCAGGACCTCGATGTCCATCCAGGTCACGTGGTTCGCGAGCAGCATGACCGGGTCGTCGTGGAGATCGCCCAGCCGCTGAACCCGCATGCCGAAGATGCGACAGAGCGTCTTCGACCAGCGGCGGATGGCGAGCCCGCGGAGCGTGTCGTCGCCGATGCGCCAGTCACGCACGCCGGGGAACGCGCAGCAGAGCACCGCGAGGGGCAGGCCGACGAAGAGGTGCAGCAGCAGGAAAGGCACGCGCACCAGGTAGCGCAGCGCGCGAGCGAGCGCGCCGTCCTGCTGATCAGCTTGTCTATCTGCGGTTGCTGCGTCCATCACCCGGTCGGCGTCGCGAGTCTCGCGAGCTGTTCATTGAGATTGGAGACGTGCTCTTCCCAGAATCGTGGTTGACCGAACCACGGGAAGCTCGCGGGGAAAGCGGGGTCGTCCCAGCGCTGAGCAATCCAGGCGGCGTACTCTATCATGCGCGCCGCCCGCAGCGCTTCGATGAGCACAAGCTGAAACCTGTCGAAATCCATGAACTGCTCGTAGCCCTCGAGCAGGATCTCGAGCTGACCGGCACGCGCCTCCGGGTCGCCGTCCAGCAGCATCCAGAAATCGGCCACGGCGGGGCCGGTGACACAGTCGTCGAAGTCCACGAAGTGCGGCCCTTCCTCGGTCCACAGCACGTTGCCGCGGTGCAGATCCCCATGGATGGCCTGCATCCAACCCGCCTCGGCGAAGTCGAAGCGCATTCGGATGTGTTCGAGGATTGCCTGGCAAGTCGCTTCGTGGGACTGAACCAGGTGCGGCGGGACGAATTCCAGAGTCAGGACCAGGCGGGAGGCCTCAGCCACGCGGTCCGCGTCCAGCAGGCGACGCCGGTGGTCGAGGTGTACGCGACGCCCGACCGAGTGCATGCGACCGATGCTGCGGCCGAGCCAGGCAAGATTCTCTGCCGATTCGAGCTCCGGCTCGCGTCCGCCCTGGCGAGGGAACACGGCAAAGCGGTAGCCTTCGTAGGTGTTCGTGGTCCGCCCGTTGAGCGCCAAGGGCGGTGTGACCGGGATGTCGGCCTCGGCCAGCGCCAGCGTGAAGCGGTGCTCCTCGTCGATGGCCTCGTCCGACCAGCGGTTGGGCCGGTAGAATTTCGCCACGCGGAACCCGTCATCCTCGATCCCGACCTGGTACACCCGGTTCTCGAAGCTGTTCAGCGCCATCAGGCGCCCGTCGGCGCGGAGTCCGGTCGAGTCGATCGCGTCGAGCACCAGGTCTGGCGAGAGACGGCCGTAGTCGGCCGCGATCTGGCTGCTCTCACCGTGGTCGTCCGTCGAATTGGGGCCTGCGCTTCCCATGCCGTTTCCCGATCCCAAAGGACCGAAATGGCGTCTCCGGGCGAACGAGTCAAGTTTCGGAGCAGACCTCCGTTGCCGTTGCCGGCTTGACCCGTTGCGATCGGGTGATGGCCGCGAAGGCGGGCTCGGCCGTCAGATCGAGGGTCATGAAGCTGTCGCAGCCGTGATGACCGGTGGCGCCGAGCGGGCCGTCCGTTGGCCGAAAGCCGGCACGCAGGTAAAGGGCTCGCGCCTGGTGCATCGACGCCAGGGTCTCGAGGTAGCAGGTCTCGAAGCCGAATTCCCGGGCCGCCTCGAGGCAGCGGCGCATGAGCGGCATGCCCAGCCCGAAGCCCCGCAGCGCGGGTAGGAAGTACATCTTTCGCAGCTCGCAGATCGACGGATCCGCTCCGGCCAGGGGCGCGACGCCCCCGCAGCCAAGGACCTTGCCATCCCGCTCGATCACCCAGAACGCGCTCCGGGGCTCCGCGTAGCTCTCGAACATCGCATCGACTTCGGGATCCTCGATCGAGAAACCCTCGCCGACCGCGCCGAACTCCGTCATGACGGTCCGGATCACGTGGCCGACCGCCGCGTTGTCGGCCTGCTCGATGGGACGAATCGTGAGGTTGGCGGTTGCCCGGGCTCGGCGCAGCGCCGAGGAGTAGCGCTGGAAGAGGGTGCCGAGGGCGTCGACCTCGTCGGGGGCGAGGAACTCCAGCGCCGCAGCCACCTCGGTGTCGGCAAACCGATCGATCGCGGCAAGCACATCCCGCCCCGCCGGCGTCAGAGACAAGGACCGCACGCGGGCATCTGCTTCGCTGGGTTCCCGGGCGAGGAAGCCGCGCTCCTCGAGGCGCCCGATGGTCCGGCTGATGGTCGATTTCTCCAGCTCCAGCGTTTCCGCCAGTTCGGTCGCGGTCGTCTCGGGATTCTCCGCGATGGCCAGCAGCAGGTGTCCCTCCGACAGGGTCACCTCCGGAGTGCAGCTGGTGCCGTCGATGATGCGAAGCGCGCGGACCAGCTCCCGCGTGGCATGGCGGATGGTATTCGTCTGCATGGGCGTGCCCGAATGATTGGTTGGTTGCAGCATACAACTAAATCACTCGATGATGCAGTCGGACCCTTTCAAGAAGGAATCTGTGTCACCATTTACGGCTCATGACGCCGATACGATCACAAGATCGCCCGCAGCTCGACGGCTCGCAGGTCGCGCAGTTCGAGGCCGACGGTTACCTGGTTCTCCGGGGCTTTCTCTCGCAGCCGCGGGTCGCCGCGATGCGCCAGCGGGCGCTTGCCGATCTCGAAGCGGACCAGGGGCCGCTGGAGCGGGAGGCGACGGTGGGGTACCCGGGCGCGCCGGACAGCGAGGCGGCGTCCGGCGGCAGCACCGTGCGGCGTCTTCTCGGAGCCTACGACCGAGATCCGGCCTTCACCTCGTTCGTCGAGCAACCCGAGCTGGCCGTCATGTTGCGTGCGCTGCTCGGTAGCGAATCGGTCAGCTTTGTCCGGTCCCACCACAACTGCGTGATGACCAAGCAGCCGCGCTTCTCGAGCGATACCGGCTGGCACCAGGACGTGCGCTACTGGCGCTTCACCAACCACAACCTCGTTAACGCGTGGCTGGCCCTGACTCCGGAGAGCAGCCCGAACGGCTCGCTGCGGGTGATCCCGGGCACGCATCGATCCGAGTTCTCCGCGGATCGTTTCGACGATGCACTGTTCCTGCGTCCGGACCATCCGGAGAACGCCGCGCTGATCGAACGCGCCGT
>JBCCZC010000054.1:0-19921 GCA_039188505.1 Pseudomonadota bacterium | reverse complement strand
TCGCGCATCGACGACGAGAAACTGGTCGCCGAATTCGCGGCCGATGCGGTCAACGGCAAAACCCGCGCGTTCCAGGAGCCTCGACATTCCCGACGCTTCGAAGTAGCTCACGTGTTCGTAGATCAGGTCCCAGCATCCGCCTGGCTCCATCAGCGTCGCCCCGTCGGGCACCTCGACGAGGATCGGGCAGCCGAGCTGGCGGAGCAACTGCAGCAGCGCGAGAGGTTCCTCGAGGTGTTCAAGCACGTGACGCAGGATCACCAGGTCGGCCCTTCGATCGTCGGCGCCGACGGACTGAAAGGCGCTGCTCCGGATCTCACAGCCGGGAGGAACGGGCCAGGCCGGATCCCAGGCCGGCTCATAAGCGAGGCCGCGACCGGCTCCAGCTGCGAGTACTGCCCGGAGAAAGCCGGCCCGCCCGCAGCCCACCTCGAGCACGGTTGCCCCGTGGAGCTGATGTCTCGCGACCAGGTCGCGGGCAGCCCCGGTCTGCCAGTCGCGGAAGACCGGTGAGACGTCGAGCGGATTGTCGTAGCCGGCGTCGTAGTGAACGAGCGCTGGATCGAAGCGGTGATTCCACGAGGTCCCGCAGTGGCGGCAACGGACCAGATCGATTGGCCCGCACGGCGACGCCAGTGCTTCTTCACGGGTCCGCGCCAGGCGATTGACCTGGACGGGAACGCGGTCGAAGCGGGCGGTGGCCTCGAAGTCGGCCTCGCCGCATGCCGGACAGCTACGCACCATCGTCCACCGTCCAGATCGTCGCCTCGGTAACGCCGAGATCCCGCAGGTTGCGCTCGATCTCGTTCCGGTACGCCGGGTTCATGATCAGCACGTGCTCCGGGGGTGCGGCCTCGAGCGCCTCCGGACCCAAGACCGCAACGCCGCTTCCAGGAAGAAAGGACCCCTGCTTGCGTGGATTGATGTCCACGGCGCACCGCACGCTGGCGTGGTCGGTCATCGACGCCAGAAAGGCAACGGCTTTGGATCCCGCTCCCCAGAGCACGAGGGACCGGGGCCCGAGCCCGGAGAGCCGGTCCTGCCACGCCGCCCGCGTCGCCTCGAAAAGTGGTGCCGCGATCGCCGGGGGCGTGGACGGTACAACGGGGCTCGCCGCCGCGGGATCCGCGGGAACGGCGATGAACTCGAGGGATTGGTCGTGAAAGCTGAGCGCCGACTCGCAGCGGGCGAAGCCGGCGGCCGCAAATACGTTGGTGAGCGCAATCTCGTCGAAGTAGCAGCAGTGCTCGTAGTAGACGTCCCAGAAGGCGCCTTCGGCGAAGATTCGCCCGCGGTCCGGGACGTCGAAGAACACCGGTGTCGGGGCGTCCCCGAGCGCACCCCGGAGGCGCTCCAGGAACCGCCGGGGCTGGGGGATGTGTTCGAGCGTGTGGCGGCAGATCACGAGGTCCGCGCCGGCCAGCCGATCCTCGTGCTCCTCGAAATGGCCGGCGATCAGCTCGAGCCTCGATGTCCGAAGCGGGTTCCGGACGGCCGGGTCGATGCCGATGGCGGTGCAGCCCGTGCGTGCGACGAGCAGTTCGAGGAAGTCGCCCTGTCCGCAGCCGATCTCGACGACTCGCCGGCCCGAGAGGTCGAAGCGATTCCCCAGGCGATCGGCGAGGTCGGTGGCAAAGCGGCGGAAGTGCGGTGACGCCAGCTGGGAACCCTCGTAGCGCCCGTCGTAGCGCACGGCGTCCTCCTCGAAGGCCGGGTTCTCGACGTGGCCGCACCGCGCGCAGTGGGCCAGGGTGACACGGCCACGGGGAAACGTCCGCGCCGTGGTCTCGTCATCGAGCAGGCGAACGCTGTGGCAGGGCGTCGCCTCGACCGTGAACAGGGACGTCGTGATCGCCGCATGGCAGGTACTGCAGTTCAACTCACGACCTCGATCGCCGGTAGCGGCAGGATGAAGGCGGTGCCGCGTTCGGCGAGGAGGGTCTCCTGGGCCAGGATCTCGTCGCGCAGATTCCAGGGCAGGATGACGAGGTCATCCGGCGGTGCCGCCCGCAGGCGATCGGGCGCTTCGATCGGAATGCCCGTACCTGGAATCTGCCGGCCCTGCTTCCGGGGATTCCGGTCAACGGCGTAGTCGATCAGGTTGGCATCAATGCCGCAGACATTCAGCAGCGTCGTGCCCTTCGCAGGCGCGCCGTAGGCCGCGACCCGTCGTCCGGACGCCCGGCGCTGTTCCAGCAGGTCGCGGAATTCGCCCGCATGGCGGCGGACGCGTTCTGCGAAAGCCCGGTGCGTGGGAGCCAGCGCCAGTCCAGCAGTGTCCTCGGCGGCCAGGACGGCAGCAACTGCCGGCGATGGCGGGCCGCGATGGGCCACCGCGACCCGAAGCGAGCCGCCCTGGGTCCCGATCCGCTCGGCGTCGATGACGGCGAGCCCGTAGCCTTCGAACAAGGCCTTCACCGCCCGTAGCGAGAACACGCACAGATGTTCGTGATAGAGCGTGTCGTACGCCAGCTGATCGAAGAGGTCGGCCAGGTAGCCGAACTCGAAGACGGCGAGGCCCTCAGGTTTGAGCAGGGTACGGACCCCGGCGACCAGGCCGTGCAGGTCTTCCGAGTGGGCGAGGACGTTGTTGGCGAGGATTAGGTCTGCGGCCCACCCTGCGGCGACGAGGTCCCGCGCGACGTCACCATCGAAGAACGCTTCGCGTGTGTCGATGCCGCGTTCCCTGGCCGCCGCCGCGGGGATGGGCGCCGGTTCGATCCCAAGCGTTCGGACGCCTGCGGCGGCGAAGAACTGCAGCAGGTAGCCGTCGTTGCTCGCGATCTCGACGACCTTCGAGGCGGCATCGAGTCCCCGTTCCTCGATCCGGCGCCGGGCCTGCTCGGCGCCATGTTCGAGCCAGGCTGTCGAGCACGAGGCCAAGTAGGGATATTCGTCGCCGAACAATGTGGTGCGCGGCACGGTGTCGCGTAGCTGGGCGAGCCCGCACGCCTCGCAGAGCGCCAGGCGGACCGGGAACGTCTCGATCGCCGACGGGTCGTCCGCGCGATCGGGAAAGCCGTCGGCCAGGGGCAGATTCCCGTGATCGAGCACATCCTGGAGGCCTGCGGCACCGCAGCCCCGGCAGTGTTGCCCGCGGGTCATGCGGCTTCGGTGGGTTGCGTCTGCCAGCTCAGCGAACGGCTCATTTGTCCCGCATCGATGAGCGCCTGGATTCGCTGTAGCCGGAAGAACGCCGGACCGAACGCCTGATCGCGATCGAGCGGAGCCTGGCGGTAGGCATCCACCAGGGCTTCGATGCCCGCCTCGAGGGTCCAGCGCGGGCGACTGTGCGGAAGGACCGCGGCGAGTCGACTGCAGTCGACACGATAGCTCCGGTGGTCCGGGCCCGCGTCCGGGGCAAAGCGAATCCGGCTGCCGGGGATGGCCGCCGCGATCCGATCGGCAAGGGTGCGTACCTGAAAATTCATCGTTGTCGCGCCGACATTGAAGGCCTGGCCGCAGACGGCGTCGGCAGGCGCTTCTGCCGCCGCGGCGAACGCGCGGGCGATGTCCTCGACGTGGACGATCGGTCGCCAGGGCAGGCCGTCGCTCTTGAGCAGGACCTCGCCGTCGAACAGCGCATGCGCGACGAGGTTGTTCACCACGAGGTCTCCCCGCAGGCGCGGCGAATGGCCGAAGGCGGTGCCGGGGCGCAGCGCAACCGGTGAGAATTCGTCGGTGGCGAGGGCCAGGATCCCGGATTCTGCCTCAGCCTTGGCACGGGCATAGGGTGTGAGTGGACGAAACGGACTGTCCTCGTCGAGCAGGTCTGGTGATACGCCGTATACGCTGCAGCTCGACGCGAAGACGAAGCGAGGGATGCCCGCGGCTCGCGCCCGGTGCGCTAGCTGGACTGCGGCATCCCGGTTGATGCGCAGCGTCAGCTCCGGGTCGAAGCTGCCCAGCGGGTCGTTGGAGAGTGCCGCCAGGTGAACGACTGCGTCCACGGCCGGCAGCGCCGGCTCCGGGTCGCGGATATCCGCCCTGATCGTCACCGCCGGTTCTGCGGGAGGGCGTCCGAGATGCCCGCCTTCGTACCAGTAGGCGTCCAGGCCCACGACCTCGTGACCGGCGGCTTCGAGCAGGTCGACAAGATGGGCGCCAACGTAGCCCCGGTGGCCGGTGAGCAGGAGCTTCATGCGATCTGGCGAGCGGGCTTGCCGCTGACCCACGGCGCATTGCCGGACGCCCACAGTTCGTCGAGCAGCCGGTGCTCGTGGGGATAGTCCATGCACTGCCAGAATCCGGCATGTCGATAGGCGTGGGATTCGCCGGCCTCGATGACCGCTGCGATGGCGCCGGTCTCGAGTGGGCCACCGTCCGCCGCGACGGCGTCCAGAAACGCGGGCTCAACAACGAAATGCCCGGCGTTGATCCACGGCTCCGCGGCGCGGTCCTTCTCGGCCATCGCGGTGATCCGGTCGTCAGGGTCGACGGTCAGGCGCCCGAAGCGTGCCGGTGGACGCACGGCCGCAATCGTCAGCGTGGCGCCGGTGCCGCGATGGGCAGTGACCATGGCGGCAAAGTCGATGTCGGAAAGCGCGTCGGTCCAGCTCAGGCTGAAGGTCCGGTCGGAAAGCAGGGGACGGAGCTGCAGCAGGCGGCTGCCCGTGGTCTCGTCCACGCCTGTATCCACCAGCGTGATCCGCCCCGGGCTGCCATCCGCCCGGGATAGTTCTGTCCCATACCCGCGATCCCGAGCGGTCCAGCCGGGGAAGTCCCGCGGGAGCTCGGCCGCGACGAGTTCGGCGCGAAAGCCCAGGGCGACCCAAATGTCGGTCATGCCCGAGGCGATGTATCGATCGATCACGTGAGCCAGAATGCTCCGCTGCCCGATCTGCGCGAGCGCCTTCGGGCGGCCGAGCGCCTCGAGCCGCGAGCCTCGACCACCGGCGAGAATTGCAACCTGCATGTGCCCCTGTTCCTATTCTGGGCGTCGCCTCCGACGAGCGCCGCGAAAAGCGCGTGAGCATATCCGGACGCGCGTCAACACGCCATAGTTGAGGGACGGGCGGACCCGGGGCGCGCTAGACCGCGACGGGGGCAGGGATGTGGGCGTGCGGGTCGTAATCCCGCAGCTCGAAATCCTCGAAGCGGAAGGCGAACAGATCGGTCACGGCGGGGTTGATGGCCATATGCGGCCCCGGACGGATTTCGCGTGACAGCTGCAGCCGGGCCTGCTCGAGGTGATTCAGATAGAGGTGTGCATCGCCGAAGGTGTGGACGAAGTCGCCGGGCTCAAGCCCGCAGACCTGGGCCATCATCCGCGTCAGCAGCGCGTAGCTCGCGATGTTGAAGGGCACGCCGAGAAAGACATCCGCCGAGCGCTGGTAAAGCTGGCACGACAACCGACCTTCGGCGACATAGAACTGGAAGAGAAGATGGCACGGCGGCAGCGCCATCCGTTCGACTTCCGCCACGTTCCAGGCGCAGACGATGTGGCGCCGCGATTCGGGGTTGTTCCGGATTGAATCCAGCACGTCGCTGATCTGGTCCACGTGGCCGCCGTCGGGAGTCGGCCAGGAGCGCCACTGCTTGCCGTATACGGGCCCGAGCTCACCGTCCGCGTCGGCCCACTCGTCCCAGATCCTGACGCCGTTCTCCTTCAGGTAGGCGATGTTCGTGTCGCCGCGCAGGAACCAGAGCAGCTCGTGGATGATCGACCGCAGGTGCAGTTTCTTGGTGGTGAGGACGGGAAAACGATCGGTCAGGTCGAAGCGCATCTGGTGGCCGAACACGCTCAGCGTGCCCGTCCCGGTCCTGTCACCGCGCTGCACACCCTCGTCGAGGATCCGCTGCATCAGGTCGTGGTACTGCTTCATGGATTCGTGCTCCCGCGGGAATTGCGGCCGTAGGCGAGCGCCATGAGGAGCGCGCCGCCGATGATCATCGGCAGGGACAGCGCCTGGCCCATGGTCAGCCAGCCGAAGGCGATGAATTCGAGGTGGTCGTCCGGCTGTCGGAACTGCTCGAGGAAACTCCGGAACAGCCCGTAGCAGAGCAGGAACGCACCCGAAACCGCCATCGGTGGGCGCGGCCGGCGCGAGTAGAGCCAGAGGATCGCAAACAGCGCCAGGCCCTCGAGCCCCGCCTGATAGAGCTGCGAGGGGTGGCGTGCTTCGCCGTTTAGGCTGCCTGCCGCCCAGGCGGCCTCGAGTGCAGGATCGGACCAGCGCTCGAAGTCGATGGCTTTGGGGAAGATCATCGCCCAGGGGACGTCGCTCTGGCGGCCCCAGAGCTCGCCGCCCCAGAAATTCGCGATGCGGCCGAAGAAGAGGCCGGGGGGCACCAGTGGTACCACAAAGTCGGCCACGCCAAAGAAGCCTCGATGGGTCTTGCGCCCGAACCAGGCCACCGCGACCATCACGCCGATCAACCCACCGTGGAACGACATGCCGCCCTTGTGGATGGCGAAGATCCGCAGCGGGTCGTCAATCACCTGAGCCAGGTCGTAGAAGAAGATGTAGCCGAGGCGCCCCCCAAGGACCACGCCGAGGGCGCCGTAGAAGAGCAGGTCGCTGACCTCTTCCGGCGTCCAGTCGCCACGTTGGCGCGCCCGATAGCTGCCCAGCGCCCAGAAAACGATGAAGGCCAGCAGATAGGCGATGCCGTACCAGTGGATGGTCAGCGGTCCGAGGCTGATCGCCACGGGATCGAAATTGACGAAGAAGGGCAGGTCCTGCGCCATGCTCAGGCTCGGGGCTCGGTCTGGCGCATGGTCGCCGGTTGTGCGGCCCTCGACAAGTCAGTTGACCGTGGAGCGGAAGATCGCACCCTTGAGATACTCCGTCTCGGGTATCGCCGGGTGCACGGGGTGGTCCGGTGCCTGCTGCAGCAGGGTGACGCGCTGGAGCTGGCGATCGACGTGGCGGCCCGCCTTCAGGACCGTGTCGAGGAACCGGTCAGCGCGCACGTGGTGCGAGCAGGAGCACGTCACGAGAAAGCCATCGCGATCGAGCAGCCGCAGGGCGAGTTCATTGACGCGCCGGTACGCGTTGAGGGCGTTCTTTACGTCCTTGCGGCGCTTGGCGAAGGCCGGCGGATCGACGATCACCACGTCGAAGCGCTCGCCATCGGCCAGGGCCGCCTCCAGGTACCGGAAGGCATCGTCGCGCAAGATCTGCGCTCGTGCCTCGATTCCGTTGGTCGCGACGTTCTCGGCGACGTCGGCGATGGCCTGCTCACCCGAGTCGACGAAGGTCACAGCGCTCGCGCCTGCAAGCGCGGCGCGCACGCCCCAGCCGCCGGCGTAGCAGAACAGGTCAAGGACGCGACGTCCTTTGACGTAGGGTGCGAGGAGATCCCGGTTCGCGCGCTGGTCGAAGAACCAGCCGGTCTTCTGCGACTTGCCTGCGGCCACGGAGAAGGGTACGCCACCTTCCGTGAGCGATAGCCGCTCCGGCTGCTCGCCGAAGGCCATGGTGACGTAGGAATCGAGCCCTTCGAGGCCGCGCATGGCGCCGTCGTTCCGCCAGATCATGGCCGAGCAGTCGAGCTTTTCCTGCAGGATGCTGGCGATAGGTTCGCGCATCCGCTCCATGCCCGCCGTGGTGATCTGTCCGACGAGCACATCACCGAAGCGGTCGACCACGAGCCCGGGCAGGCGGTCGGCCTCGCCGTAGATCAGGCGACCCGAGGGCTCGCCGTAGAGCCGCTCCCGGAGGCCGATGGCGACGTTGACGCGATGCGTGAGCAAGGAACGCTCGATCCGCTGCCGCGAATCCCGGCTCATGACCCGGCAGGCGATGAGTGAGGCCGGGTTGACGTAGACGATGCCCAGGGGCTTGCCGTCGCTGGCCTCGAGGCGCGCTTCGGCGCCCGGCTCGAATTCGGTGAGCGGGGTCTTTCCCGTGTCGATCTCGTTGCTGAAGACCCAGAGATGACCCTCGCGGATCCGGCGATCCTCGTGGCGCTTCAGGCGCACGATGGGCAGGGCTTCAGAGGTCATCGGCAACGATCCAGGGACAGGCGGCGCGAGCATAAGTGACACCTCGGGGGCCTGCAAGCGATCATGGCACCATGAGCTGGATGGACCGATCGGTGCCGGGCCCCGCACCCGGCGAGCTGAGCATCGTCTACCGCGACGACTGCCTCGTCGCCGTGGACAAGCCTGCCGGTCTGCTGATGCACCCGACGCCGCTTGCCGGCAAGCAGGAACACTTCCTTGTGCACCTCCTGCGGGACCAGCTCGGGGAGGCCGTATTCCCCGTCCACCGCCTCGACCGGCCCACGTCGGGCGTGCTGCTGCTCGCGCTCGACGCGGAGACGGCCGCTGACGTCGGACGCCAGTTCGCCGAGCGGGCCGTGCGCAAGGACTATCTCGCCATCGTCCGGGGGTGGTTGCCGGAAGCGGGGATTATCGACCACGCCATCGCCGACCGGGACGAGCCGCAGGCGGGGAAGCGGGACGCCATGACTGAATTTCGCAGCCTCGCCCAGGCGGAAGTCGACGCGGCCATCGAGAAGTATCCGCAGTCCCGGTTCTCGCTGGGCCTGCTCCGGCCGCGCACGGGTCGCAGGCATCAGCTGCGGCGGCACATGAAGCACCTGTCTCACCCGATCATCGGTGACACGACCTACGGGCGCGGCGCCTATAACCGATTCTTCCGCGAGCGCTATGCGGTGAGCCGGCTGCTGCTGCACGCGTCGCGGCTCGAACTCGTCCATCCACGCTCGGGCGATCCGCTGGTGCTCTCGGTGCCTGTCAGCGGGGGATTTTCGCAGGTGACAACGCGGTTCGGCTGGCGAAGCGCGCTGGAAAGGGCGGCCGAGCGCTAGCTCCCGGCCTCCCGGGGGATCACGCCGCCTCGTCGGAGGCGTCGTCGGACGCTTCTTCCGGCGTCCAGCGCAGATCCAGCTGGCGCGCGGCGCGGACGTCGTCGAGCCGACGGGCCGGGAGCGTGTAGGGCGCGCCATTGACGTAGCCGATGTCTTCCTTGGCCTTGTCGCGAATCGTGATCATCGCCTCGACGAACTCGTCGAGAACTTCCTTCGGCTCGGTCTCCGTGGGCTCGATGAGCTGGCATTCGGGGACGAGCAGCGGGACGTAGTTGGTCGGCGCATGGATGTTCAGATCCAGCAGCATCTTCGAGAGCTCGGCTGCCGTCAGGCCGTATTCCTTCGCCTCGCGCTTGAGGGTCACGATGAACTCGTGGCTCGCCCGGCGCGTCGGGAAGGCCAGCTCGAAGCCGGCCTCGCTGAGCCGGGCAGCGAGGTAGTTCGCGTTGAGCGTCGCGTACTCGGCGACCCGGGTCATGCCCTCGCGGCCGAGCATCAACGCGTAGACGTAGGCGCGCAGGAGCACGCCGGCATTGCCGGCGAAGGCCGACAGCTGGCCGATCGACTTCGGCCGATCCGCCTGCGTCAACCAGCGGTACTGGTCGTCTGCCTTGCCGACGATCGGCACCGGCAGGTAGGGCAGGAGGCGTTCACTCACGCCAACGGCACCAGCGCCAGGCCCACCACCACCGTGCGGTGTGGAGAAGGTCTTGTGCAGGTTCATGTGGATGGCGTCGAAACCCATGTCTCCGGGCCGCGCCTTGCCGAGGATGGCATTCAGATTCGCGCCGTCGTAGTAGAGCAGGCCGCCGACGTCGTGGATGAGCTCCGAGATCTCGAGGATCCGACGCTCGAAGACGCCCAGCGTCGACGGATTCGTGAGCATGATCCCGGCGGTCTGCGGACCGACCGCTTCCTTGAGGGCCTCGAAATCGACGTCGCCCTCGGCATCGGTCGGAATCTCACGGACCTTGTAGCCGCACATGATGGCCGTTGCGGGGTTGGTGCCGTGTGCCGCGTCCGGAACGAGGATCTCGGTGCGGCCATCGTCGCCGCGGTCCTCGTGGTAGGCGCGGATCATCGCCACGCCCGTGAACTCGCCCTGGGCGCCGGCCATCGGCGACAGCGAGATGCCCTTCATGCCCGTGACGTCGGCGAGGATGTTCTGCAGGTCGTACATGGCGTGCATGAAACCCTGCGAAACGGTGCCCGGCGCATGCGGATGCCGGGCCAGGAAGCCGTCGAGCATGGCGAGGCTGTTACAGGCCCGTGGGTTGTACTTCATGGTGCAGGAACCCAGCGGGTAGAAATGCGTATCGATCGAGAAGTTCTTCTGCGACAGACGCGTGTAGTGGCGCACAACCTGGAGCTCGGAAAGGCTGGGCAGGCCCGCTGAATCCTTGCGGCGCATCGACTCCGGAATGGTCGAGGCATCATCGGTTGCGGCGGGTACCTGGGCGGTCGCGTGGCGGCCGGGGCTGGACTGCTCGAAGATCAGCATGGCGTCGTCTGGATTCCGAAAGCGGGGGAAGCCGCGAATGATCGCAGGAAAAATCTGAGCGAACAATGAAGACGGAGTGACTTCAGCGATAGCCGAAGGCATTGCCCGGCAGGAACTGCCAGGTCCGGGTGATGTGGAGGATGTCGACCTTGTCGCGGATGTTGTCGGGCAGCGGGGCATAGGGTGACCCCATCCGGACAATCCGGATTGCCGCCTCGTCCAGCACCGTGTAGCCGGAGGGCTGGATCACCTCGATGGTTTCGATCTCACCGTTGCGGTTGATGGCCACGGTCAGCACGAGACTGCCCTCGAGCTTCCTGCGGCGAGCCTCGTCCGGATAATTGAGGTTGCCGAGCCGCTCGACCTTGGCGACCCAGGCCTGCATGTACGACGCGTACTCGAACTCGCGGGTGTTCGCGGAAATGAACTTCCGCCGCGGACGGCGCGCATAGGCCTCCAGATCTCGGCCGATCTCGGCTTCGAGGCGAGCGATCTCCATGGCGCGTTCGATGAGTTCCCGCGACTTCGGCTCGGGCGTATCCGGCTGCTCCTCCGTCTGCGGTTGGACCGTGACCTGAGTGCTCGCCTGCCGCGTCGTCACGACCTCCGGCGGAGTCTGTGGCGTGGGCTCCGGCATGGACGGCCGCACCGTCTGAGGTGCCTCGCCGGGATCGGGTTTCGGGACGGGGCTCGTCAGCGGCGCCTGCGGGCGAACCTTCTCGACCGATGTGCCACCGCCCTGCTGGGACGCCTGAGCGAGGAAGTCCGCCTCCTTGGGCGCCTCCTCGGTCTGCCGCTGCACCAGGATGACGTCGAGGGACGGCAGCGAGTCGGGCTGGCTCCGTTCGATCTGGAAGCCCACGCCGAGCACGATGACCGCGTGCGCGAGGATCGAGAAGATCGTCGTGACGCCGAGGCGATCGGAAGTGGTGATGTCGGTGGCGGGATTCAACGCGTGTCGTCTTCCGTCAAGCCGTCCTTGCCCCTGCCGGCCGCTCAGCCGCGGGCGGCGAGCTGCCGTTCAATGGCGTCGAAGAGGATACCAGCGATATTGAGGTCGAAGATGCTATCGAGTTCACGGATGCAGGTCGGGCTCGTCACGTTGATCTCGGTGAGGTAGTCACCAATGACGTCCAGGCCGGCGAAGAGGATGCCGCGTGCCGCGAGCTCGGGTCCGACCTGCTCGCAGATCTCGCGGTCGCGCTCGGTGAGTTCGAGACCCTCGCCGGTCCCGCCGCGCGCCAGGTTGCCGCGGAAGTCCTCGCTCGACGGGATGCGCGCGAGCGCGCACGGCACAGCCTCACCGTCGACGATGAGGATCCGCTTGTCGCCAGCGGTGATCTCCGGCACGTATTTCTGCGCCACCACGACGCGGCGACCTTCCTCACTGACGGTCTCAAGCGCCACGTTGATGTTGGGGTCGTCGCGATGCAGCTGGAAGATCGACGCCCCGCCCATACCGTCGACCGGTTTGATGACGGCACGGCCCTGCTCGAGAACGAAGGCCCGTAGGCGCGTCTGGTCGCGGGAGAAGAGGGTGGGCGGGCCCAGTTCCGCGAACCATGCCGTGAAGTATTTCTCGTTGGCGTCGCGCAGCGCCTGCGGTCGGTTGACGACGAGGGCGCCGGCGATCTCCGCACGCTCCAGCGCGTAGGTATCGTTGATGTACTCGAGATCGAAGGGCGGATCCCGGCGCATCAGGATGACGTCGAGCGAACCCAGTGCGACGGTCTCGGCTTCGCCGATCCAGGAGAACCAGTCCGCCGGGTTGTCGCGGAGCTCGAGGTTCCGGGATCGGCCGTGGGCGACACCATTCTCGACCCAGAGATCGCCGGCCGTGAAGTAGTGGATCCGCCAGCCGCGCCGCTGGGCCTCCAGCAGCATCGCGAAGGTCGAATCCTTCTTGCTATTGATCCCCTCGATGGGATCCATGACGACACCGATCGATCGAGCCATGAGGCAGTCCTGTGCTACGGCGAGATGGGCGGGCGAAGTGTAGCAGCGCGAAGGCGCAGGATGGCAGCACCCGCTCACCGGGATCGGCATCGCCGCTCCGGATGCTTGCGTTCATCGCTCCGCACCGGCAGGCGGTCCGGGTGGGCATCCGAAGCGTGCGCCCCCGCCCTGCTACGACCCGTGACGAGCGTCGACGGGCCGTGCTCGCAACGACCGGCTTGTTACATCGCGTAAAAAGCGAGGGCCTGTGGACGTGATGCCGTTGAAATCAGTGCAAGATGGCGAGGTTCCGGCGCGCGCGTCAGTCTCCGCAATGAGCGCCAAGCGCATGAATCTTATAGTATGATCAACGCTTGGCGTGTGCTCTGTGGCTGCACGCACGGCACCTGCGGGAGGCAGGTCCGGCGAACAGGCTGACAATCGCCGGAAAACTTATAGGGTTTAGCAACTTAGCCGTTAAACTTGACACATACAGTCAGGATTGGTTAAGAAGCTGAGGATCTACCACGCGGACACCTCGGGGGTCATCTGTGGAAGCTGCACCGAACAAGTCGGATCTCGAAAGCCTCAAAGTGATGGTCATCGACGACAGCAAGACCATCCGTCGCACGGCTGAGACGCTGCTGAAGAAGGAGGGGTGCGACGTCGTCACCGCAACCGACGGCTTCGAAGCACTCGCCAAGATTTCCGACCACCATCCGGACATCATCTTCGTGGACATCATGATGCCGCGACTCGACGGCTATCAGACGTGCGCGCTCATCAAGAACAATAAGGTATTCCGCTCCACGCCCGTGATCATGCTTTCGAGCAAGGATGGCCTCTTCGACAAGGCGAGGGGTCGGATCGTGGGATCGGAGCAATACCTGACGAAGCCCTTCACCCGCGACGAGCTGCTGAGCGCCATCCGGCGCCACGTCGAGGACTCCTGAGGGCGCGGCAGGCAGAGAACAGCAGGGAATCCCAAACCACATGCCCAAGATTCTGATCATCGATGATTCGCCGACGGACATTCACGTCTACGGCAAGCTCCTGGAGAAATCCGGTTACGAGGTGGACTCCGCCCCGAACGCCGAAGAGGGCATCAATCGGGCGAAGGAAACGCTACCGGACCTGATCCTGATGGATGTGATCATGCCGGGCATGAATGGATTCCAGGCGACGCGGAGCCTCAGCAAGGATCCGCAGACCGCGCACATTCCGGTGATCATCATCAGCACGAAGAACATGGAGACCGACAAGGTCTGGGGACTGCGCCAGGGGGCGAAGGATTACGTGACCAAGCCCGTCAGGGATTCGGTGCTCCTGCAAAAGATCGCTACGGCGCTCGGAGGCTGAGGAAGCATGGCGAAGGGCGGCGTCAACAAGGCATTCGAGACCCTGCGGGACTTCGAGAAGCGGGCGCTGATCCATGCGGTCGGGCTGCCCGAGCAGGCTTCGGCCCAGGGCACCTGGTCCGGTATCGCCTTCCGCCTGGCGGAGGCCAACATGGTCAGTGACATCAGCGAGATCGTCGAGATCATGACGGTTCCCAGCTTCACGCGGGTGCCCGGTGCCCGGAACTGGATGCTGGGCATTGCGAATGTTCGCGGCAACCTCGTGCCGATCATCGATCTGCGCGGTTACCTGTCGGGCGAGAAGACGACGATGGACAAGTACACGCGGGTTCTCGTGGTGCCGCAGCACGGCGGCAACGTGGGCCTGCTCATCGACGAAATCGTGGGTCAGCGGCACTTCCTCGACGAGGAACAGACCGATGAGGGCCACTATCGCGAGCACATGGTCGGGCGCTACATCGAGCGCGAGTACGTCAAGGGCGAGGAGCACTGGGGCACGTTTGCCGTCGGTCGCCTCGTCTCCGATCCAGAGTTCCAGCAGGCCGCGGCATGACGGTCGGTAACGCAACAGACAAGCGGCTTCAGGCCGTAACCATATTCGGGAAGGGTGGAATCATGATCAGCACGCTGGGAGCAGTGGGGAGTCACGGAAAATGAGTGCAGCAGGCGCATCACTTCAGAGTCGGGAGTCGAATACCCTCGTATCGGCACTCGGTATCGTTCTCGCGCTGGTCTTCGGCGGGATCATTCTCAACTTCTATCTGCTCAACCAGGCGGCCGAGCAGCAGCGGCGCCATCTGGGCCTGATCACCGAGACCCAGGTGCTCTCGCAGCAGATCGCCAAGTTCGCCAACGAGGCGGCCGGCGGGAACTTCGATGCCTTCGAGGAGCTCGGCCAAAGCAAGCTGCGGATCGACAGCAATCTGGGGGCCCTGACGAACGGTGACCCGGACACCGGCCTGAGCGAATTGCCCAGCGCCGTGGAGAACGAGCGCTACCAGCTCGACAACGACACCTGGCAGCCGATCCGCGCCGAGGTCGACAAGATCCTCGCCCGGGACACCCTGGTCGTCGACCTGGCCGAAACCGCCGACAACTTTGCTGCCGACATCCCGCTTCTCCAGGCGCGCCTCTCGGAGGTGTCGCAGGTCCTCGCCAGCATCGGCGCTCGCCCCCAGCAGATCTACTGGGCGTCCAGCACGCCGGCCGTTGCCGAGCGGATGCTCCGGCGAGTCAATGAGATCCTTCAGGGGGGCTACGCGGCCGTCTCGGCCGCCGACAGCTTCGGCCGGGACGCCGTCCTCCTCCGCGACGTTCTCAACGGCCTCCTCAACGGCGACGAAAATCTCGGCATTGAGCCGCTCCAGAATCCCGAGGCCCTCGAGCTGCTGGGCGGCGTCTTCGAGGTCTACAGCGACGTCGAAGCCAACGTTGAACAGATTCTGAGCGCTTCGACCGATCTGCTCGAGGTGAAGGACGCATCGGACAACATCTTCCTGGATTCCGAGCAGCTTCTCACCGACGCGCAGACGCTCGAGGAAGCCTACAACGCCCTTGCCGACGGCGAGCGGCTCTTCCCGTCCGTTGCCGCCGGTGTCGCGATGGGCGCCGGCGCGCTGCTGATCATCGTCGTCCTGCTCTGGCTGCTCTACCGCGACCAGCGGGCACGCTTCAAGGTGACGGAAGAGCTGAACCAGCGGAACCAGGAGGCCATTCTGCGCCTGCTGGACGAGATGGGCTCCCTCGCAGAAGGCGACCTGACGGTGAAGGCGACGGTGACCGAGGACATTACGGGCGCCATCGCAGACTCCATTAATTTCGCCATCGAGGCCCTGCGCTCCCTGGTAACCACCATTAACGAGACGGCCGTACAGGTCGCCTCCGCCGCCCAGGAAACGCAGGCCACGGCCATGCACCTCGCCGAGGCCTCCGAGCACCAGGCGCAGCAGATCACGTCAGCCTCCGCGGCCATCAACGAGATCGCCGTCTCGATCGACGAGGTCTCCAAGAACTCCGCCGAATCGGCGGACGTTGCACAGCGCTCGGTTGCCATCGCTGCCAAGGGCGCCGAGGTCGTGCGCCAGACGATCGAGGGCATGGACAACATCCGTGACCAGATCCAGGAGACGTCCAAGCGAATCAAGCGACTGGGTGAGAGTTCCCAGGAGATCGGCGACATCGTCGAACTGATTAACGACATCGCCGAACAGACGAACATCCTCGCACTGAACGCCGCCATCCAGGCCGCATCCGCCGGTGAGGCGGGTCGCGGCTTCGCGGTCGTTGCCGACGAGGTCCAGCGCCTCGCAGAACGGGCCTCGAAAGCAACGAAACGGATCGAAACGCTGGTCCAGACGATTCAGGCCGACACGAACGAAGCGGTCATCTCGATGGAACAGACGACCACAGAGGTGGTCAACGGTGCCCGCCTGGCCGAGGACGCCGGTGAGGCACTGGGCGAGATCGAGAAGGTCTCCCATGACCTTGCAGATCTCCTTCAGTCGATCTCCGAAGCTGCCCGCCAGCAGTCGGCTGCTGCGACCAACATCTCCGGAACGATGAACGTCATTCAGGAGATCACGACGCAGACGTCCGCCGGTACGAGCCAGACGGCCGAGAGCATTGGTCACCTGGCCGATCTCGCAGCGGAACTTCGGCGGTCGGTGGCCGACTTCAAGCTGCCGGCGTAATGCGGCCAAGGCCCTGCTAAGTGATCGTAGCGACGCCAGGTGCGGATGCGTCACTCGGGCCTGAATGCCTCCGGGGGCCGATGGACGACGAGGAATTCCGGCGCTGGGTAGCGCTTCTCGAGGAGCGTACCGGCGTGGTTGTCCCGCAGGAACGGAAACAGTTCCTGGAGACCAATCTGCGTCTACGGATGCGGGAGGTCGGGGCCGATGATTTCGAGGCCTATCACCGCGATCTGCTCTCGGGTCGTCGCGGTGCGGTCGAGTGGGCGGTCCTCGTTGACCGCCTCACGGTGCACCAGACGCACTTCTTCCGCCATCGTCCGTCGCTGGAGATGGTCGCGGACGAGGTGCTTCCGGATTTCGTGGTGCGCACCGGCGGCAAGGCCGCATTCCACGCCTGGAGCGTGGGTTGTTCCACGGGGGAAGAGGCCTACAGCCTGGCCATGGTGATCGATCGCTACGCCGCGAAGGCAGACGCGCCCTTTCACTACGGCGTAACGGCATCCGATGTATCGCAACCTGCATTGGTTGTCGGTCGATCGGGCCGCTACCCGAACTCGAAGCTCTCCGAGATTCCGCCGGAATACCGGGAGCTCTACTGCGTTACTGGCAGGACGGATTCGTTCGTCATGCACGAGCGACTGCTCAAGCGTGTCGGGTTCGCGATGCTCAATCTGCTGGACGTTGCACGCCAGCCGTTGAGCCATCTGGACCTGATCTACTGCCAAAACGTGCTGATCTACTTCCCCCGGGAGCGACGCCTGGGTGTGCTGGATCAGCTCGTGAAGTGCCTGCGCCCGGGAGGTCATCTGATCCTCGGGCCTGGTGAGATGACTGGTTGGAGACATCCGCTGCTGACACGGGTTGCGGGTCAGCGGACGCTGGCGTACCGGCGCCGCGCGGAGGAGCCGAAGCAATGAGACTGGAAGACGATATCGATTTCACGACGCTGAGCTGGGTCAAGCGTGAGCTGGATGAAACGCTCAACCAGGCGCGCCTCGCGCTGCAGGCTTTCGTCGAGGATCCTTCCGACACGAGCCAGATGCGCTTCTGCGCGACCTATCTCCACCAGGTGCAGGGCACGCTGGCCATGGTCGAGTTGCACGGCGCCGCGATGGTGGTCGACGAGCTCGAGCAGTCCGCCACCGCCCTGCTCGAGGAGGACGTGTCGGATCGCGATTCGGCGTTCGACATCATGATCCGGGGCATGGTGCAGCTGCCGGACTACCTCGAGCGGCTGCAGTCGGGTCACCGGGACATCCCGATCGTCCTGCTGCCGTTGCTCAATGAGATCCGCGGTATCCGCGGTGAGAAGCCGGTCACGGAGGTCGCGCTGTTCGCGCCCCGGCTGGACATCGACCTCCCGGTCTCCGGGCCCGAGAAAGCGGTTGCAGACGTCAAGATGCGGGCGGCAACGGTCAAGCTGCGGAAGGCCTTCGAGGCGTCGCTGCTGGGATGGCTGCGAGCCGGCGACAATGCCGAGAAGGCCGACGCGATGCTCGGTCGCATGGGCGCCATCTGCGACAAGCTGGCCTCGATTACCCACGCCGAGACGCCGCGCCGCCTCTGGTGGATCGCCGCCGGCATCATCGAAGGCGTCAAGGTCGGTGCGATCTCTCCCGAGCGTGAGGTGAAGCTCGCGATCGGTAAGGTCGACCAGGAGATGAAACGGCAGGCGCTCAAGGGTGAGCGTGCGATGGTTGCGGACAGCACCGACGCGCTGTCCCGCCAGCTGCTCTACTTCGCGGCCAGCGAACCGAAAGTGGCCTGCGAGCGGGTGACACAGCTGAACGAGCTGTTCGGCCTGTCCCTCCTCGTGCCCGACGAAAGCGAGGTCATGCACGCCCAGGGCAGCATGACCGGGCACAACCGGGAACTCCTCGACACCGTCGCCTCCGCCATCAAGGAAGATCTGATGCGCGTGAAGGACGGCCTGGACTTCAAGGTCCGCCAGGGCGACATGTCCAGCGAAGGCTACACGCCGCTCATGGAGCACCTGGAAAAGGTCGCCGACACGCTTGGCATGCTCGGTCTCGAAGGCCCCCAGGGCGCCGTGGTCGATGAACGCGATCGGTTGCGCCGCTTCTCCGAAGGTGAAGCCGAGGCCAGTGAAGAGAGCCTGATGGACGTGGCGAGCGCCATGCTCTACGTCGAGGCCGCGCTGGACAACTATATCGATCGGCTCGGCAGCGACGAGGCCGAGGGCGAAGGGGAAGGTCTCGCGCTGAGCGCCGAGCTGCCCAGCTCCGAGGTTCGGCGGATCCTTGATGCGCTGATGAAGGAATCCTCGGAGAACCTCCAGGAAATCAAGCGCAGCATCATCGAATTCATCGAAGCCCCCTGGGATCACGAGCGCATCAAGGAGACGCCGCGGCTGCTCCAGGAGATCGTGGGCGCACTGGAGATGCTGGACCTCGGCGAGGCCAGCGAGCTGCTGTATGGCGTCATTCGCTTCATCAATGCCGAACTGATCGCCAAGCGCAACGTGCCGTCCGCGGATCAGCTCGACACGCTGGCGGACGCGGTGGCGAGCATCGAGTACTTCCTCGAGGCCGTGCGGGAGCACCGGCCGGGCAAGGGCAAGATTCTCGAGGTTGCGAAATCCAGCCTGGATCGTCTGGGTTACCTGGGTGAGGAAGGCGAGCGCAAGGCAGCCGAGGCCGAGGCTGCGGCCGCGGAAAAGGCGGCCGAGCCCGAGGAGGCGGCAGAGGCCCCCGAGTCCGAGCTCTCCGAGGCCGAGACGGTGATCATGCCGGCGGTCGACATGGACGCCATCGAGGCCGCTACCGCCACGGAAGCGCTGCCAGAGGAGTCTGCGACCGAAGAAGCGCCTGTGGAGGCCGCGTCTGCACCGGCCGGAGCGTCTCTGGAGGCCGCAGAGGAGCCGGCCGGAGCGGATATCGACGACGACATCGACGAGGAGATCCGCGAGGTCTTCATCGAGGAAGTCGAGGAAGAGCTGGTCACGCTCGACGAGCTGTTTCCGAAGTGGCGCGCGGAGCCCGACGATCAGGAAACCCTGGGGACAATCCGTCGCACCTTCCATACGCTCAAGGGCAGCGGACGCCTGGTCGGCGCCCATACGATCGGCGAATTCAGCTGGCAGATCGAGAACCTCTTGAACCGCATCCTGGACGGCACACGGGAAGCCTCTCCCGCCGTCATCGCGCTGCTCGGAACCGCGGTCGATACGCTGCCCCAGCTCCTCGCCAACGTGAAGGGCGAGGGCCGTCCGACAGCGGACATCGAAGGCATCAAGCACGTGGCCGAGAGGCTGGCGAGCGGCGAGGAGGCCAGGCTCGACGCCGCGGCGCCCGCCCCGGCTGCCGAAGAGGTCGCGGTCGCGGAGACCGCCCCTGAACCGGTCGAGGAGCTCGTCGAGGAGATGGCGTCGGCGACTGACGAGGAGCCCGGCGATGAGGCCGTGGACTTCGAGGAGGCCGTCGAGATCGAGGAAGCGGCGGCGGCGCCGGTCGTGGCCGAGCTCGACGCGGCTGTGGAAATTCCGGCAGTCGACGAGGATACCGACGCTGCGGAGCCCTCCCATGAGCTGCGATGAAAGTCCTTGGATTGTCCGAGGCCAGTCCGTTTTGCAACAGACTGCATCTATTCAAAATACGCTCCAAACTTCAGCATACCCACCGTATCAACAGCAT